>NZ_SPKP01000064.1:0-20258 GCF_023127835.1 Pseudomonas sp. B329 | reverse complement strand
TCACGCCGCTGGCAGTTGCAGTGGCCGCAGCGGTGGTGGCGCCATTACCCAGAGCCAGGGAGTTGGCGATGCTGGCGTTGGCACCGTTGCCCAGGGCAATGGCATTGTCGGCCGAAGCGGTTGCCACCGGGCCGATGGCTACGCTGTCGAGGCCGGTAGCCGTGCTGTCGCCCAGGCTGGATTCGCTGTGGAAATACTTGATGCCGTCGCCATTGTTGATGATGTTGCCCAACTGGGTGCTGAAGCTGTTGCCCAGGTTGGTGATGGACGTGTTGAGGCTGGTGCCCAGGTCGGTGACCGAGGTGTTGGTGGCATTCAACTGGCTACCGTTGACCGCCTCGGTGCTGGTGGCGCTCAAGGTGCCGGCGGCGACGTTGCTCAGGGTGGTGGCGGTGCCACCTGGGTTGAAGGTCACCGAGGTTTTAGTACTCACATCATCGTACTTGACGCCCACGGCGGCGGTATTGGCCAGGCTGGTGCTGAGGCCGGTCAAGGCAGTGCCCACGTTGTTGCTGATGGCAGGGGCGCTGGCATTGCCGGCGGTATCGATGGTGGTGGTGCTGTAGCTCGGTGCGAGCCAGGCCCCCGTGGTCGGGTCCAACTGCGCGCCGCCACCCAGAGCGGTGGTGAATTGTTGATCCTGGGCGCCCAAGGCATTGACTGCCGTGTTGGTCGCGTTCAATTGGCTGCCATTGATCGCATTGGTGCTGGTAGCCGAAACCTCGCCTGCGGCGACGTTGGTGATCTGCCGTTGCTGGGTTGCATTGCCAACACTGAGCACGCCCACAGGCGCAGTACCGGCGTAGGTGTAAGTGGTGCCGTTGATCACGCCATTGGTCGTCGCAGTAGCAGCAGTGGTGGTGGCGAAAGAGCCCAACGCCATGGAGTTTGCGACCGTAGCACTGGCGTTGTTGCCCAGGGCGACACTGTTATTGCCTGACGCAGCGGCCTCACCGCCAAGCGCGACGGCGCCGGCTGCCAGCGCCTGGGCCTGCCAGCCCAACGCAAGACCGTCAATGCCGGAGGCGGTGGATTCAGAGCCGATCGCGACGGAACCGTTACTCTGGGCGCTTGATAAGTTCCCCAAGGCGATCGCTCGACCACCCGTTGCAGTGGTGGTGGCACCGTTACCAAGGCTGATGGATCCGCCGCCGGCTGCTGTGGCCAACGGGCCGATGGCCACACTGTCGAGACCGGTGGCGCTGCTGTCACCCTTGGTTGAAGCGCTGTGGAAGTACTTGATGCCTGTCCCGTCGTTGACCATGCCGCTCAGTTGGGCACCCTGGGCGCTGACGGTGGTATTGGTAGCATTCAACTGGGTGCCATTGACCGCCTCGGTGCTGGTGGCACTCAAGGTGCCGGCGGCAACATTCGCCAGCGTGGTTGCAGCGCCAGTCGGGTTGAACGTCACGCGGGCCTTGGTGGCCGCGTCGTCATAGTTGACACCCACGTTAGCGCTGTTGGCCAGGCTGGTGCTCAGGTTGGTCAATGCATCACCGACATTGGCGCTGGTGGTGGCGGTGGTGACATTGCCCGCTGCATTGACAGTGGTGGTGCTATAGCTTGGGGCGGAGATCTGCCCGGTAGTGCCGGTGACTTGAGCGCCACCCCCCAGCGCGGTGGCCGTTGAAGTTGCGGTGTTGAACAGTTCGGCGCCGTTCACGGCGTCCTGCGAGGTGGCCGACACAGTGCCGTTCGCAAGTTGCAGAACCTTGGTGCCACGCATGTCGAGGGTATTGATATGCGCGCCGGCGGTCACCGGGGCCAAAAGTGTTGCGGTGGAACCGCCATTGACAAAGAGTTCGTTACCCAGCGTCAACGACGTTGATCCCAGGCCTACCAGCCCCAGTGGGTTATAGAACAACGAGTGATCAGTTTGAGTGTCCTTATTGGCAGGGGTACACGCCGCGGCGTTAGTTATGCCGCTTATCGAGCCCGAGTCACCTACACGGCTGCACCCGGAGTCAGTGCCGTCGTTGACGTAAATACCATCGCCTGGCCCTGCAACAGCGATGGATACAATCCCGAGAGTCAACATCATCGGCATGAGAGCAGTGCGTACTGTGCGCAAGCAGAGTGAAACAGCATTGATAGAGCCAGGCAGTTGTTGTACGCCCAGTGCCGTTTGCGCCTTGGCCAAACCACTTCGATCAATGACCGCGCGACGGCTGCTTCGCCCGCCACCGCTGCTTGCGTGTTCAGAGACGACCAACCAACAGTGTTTTGAAACGCTCCAAATCACAGCATGTATTTTGTTCATGTCGATGGCGTAAGCCGTCTCCGCAAAAATAATTAAGTTGGGGTTCCGTTAATCATTCGCGCTGAAACTCGCTGGATAACAGAATTGAATTTAGCAGGCTTTTTAAAATGAGCGACTTCCCACTCGTATGGGTTGAGAGTGCTAGCTTTTAATGCTTATTGAGTGTGTTTGTTCATGGGAACATCTGGGTCGCTCACGTCTCATGGAACAAACTGACGCTCGTATCGGCCTGGCCTGGTTGCTCTTGTCTACGCTCAGGCGGGGTCTGCCTCAAGCACCTACAAGCGATGCATATTCAAGCAATCTGAATCCCATGACTCTGTAGGAAATTTCCTGCCGGCCGCGAACGGACATAGCGCTCGTAAACCGCTATTCGGCAGAGTCAATACGATAATTATCAAAGAGATAGGCGGGCTTATGACGCGCGTAGCATTCAATGTTGATTCGAGTAGGGCGTCCTGATCGGGAAAATTTCCCACGCCTGCGCTTGGGCGGTACAGATGCGGTGCTACCTCAATCGGTCTTTTGAGCTCGACGCAGCAAGCCTCCTGCTGTCTTTCGCGCAGATGCTGCTCACGGTGCTCCGGCAGCGACGCGTTGCCTGGCGCTTTATGCACTGACACATCAAAACCTTCTAAAGCGAAGTTTTTTTTGCATCCTTTGAAATGTTTAGTAACGGAGTTTTGTTTCACCACTCGGAAAAAATACCCAGGTTTTTGCTTCCTGGAAACGACTTGAGGTGTAGGACATTTAATAGGGATTTTTCACCCTACAGCCAAAGATTCCCCCTCCCCAAGTGTAGGAAAAAAGATTTAGCGAGATAATTTCTCGGTTCGGCTAAGTGTCTAGCGGTAGTTTCGAATAATTGATGTAGGAAATTTCCGAGCGTGATGTGCTCATGTAGGTGTGCTGTATTGAGTATTCATGCAAATGTGAACAAAGGTGACGTATTGATATTTTTTCAAGCGGGATGTAATACTCTTTAAACGTTATGTTTATTGGGTGGGCTCTCACATAAACCGTCATTGGCTCGCGGACAGGAATAGCTATCTTTTTGTGCGCCGTTTTGGTGCGGGTGGGCGCAGCCAGCTGTTTAAAAATGGGTAAAACCTGAAGCAGGGCGCCCAGTTGCCCGCCGCTCGCTGAAGGTAAAGTCATCGCAGGGTGAAGTACCACGCTATCGGTGTGGGTATTCAGTTATTACACGAAAGTTCGCTGCTTGTTGCAGCTTCTCAGCGGAGTTTATATGCCAGGACGGCAACCCTTTAGAGGCTGTCGGCCAAGCATTAACTCCAGTTTCAGTTGTTGTTCGTGACGCAATGGCGTGTCGCGCAAAGAGTGTCTGGAGGGTGTATGGCTTCAAATAGCTTTCAAAACGAAGTACCCAAGGCTCGGGTAAATATCAAGCTCGATTTGCACACCGGCGGCGCGCAGAAAAAGATAGAGCTGCCACTCAAACTCATGGTTATGGGTGATTACAGCAACGGTCAGGAACAGCGTCCGTTGTCTGAACGAAACAAAGTGGACATCAACAAGAACAACTTCGACAGCGTGCTGGCCGAGTTTTCCCCCAGTGTGAAACTGGCGGTGGAAAACACCCTGGTCGAGGGCGACGCCGAAGCGGCCATCGCGCTGACCTTCCGCAACATGAAGGATTTCGAGCCCGAGCAGGTCGCCCGGCAAATGCCGCAGCTGCGCGCCCTGCTGGCGATGCGCAACCTGTTGCGCGACCTCAAATCCAACCTGCTCGATAACGCCACCTTCCGCCATGAGCTGGAGCGCATCCTCAAGGACGACGCCCTGAGCGACGAACTGCGCGCTGAACTGGCCGCCCTGGCGCCACCGTCCGCTCGTTGATTGCCCTTGGTCCGCTGATAAGGAATTTTGATCATGTCCGTCGAACACCCATCGTCACAACCGCAGCAAACCCAGACCTATGCCGCCGAAGTCGGCCAGGGCGTGTATAACGCGTTGTTCGCCAAGATCAACCTCAACCCGGTATCGGAGTTGGGCGCGATCGAGCCCTTCCAGAATGCCGAAGTGCTGTCCGAAGCTTCGCCCGATGAGCGAGTGACCGCAGCAGTCAGCGTATTCCTCAACCTGCTCAAGCAGTCGTCGCAGAAAGTCGAACGCCTGGACAAGACGCTGCTGGACGAGCACATCGCCGCGCTGGACACGCAGATCAGCCGTCAACTCGATGCGATCATGCACCACCCGGATTTCCAGCGCGTCGAGTCCACCTGGCGCGGCGTGAAGTCGCTGATCGACCAGACCGATTTTCGCCAGAACGTGCGCATCGAGCTGCTGGATATCAGCAAGGATCACCTGATCCAGGACTTCGAAGACGTACCCGAAATTGCCCAGAGCGGCCTGTACCAGCACACCTACACCCAGGAATACGACACCCCGGGCGGTGAGCCGATTGCGGCGGCCATTTCCAACTATGAGTTCGGGCGCGGCCCGCAGGATATTGCCCTGCTGCGCAACATTTCCAAAGTCGCCGCTGCCGCCCATATGCCGTTCATTGGCGCGGTGGGGCCGGCGTTCTTCGGTAAACAGTCGATGGAGGAAGTCGCGGCGATCAAGGACATCGGTAACTACTTCGACCGCGCCGAATACATCAAGTGGAAGTCGTTCCGTGATAGCGACGACTCACGTTACATCGGCCTGCTCATGCCACGCGTACTGGGGCGCCTGCCCTATGGTCCGGACACCATCCCGGTGCGCAGCTTCAACTACATCGAAAGCGTCAAGGGCCCGGACCACGAGAAATACCTCTGGACCAACGCCTCGTTCGCCTTCGCGGCCAACATGGTCAAGAGCTTCATTACCAACGGCTGGTGCGTGCAGATTCGCGGCCCGCAGTCGGGCGGTGCGGTCACCGACCTGCCGATTCACCTCTACGACCTGGGCACCGGCAACCAGGTGAAGATCCCGTCCGAAGTGATGATCCCGGAAACCCGCGAATTCGAATTCGCCAACCTCGGTTTCATCCCGTTGTCGTACTACAAGAATCGCGACTACGCGTGCTTCTTCTCGGCCAACTCCACCCAGAAACCCGCGCTGTACGACACCGCCGATGCCACGGCCAACAGCCGCATCAACGCGCGCTTGCCCTACATCTTCCTGCTGTCGCGCATCGCCCATTACCTCAAATTGATCCAGCGCGAAAACATCGGTACCACCAAGGACCGCCGCTTGCTCGAACTGGAGCTGAACAAATGGGTAGGTGGCCTCGTCACCGAAATGACCGACCCGGGTGATGACCTGCAAGCCTCCCACCCATTGCGCGATGCGCGGGTGACGGTCGAGGACATCGAGGACAACCCGGGGTTCTTCCGCGTCAAGTTGTATGCGATTCCGCACTTTCAGGTCGAAGGCATGGACGTCAACTTGTCGTTGGTTTCGCAGATGCCCAAGGCCAAAGCCTGACCCCCTTCGCAAGGACACGATGTGATGAAGATCGACCGCCCCCTGTGGGCCGCGGGCGCCTTGCTGTCGCCGCAACAGTTCCAGCAGCAGGCGCGTTGGGAGGCGTGGGCCGACGACCGTCTGGCCCATCTCTGCCTCGTACACCCCTGGGGGGTTTGGGGGGTGGCCTTCGATTTGCAGGCCTTGCACCTGGGCAAGCTCAAGGCCACGCAGCTACGCGTGCGCCTGCCCGATGGCACCTTGATCGACACCGACCATGTGGATCGCCTGCCACCGGCGCTGGAGCTGGCGGGGCTGCTGTCCGATTCCCGCCGCAGCGCCACCTTGGTGCTGGCGTTGCCGCTGGAACAGGCCAATGGCAATAACTGTGTGTTCGAAGGCACGCGGGTCGACCGGCCCGTGCGCTATCGCCAGGACTGGCGCCAGGTCCAGGATGTGTATGGCGATGAGGTGCAATCGATTGGCGTGCTCGAACATGCGCTGACGCTGCGCCTGGCCGACGATGACAACGCCGACTACCTGACCTGTCCCGTCGCGCGGCTGATGCGTGACGGGCAGGGCGCCTGGCACCTGGACCCTGATTTTGTCCCGCCCTTGCTCAGCTTCGCCGCCCACCCGGGGTTGGTGACCCAACTGGACAACCTGCTGACCCAACTGGCCGCCAAGCGTCAACGGCTGATGGGCATGCGCCGCGAAAGCAACCAGCGCATGGCCGATTTTGCCGTGGCCGACGTGTCGCTGTTCTGGTTGCTCAACGCCTTGAACACCTATCAACCGGTGCTGGCCGACCTCAAGGCTCACCCGGCGCGGCATCCCGAGCAGGTGTACCAGGCGCTGATCAAACTGGCCGGTGGCTTGCTGACGTTTTCTTTGGAACACGATATCGACCAGATTCCAGCCTACCGGCATGAGCAACTGGAAACCGTGTTCCCGCCCTTGATGCAGACCATTTCCACCTTGCTCGAGGCTAGCCTGCCGTCGCGGGTGGTGGCGCTGGTGCTGGAGGAGGTGGCCGCGAATCGCTGGCAGGTCACGCTCAACGATGCCCGCCTGCGTGAGCGCGACGGTGCCGATTTCTACCTGTCTGTGCGCTGCCGAATGCCGGCCGCGCAGTTGCAAAAACACTTCCCGCGTCTGTGCAAAGTCGGCACGCCGGACGACGTCAACCAATTGGTCAACGCCGCGCTCGACGGTATTCCGCTGCAGCCGCTCAGCCATGTACCGGCGGCGATTCCACTGCGCCTGGAAAACCAGTATTTCGCCCTCGACCTTGGGCACCCCAAGGGCCAGGCCATGCTCGCCGAAGGGGTTTGTGCGCTGTACGTCCCCAGCACGCTGGTTGACATCAAACTTGAACTCTTCGCGGTATTGCGCGCATGAACCTGACTGCCTCGAAAAAGAACCCGGCCTCGGCGCTGGATATCGACAAACTCTTGCAAAACAGCTACCTGCTGGTGGTCGAACTGCGCCAGGGCGCAGAGGTGCAAGACACCTCCGAGCTGTGGCGTTGCTGCGTGCGGCAGGTCAAGCAGGTGTACCAAGCGTTGCAGGCGGCCGGTGTGAGCAACAAAAGCACGGCGCTGATCTGCCATGCTCAGAGCGCGCTGTTCGATGAAACCGTGCTGAACCGTGCCACGGGGCCGGCCCATGCGCGCTGGGCGAGCAAGCCCTTGCAGGCCCACTTGTTCAACCGTCACCAGGCGGGTGAGTTCCTGTATGAGGACATGCGCCAGGCCCTGCGCCAGCCAATGCCCGACCTGTTGGTGCTGACGGTGTTCCAGCGCGTGATGTTCCTGGGTTTTCGCGGGCGCTACCCGGATCTCAACCACCCCGAGCGCCAGCGGCTGATGGACGCCCTGAATGCGCACGTTCCGCCCCTGAAGCTCAACCCGATGCTCACCACCCAGGGCAGCGGCCCACGCAACGAGCGGCTTGGCACCTTGCGCTCGCCTTGGGTTCGCCTGGCCATGGCGGGCGTGCTGCTGGTCGGCGTCTGGTGGGGGCTGGACCAGATGCTCGGTGGCCTGGTCGCCACGCTTGCTCCTGGCCAGGCGTGAGGCTGCGATGACACTCAACTTGATACGAGGGCTCTGGCTGTGGGCCGGGGTGCTGGTTGTGACGCTGGCACTGATAATTCCGGCCTCGGGCTGGGTGCGAGCGGCAGCGATTTTGACGGTCGTGCTGGCCTGGGTCTGGGCAGAGCGTCGTTTCGCAAAGCGCGGCGCGCAACTGCTGCCGCCGGGTGAGACGCCCCTGCCGGCGGCAACTTATCGCCAGCCCGTGGTGCTGGTGTGTGGCGATGGGCTCACGGGACTGTTCGGTGCCGTTCCCGCCGACCAGTTGGCGCTGCGGGTGACTGCGCAAGGTTGTTATGTGCGGGTGCCTGCGCTGGACCAACTGGGTACGGCAGTGGCGGGCGTGTTGACGCAACGCCCGGACTGGGGTGGGCAACTGAACGTGATGTTTTGCGTCAACCCCGTTGAACATACGGATGAAGGCGAGTTGGCGGGGCGGATACGTGCCTTTCGCCACCAACTCACGCTGGCGCGAAAACGCGGCCTCGCGTTGCCCTTGATGCTGGTCAGTTATGGGCAGACCACCACTGACGAAGACGCCTGGTTCAGTTGCGAGAGCGGCGAGCCCGACCTGTGGGTGCGCAGTGCCGGTGCCTGTGCCAGCTTGAGCGATTGGCAGCGCCAGGCCGTCGACAGCGCCCACGGTACGGAGCGTCTGGCCATGGGCGTACAGGTCGGCAGCCTGGCCGCGTGGCTCAAAGACAAGGTGCTGTCGCACTTTACCGGGCGTGACGGGCGTGTGCCGCTGGTGTGGGCGATGACGCTGGTGCCGGCCGTGCCTCAGCGCGTGCCCGGCAACCTGTGGCAGCAATGGCTGCGCGTCAGGGTCGCCCTCGGCGCGTCCGAACCCTCGGTGGCCGGTGCGAGCCTGCCATTTCCCGATCCTTTGCTCAACCTGCTGCCCCTGCGCATTCGGCGTTCTGCGCGGTTGCGTGCGGGCATCCTGGCGGTGTGGTTGTTCACCCTGGCGGGCGTGGTGGCGTTGGCCAGTTCGGCCTGGCAGAACAACCTGCTGCTGCGTCAGGTCAGTGATGACCTGCGCCGCTACCACGCCATCCCGCTGGCCGAGCGCCGCGACCAGCCGCAATTCCTCCTGCGCGAAAACGCAGTGGCCGTATTGCGCGAAGACGCTGCGCGACTGGACGACTACTACCGCCAGGGCGAGCCGTTGGCCCTGGGCCTGGGCCTGTATCGCGGCGAGCGCCTGCGCCTGCCGTTGCTGGCGACCATCGCCGCCCACCGCCAGCCACCCGAGGCACCGCCGCCGGTGAAGATTCCCGACCCGGTGCGCCTGGACAGTCTTTCGCTGTTCGACCCCGGCCGGGCTGAACTCAAGGCCGGCTCCACCAAGGTGCTGATCGACGCGCTGGTCAACATCAAGGCCCAGGCCGGTTGGCTGATCGTCATCGCCGGGCATACCGATATCACCGGCAGCCCCGGCCAGAACCTTGAGCTGTCCCGCGCTCGCGCCGCTTCGGTGCGCGACTGGATGCAGCGCATGGGCGACATTCCCGACAGTTGCTTCGCGGTCCAGGGCTTCGGTGCCCAGCAACCCGTGGCGAGCAACGACACCGACGCCGGGCGCGCCGCCAACCGTCGCGTCGATATTCGTCTGGTACCGGAAGCGGGGGCCTGTGCGCTGCCCGCTGCGGGGCCGGGCAAGACCCCGCCTGTCGCATTCCGCGACACGCAAACCCCGAGAAAAGGAGCTTCAAATGGCAATTCCCGTTTACCTCTGGCTGCAAGATGATGGCGGCGCGGAAATCAAAGGTTCCGTGAACGTGCAGAAGCGCGAAGGCAGTATCGAGGTCATCGCGCAGGACCACAGCCTGTACATCCCCACCGACAACAACACCGGCAAGTTGACCGGCACGCGGGTGCACACTCCGTTCCTGTTCAGCAAGGAAATCGATGCGTCCAGCCCTTACCTCTACAAGGCTGTGACCACGGGCCAGACGCTCAAAAGCGCCGAGTTCAAGTGGTACCGCATCGACGACGCCGGCCAGGAAGTCGAGTACTTCATCACCAAACTGGAGAACGTCAAGGTCGTCAAAGTCGCGCCGAAAATGCACGACATCAAAGACCCGGGCAAGGAGAAGCACAACCACATGGAACAGGTCGAGCTGCGCTACGAGAAGGTCACCTGGACCTACAAGGACGGCAACATCATCCACTCCGACGCCTGGAACGAACGCCAGAGCGCCTGATGCGCGGATACCGGCAGGCGATGTGCGCCTGCCGGTTCGCGGTGTGCAGGGTTGAGCGCCCGTTCGCGGACGCTCAGCCAAACACATCGAGCCTTGATGACACGCCGAGCCCACAGACCAGAGATGTACGCCCATGGCCCAGAATTCCGCGCTTTTGCTTCGCCGCCTCAATCCGTATTGCGCCCAGGCACTGAGTGCTGCGGCGACCTTGTGCCAAAGCCGTGCCCACGGGCTGATCAGTATCGAGCACTGGTTGCTCAAGCTGCTGGAGCAGGGCGAGGGCGACCTGACCGTGATCGCCCGGCGTTATGAATGGGACATGGACACGCTGTGGCGCGGCCTGCTCGATCATCTCGACAGCCTGCCGCGCAGCGTGCAAAGCAAACCGCAGCTGTGCGACAAGCTGTACCACTTGATCAAATACGCCTGGTTATACGCATCGCTGGACAGCCGCAACGAGAGCATACGCTCGGTCCATCTGCTCGCGGCCTTGCTGGATAATTCCGATCTGCTGGCGTGCGAGTCCGCCTGGCCGTTGCTCAGCGTCAGCGAAACTCAGTTGAAACGCCTCTCCGAGCTGCTCGACCAGCAGTCGATAGAGCGTCCACAACTGCAGCAGCTCTCCACGTTGGAGCTTGCCGATGGCGCGCCGCTCGACAGCGCCTCGCTCCCCGAACTGCAGGAGGCGTTGCAGGGCATCCTCGACCGCTTCACCCAGGATGTGACCGCGAAGGCCAGGGCAGGACAGATCGACCCGGTGTTCGGGCGCGACGATGAAATCCGCCAGGTCATCGACATCCTCAGCCGCCGGCGCAAGAACAACCCGATCCTGGTAGGCGAGCCTGGCGTGGGCAAGACTGCGCTGGTCGAAGGGCTGGCGCTGCGCATCGCCGAAGGCAACGTGCCCGACAGCCTCAAGTCGGTCAGCCTGCGCACCCTGGACCTGGGTCTGCTGCAGGCCGGCGCCGGGGTCAAGGGAGAGTTCGAGCAGCGCCTGAAAAACGTGATCGACGCCGTGCAGCAATCGCCGCAGCCGGTGCTGCTGTTCATCGACGAGGCCCACTCCCTGATCGGCGCAGGCAATCAGGCCGGCGGTGCCGATGCTGCCAACCTGCTCAAGCCGGCCCTGGCCCGTGGCGAATTGCGCACCATCGCCGCCACCACCTGGAGCGAGTACAAACAGTATTTCGAGCGGGACGCGGCCCTGGAGCGGCGCTTCCAGGTAGTCAAGGTCGATGAGCCGGACGATGCCAACGCCAGCCTCATGTTGCGCGGCCTCAAGGCGCGTTACGCCAGCCACCATGGCGTGCACATCCAGGACGCGGCGGTGCAGGCAGCGGTCAGCCTGTCGCGGCGCTACGTTACCGGGCGCCAACTGCCGGACAAAGCCGTCGACCTGCTCGACACCGCCAGTGCCAGGGTGCGCATGGGCCTGGACTGCGAGCCGCAACCCCTGGTGCGCCTCAAAGCCCAGCAGGCTGCCCTGGAACTGGAGCACTTGGCCCTGGAAGAAGACCGCAAACTCAATGGCGCCGATGCCGAGGAACGCCTGGAGGCGATTGCCGGCCAGCACGCCGACCTGCAGCATCGGCAAGCGGCCATGGAGGAGCAATACCGCCACGAACTCGACCTCACCCGGCAACTGCTCGCGGCACGCCTGGCCGAACCGTCGAGCCGGGACGCTTGCCTGCACCTGCAACAACAATTGCGCGAAGTCCAGGGCAACCAACCGCTGTTGTCGCTGGATGTGGATGTGCGCAGCGTGGCCGAAGTGATCGCCGACTGGACCGGCGTACCCCTGGGCAGCCTGCTCAAGGACGAACAGGCCAACCTGCTGGAACTGGAGCGCCAACTGGGCGAACAGGTGATCGGCCAGGACCACGCCCTGAGCGCCCTGGCCCAGCGCCTGCGTGCGGCCAAGACCGGCCTGACCGACGACAAGGCGCCGCTGGGTGTGTTCCTGCTGGTGGGCACCAGCGGCGTCGGCAAAACCGAAACCGCCCTGGCCCTCGCGGACAAATTGTTCGGTGGTGAACGATCCCTGATCACCATCAACCTCTCGGAATACCAGGAAGCCCACACCGTCAGCCAACTCAAAGGCTCGCCACCCGGCTACGTGGGTTACGGCCAGGGCGGCGTGCTCACCGAAGCCGTGCGCCAACGCCCCTACAGCGTGGTGCTGCTCGATGAAGTGGAAAAAGCCCACCGCGACGTGATCAACCTGTTCTATCAAGTGTTCGACCGTGGCTTCATGCGCGATGGCGAAGGGCGCGAAATCGACTTTCGCAACACCGTCATCCTCATGACCTCCAACCTGGGCAGCGACGAACTGCAAGCCTGCCTGCAAGAGTTCCCCGGTGCGCCGGACAGCACCCTGCAAGAACTGCTGCGCCCGATCCTGCGCGAGCATTTCCAGCCGGCCTTGCTCGCCCGCTTCCAAACCCTCATCTACCGCCCGTTGCTGGCCGATGCCCTGCAACGCATCGTCGCCATCAAGCTGGGCCAGGTTGCCAAGCGCTTGCAGCGCCATTACGGCGTGCACTGCCGCATCGACCTGGCACTCAACCAGGCACTGGTTGCCGCGTGTCTGCTGCCCGACACCGGTGCACGCAACATCGACAGCCTGCTCAATCAACAGATCCTGCCGGTACTCAGCCAACAACTGCTGCGACGCCAGGCCGCCCACGAAAAAACCACCGAAGTGACCCTGGGCTACAGCGAGGAGGAGGGCATCGTCCTGCACTTCACCGACGGCCAAGACCATGACACGCCGGTCGCCCTGGAGGCCTGAACATGCTCAATGAACTGCGCACCTTCTTCGACCACAGCCGCCACAAACTCGCGGTCTACGGGCTGGATTCGGTGTTGGACGTACTGGCCTTCGAAGGCCACGAAGGCCTGAGCCAGCCGTTCAACTACCGCGTCGAATTCACCTGCATCGACGGCGACATCAGCGCCGACAGCGTGCTGGGCCAAGACGCCAACTTCAGCCTGCACGGCCCCGGCCTGAACTCTGGCATGGCGGCGCTCAAGGCGGTAGGCATTGAGGTACCGCCGGTCAAGCCACTGCGCACCTTGCACGGCGTGGTCACCGGCTTCAAACGCCTGTCCGGCTCACTCGACGAAGCCCGTTACGAAATCACCCTCGAACCGCGCCTGGCCTTGCTCGCCCGCGGCAAACAATTTCGTATCTACCAACACCAGTCGGTGCCGCAGATCGTCGAAAGCATCCTGCGGACCCGCCATGATTTCGAAGGCCAGGACTTCCTCTTCAACCTGGTGCGCGAATACCCCAAGCGCGAACAGGTCATGCAGTACGACGAAAGCGACCTGGCCTTCATCTCGCGCCTGTTGGCCGAGGTGGGCATCTGGTACCGCTTCACCCGCGACGAACGCCTGAACATCGACGTGGTGGAATTCCACGACGACCAACGTCACTACCAGTTCGACGTGCAACTGCCGTACCGCCCGCAATCGGGCATGAACAGCAGCGGCGAAGACGGCGTATGGCGCCTGCAATCGAACCACAAGGTGGTGGAGCAACACGTCAACATCCGCGCCTACCACCACCGCGTCGCCAACGCCTATCTCGACGGCGACATTGACCAAAGCCGTGGCGCCAAAGGCACCTACGGCGAGGCCTACCACTACGCCGAGCCCTACAACCTCATCGGCGACCGCTACGACCAGGACGAAGACCTGCAAAGTGAAAGCGGCTACTTCTACGCACGCCTGCGCCACGAACGCTACCTCAACGGCCAGACCCAACTCAGCGGCATCAGCAGCAGCCCCAGCCTGACCCCCGGCCAAGTCCTGAAAATCTCCGGCGGCGCGCCCAATGCCTTCACCCCAGGCGCGGTCATCACCCAAGTCACCACCCACGCCGCCCGCGACCGCAGTTTTGAAGCCAGCTTCCAGGCCATCCCGTATTCAGAAACCGTGTGCTTTCGCCCAGCGCTGCTGCCCAAACCGCAAATCGCCGGCACCGTCCCGGCCCGCGTCACCAGCCCCAAAGAACACGACCCCTACGGCCACATCGACCTCGAAGGCCGCTACAAAGTCCACTTCCTGTTCGACCGCGACACCTGGAAACCCGGCGAAGAAAGCCTCTGGCTACGCCTGGCCCGCCCCTACGCCGGCGACACCCACGGCCTGCACCTGCCACTACTGGCCGGCACCGAAGTGGCCATCGCCTTTGAGCAGGGCGACCCCGACCGGCCTTATATCGCCCACGCGTTGCACGACAGCCAACACGTCGACCACGTGACGTTGGGTAAACGCGACTACACGCGCAACGTGCTGCGCACGCCAGCCAACAATAAGCTGCGCATGGAAGACTTGCGCGGGCAGGAGCACGTCAAGCTCAGTACTGAGCACAGTGGCAAGAGCCAGTTGAATCTGGGGCATTTGGTGGATGCCGAGAAGAAAAAACGCGGGGAGGGCTTTGAACTGCGCACTGATGGTTGGGGCGCGATTCGGGGTGGGAAGGGGTTGTTTATCAGTGCCGATGAGCAGGTTAAAGCAGGCGGAGAACAACTGGATATGGAAGCGGCGATTGAGCAGCTTCAGAGCGCGTTGTCGCTCGCTCGCTCCATGGCCCAAGCTGCGCGTAGTGCCAACGCCAGCCCCAGCGATATAGACAGCCAGGAAGGTTTGCTCGACCGACTGACCGGGTTGGCGCACCCTGGTGTACTGCTGCATGCCCCAGCGGGCATTGGCGTACTCAGCCCCAAGGCGGTATGCCTGTCTTCTGGCGCGGAAAGTGTCGGCATCATGGCTGCGCACAACACCGATATCAGCGCGGGGCGTGACATCACCGTCACGGCCGAGAGTGGTGTCAGCGTGTTTGCGCAACGTGCAGACCTGCAACTCAAAGCGGCAAAGGGCAAAGTCGAACTGCATGCACAGGGCAACGATCTCCACGCATTGGCAAAAAACGACATCAAGATCGAAAGCGTCGAAGGCCGCATAGAAATCAGCGCCCCGCAGGAGCTGGTCCTTAGCTGTGGTGGTGCCTACATCCGGATCAGTGGCGGCGAAATAGAGCTGGGTGCCCCCGGCAATATCTATCTCAAGGCTGCGAATGTGCAAAAGCTTGGAAGCGCCAATCTTGATACTCCGGTGCCTCCGTTGCCGGCGGGTTATGCCGGGGGGTACACCTTGAAAGATGAAGCTCAGGTGCCGATGCCATTTTCCCGCTACCGGATTACTACTGCGTCGGGTGAGATATTCAATGGGGTGACTGACAAAGATGGTCAGACCATGAGTGTTCATACCTTGGTGCCGGGCGGATTGAACATGGAGTTTCCAAATGAAAGGAAAGAGTCTGGGCCAGGACAGTGGGTGACAATCGACCACGATTATCATGGGCTGAAGAATACAGCACTTATGGCCCTTAACCGCCTCACATCGATGGGCGATGAGGGAAGGCTTTTTGGGTCAGAAAGCAAGGACTACCTTAACACTAAGCGCGACAAGGTTCAGGAGTGGAAGCCGTTGCCTGACGATATCGATGAAGCAATTAGAGCGCGCTCTGCAATCCGAAAATACGGAGAAAATAGGCGAATACCTCAAACATATTTAGAAGGGGACGATGCCTGGGCTACTGGCGGGCGTTCGACGTATTGGCAGCCGCCAGTTTCGGATCATGTATATGAAAGTAAGTAGGTGTCGAATGAGTGTTAAATGGATTTATTGGTTCTGGGGCAGTATGGAGTTGCTGTATGTCGGGCAGTTTTTATATTTTGGGATTTTGCGGGATGAAATTCCTTTTTATAGTGCCATCCGATCTTTTGCCGCGTTGAGCTCGGAGCACGGTCCCGCAGCGGTTGTGCTTTTTGTGCTGTCGCTCTCGTTGAGTGTTTCGATTGTTTTCTCAATGCTGATGTTTTTTTTCAGAGCGAGATGGGTGCCATATATGGTCTATGTCCAAACTCCACTTAGGCTGTTATTTGCGGTGCCTTCAGTAACGCTTCTCCCCTGGTTTTTGAAAACGTGTGGTATTACTTCGCCGACATTGTTGCTTGTTTTTCTATTGCTTTCTGAAGTGGTGAAATGTTTTTCCATCTTTTTTCGAAAGCATTTTTCCCGTGCCTAAGTCATTGACTCGAGAAGGTGCTAAGCGGTCGTCCGCATCAATTGATTCGGCCGCCTTTTCGTTCGCCCAATAACACTTTATTTGTAAGGACCGTCATGAACGACACCCTTCACCGTACGGACACCCTCAACCCGCGTAAAGACGTTGTCGGGGGCAAGCAGAAACAGCATTGGGTCGAATTCCAACTGCTGGACGAGCAGGGCGATCCCCTGGCGAACATGCCCTATCGTGCGGTGAACGACGCCACGCGCGCAGGGTGTGCTGTTGAGTGCTCGGGCCAAAGTGATGCCGAAGGGGTCATCCGTCTCGACGGGCTACACCCGATACCCATCACGTTGTTAATGACGGTCAAACCTTTCGCCGAGCAACTACAAACCCGTCGCCTGCGTGCGCTGCGGCCAGAGCCGCCGCGGCCTGTCATTGGTGACCGGTCGCCGCTGTATGGTCCGCAGCGTTCGGGATTCTCACCCATTGAGAAACAGGCCCGCGAGGCAGGTTACGACTATCACTACCTGCGCATCGGTCAACTGTGCGACGAGGCTCCTGTTTTCGACCCTCCGTTGGCAGACCCGGACCAACTTCCGGCTTTCCATTTTCCGGACCCCAACTTCAGTGGCTTTACGGTGGCCTACGAGGAGCTGAATCGCCGTCACGTACTGGAAATCTGCCCGTATCGCGCCTGGTCATTGCTACTCCATCATCAGCCTGAATACAGCATGGCCAATGCCTACAACCTTGGGCTGATGTCGACCCTGACCTACAGCATCGTGGCCCAGGAGGCGTTAAAAAAACGACCGGGCACCGACCCCAGTACCATCTCCGGTTCGGTAGAGGAGTTCTTTTATCGCCAGTGCCTGGATCTGTCGCGCTCGCCGGTGATAATCGACTTGCCGGCACTGGTGGTGGACGTACCCTTTGACCATCGCTACACCACCGCTGTCATGCTTGATTCTTCAGCGGCCGAAGTACCGCCGGGTGAGGCGGGAATTCCGTGGTACATCATCGAAAACACCCAGCTGTTCTATTGCGTCAACTCGACCCAAGTGGTCGTGGCTTGGCGCGGGACTCAGGAGCCTATGGACTGGGCGACTGATGCGCTGTACCGCCCAATGCCGACCGATGGCAGTGGTTGCGACGTGAAATCAGCGTGTACGCCGCTGACGGATGCAGGCAGTGTTCATTATGGGTTTTTGCATGCGTTTGAGGTCGCTAAGAGGCTGTTTCCAAGAGATTTTAATGACATTCAGAAAGCATTAGCCAACAGAAAATTATTTGTTTGCGGCCATAGCTTGGGCGGCGCTCTGGCTCTGATTCACTGCGCAGAACTGAAAGATCGCAATCCAGTGCTCTATACCTACGGCATGCCCCGCACCTTCACCGCCAAGGCGCTGGAGCGTCTGAAAGCGGTGACGCACTTCCGCCATGTCAATGATGCGGACCTCATCACCAGCCTGCCGCCCGAGGCGGCGTTGGATAACTGGCTGTACGGCGTCCTGGGCCCGCTGGGCTCCACCCTGGGTTATACCTGGTCCGTGGGCCAGTTGGTGGCCGGGAAAATTGTCAGCTTTGGGGACCCCTACTGGCATCACGGGAAAATCGCCATGTTCTACCGAGCTGACCAGCATGTGGAAACGAGGGCTTCCAACTCCCCGGCCGAGCGCGGTAAAGAAGGACTTGGCGCTCCCTATTACACCACCGTTCTTAAGCGACTACCGCATCGCACACGCATTTATTTGGTACCGAGCCTGAGCGATGAGTTCAGTCGCTTCGCCCATGAAGATCAGAAAATCCTGATCCGTTCATTGAACCGGCAAAACCTGGCGGATCTGTTTCCATCGCACACCAACCCCGAGCGAAGTTCCAGCCGCACCAGTCCAAAAGACCACAAGATGAACGACGCCTATCTACCGTTCTTGCATAACCAATTGTTGGAGCTTATCGACCCCGACCGGCCGCTCAAGCGCAAGGAAGATCGTGCGCAGTTCGAGGAGCAAATGCGCACGGTGGGCGTTCCCGAGACGGAAATACGTCGTAACCAACAGTTTCTTGCTCTGCAAACGTTACTGCCCATGGCGTTGCGCGCGACTGAAGAGCTGGAAGGTGGGCCCGAAGCCCTGAAGCGGTTTGCCCGCAAACGGGAGTTCGGCGTAATGATCGAGATCACCCAAGCCCGAAGGAACCCTTCGGGACGTCACAGCGAACCAAGCGCCTCAATCGCAGGGGAAACGCTTATCTCATGAACATTTCGACTACTGAAAAAAACGAAACCGTGTGCGATTTCGTCGACCACCACATTGCGCCGCAGGAGCAAAAAATGAGCATCGACGGCACCAACTGTCACCGAGGAACTCAGCGTTTGAATACACACCTATGCCGCATGAGCGGTGTTCTGTTGTTGCTGTTCAGCGTTAGCGGCTGCGCCCAGAACCAAACCTTGTCGCCACCACCGGGAGGGGAAGAGGTCAGCATTACGGTAAAGGTCCCACCGAACCTTGCAGCGGAACCCATGAGGGTGATGTACCGCTCCGAGAAATGCCCCATCAAACGTTCCGGGGTGGATTGGTCCAGTTATGAGGAGGATGGCTACCTGTCTACTACGGTCCAGCCGCAGCAGCAGGGGCAGAGCGATATATATGAGGCGAAGCTGGCCATCAATGGCGGTACCCGATGTCAGTGGCAACTGAGCAACGTCACTTTTGGCGTTACCTATGCCAACACGGCGCACTTTGGGTCGCACGTTAAAGCTGGTTTGGGAGGGGGCGGCGTTATCGTGATGTTTGATGAGCGTCTGCCACAACGGCGTTCTGTTTTTGAGCCCACGAGAAAGGTCAGTGGTGATCTGCTGATTAGGAAGGACTACTACCCTTTGGTTAACGAACAATTTATTGGTAAGTATGAAAAGGCTGTTTGGCTATTTGGCGAAGGCGAAATCTATTCTTACTACCGTGCCCCAAATGCTCGAAGGGTAGCATTCGAGCCCCAGTTGTATGCTGACTATGTGCTGTATTCGGTAGAGCCTAAGGTGCAGAACGAGGGATATAGACGCGACACATACCCTGATGGAAGTGTGACGTCCGATGGCCGTGACCCGAGTTTTAAAAGGCTACAAGCCATTCGCTTGGGACGACCGCAATGACCGTCAAGCTTCCATCTCCACTTTCCGTCACTTGGGGTGAGGTATGAGCACACTCATCCGCCGTGCCATGGGCAGCTTGTTGCTGCTCACTCTCACTGCCTGCGCCCAGAGCAAAACCTTGTCCCCGCCACCGGGAGGAGAGCAGGTCAGCATTACGGTAAAGGTTCCCCCGAATCTCGCAGCGGAACCCATGCGGGTGATGTACCGCTCGGAGAAGTGTCCGGTCAAGCGCTCTGGGGCGGGCTGGTCCAGTTATGAGGAGGATGGCTATCTGTCTACAACTGTCCAGCCGCAGCAGCAGGGGCAGAGCGACGTGTACGAGGCGAAGCTCGCTATCAACGGCGGCAGTCGATGCCAGTGGCAACTGAGTAACGTCACCTTTGGCGTCACCTATGCCAACACGACACGCTTCGGGGAGAACGTTAAAGCGGGCCCAGGGGGGGGGAGTGATTGTGATGTTTGATCAGCACCTGCCCCAACAGCGCTCTGTTTTTGAACCCACGAAAAAAGTCAGTGGTGACGTGCTGATCCGCAAGGACTACTACCCCAGGGTTAGTGAGCATTTCCTTGGAGGATATGAAAAACTCGCGTGGTTGCTCGGTGAGGGCGAGATCTATTCTTATTATCGCGCCCCAAATGCTCGGAATGTAGTATTCGAACCCCAGTTACATGCTGACTACGTGTTGTATTCGGTGGGGCCGAAAGTGAAAAGAAAAGGAAACTATACCCGCTATACCTATCCTGATGGCACTGTGACTGCTGATGGTCGTGACCCAAGCTTCAGGAGGCTTCAAGCCATCCGGTTGGGAACGCCGCAATGACCATCAAGCTTCCATGTCCACTTCCCGTCACTTGGGGTGAGGTATGAACACACTCATCCGCCGTGCAATCGGCAGCTTGCTGCTGCTCACTCTCACCGCCTGCGCCCAGAGCAAAACCTTGTCCCCGCCACCGGGAGGAGAGGAGGTCAGCATCACCGTAAAGGTTCCCCCGAATCTCGCAGCGGAACCCATGAGGGTGATGTATCGCTCCGAGAAGTGCCCGATTAAAC
>NZ_SPKP01000063.1:97279-97719 GCF_023127835.1 Pseudomonas sp. B329 | reverse complement strand
GCCGCATCGTCATGCGCAATCTGGGCTTCTTCTCCACCGCCGACTCCCTGGTTGCCAACAACCTGGTGCTGGCCGTGTACCGCCTGATCACCAACCCGGAGTGCCGCCAGTACATCCTGCGCCAGGCCTTCGAAGAAGCGATCCACACCCACGCCTACCAGTACTGCATCGAATCGCTGGCCATGGATGAAGGCGAGATCTTCAACATGTACCACGAGATTCCATCGGTCGCCAAAAAGGCAGCCTGGGGCCTCAAGTACACCCGCTCGATCTCCGATCCGAAGTTCGAAACCGGCACCGTCGAGACCGACAAGGAGCTGCTGCGTAACCTGGTCGCTTACTACTGCGTGCTGGAAGGCATCTTCTTCTATTGCGGCTTCACCCAGATCCTGTCCATGGGCCGCCGCAACAAGATGACCGGCGTGGCCGAGCAGTTCCAA
>NZ_SPKP01000063.1:67738-97216 GCF_023127835.1 Pseudomonas sp. B329 | reverse complement strand
CGCACTTGTGGGATGCCGAGATGAAGGAAGAAGCGACCCAGATGATTCTGCAAGGGACTCAGTTGGAGATCGAGTACGCTCGCGACACCATGCCTCGCGGCGTGCTGGGCATGAACGCGGCGATGATGGAGGATTACCTCAAGTTCATCGCCAACCGTCGCCTGTCGCAGATTGGCTTGAAGGAAGAGTACCCAGGCACGACTAACCCGTTCCCGTGGATGAGCGAGATCATGGACTTGAAGAAAGAGAAGAATTTCTTCGAGACCCGTGTGATCGAGTATCAAACTGGCGGCGCGTTGAGCTGGGATTGATTCCTACGCCAGGTAACATTCAAGAGCCCTGACTTGTTCAGGGCTTTTTTATACTCAATGAATAGAACAAGCCCCTTCCTACAAGAAGATCATCCATGGAATGGTTGATGCAAATTTCGATGTTACCTAGGCTCATCAGCCGGTGCCTAAGAAACGCCCAACGTAGAAGCAAGCCTTAATCACACAGCAAAAATCCCGTTCGGTCTCAGTCGTGCGGAATTAACGCGGTAATGAAGGTTCGCTGGTTGGAGTTTCTTAAACTGCACTCTCTACGCTGGGTTGGCCCTTCAAAAATCACGTAGAGGTCATAGGGAATGTCCAGTCAACATCTATCCAACTTGCCGGCCGCCACAGAAATAGCCGCACCCGAACCGTTTATCGCCGTCGTCTTCACTCGTCACAATCTTCATTTACATACTCTTCTCCTAGAAAACCAACCCTGGTTCTGCGCTCGAGAACTTGGGCGTTTGATGGGGTGGCATTTGGATGAGCGAACTACTCGTAAGCTCGATGAAGATCAAAAGAGAACCGTAAAACTGCTGTTCCACGGCCAACCGGAAGAGATGCTGATGATTAGTGAGTCCGGCGCCTATGCGTTGCTGGTCTATCACTACGTACCAGGAAACCGTCTGTTGCGAAGCTGGCTGACTCACGAAGTGGTTCCGGCCTTACGCGACCAGCGTCAGCTCCGTGCAGTGGAACGCCCCCTTGTTGAGCATGTTGGACTGGCCAGAAATGTCACTGAATTTGATGCATTGGCAGGATGAAGGCTGGATACGCCTGCGGGATATGCCGTATTTGCTGGTGAATAGAACCTACCGGAGACAGTCAGCTAAGACGCCGTGGTGGCGCAAGCTCATACAATTTTTCCGAATCAAGCAGCGAATTTACTAACGAAGACGACCGCCATCTCCGACCGATCCGTAGGAAATTTCGTAGACGCAATAATGGCTACTCAGTATCGTCCGAGGGTTTTCTACCCTCGGCGGCTGTATGGATATTACGAAAGACAAAACGGATTGGAGCGACTCGGAGCTGGCAGCGGCGGTCGAGGCTTACCTAAAGATGTTGGCCTTGGAAAAGAGCGGCCAACCTTTCAACAAAGCCCTCGAAAACCGCCTTCTACGCGAAGGCCCGGTGGCAGGCCGTGCAAAGGGCTCCATCGAATTCCGCATGCAAAATATCTCCACCGTGCTCGTCCGCATGGGCTGGGACCGTATCGAAGGCTATAAACCTGCAAAGAACGTGGGCACAGGCGTCGAACAACGCATCCGCCAAGCCCTAGCCGCGCAGGGTGTATTCGAATCCGAAGACGCAGCCCAAACAGCAGACGAGCAAACGCTTATCCGCCGCGCGTCCAAACTGCAGCAACAACCTTTCCCTAAGCTACCGGACGGCATTGCCCAGCCGCAGAAAGTCTCGATCGTCAGCACCGCTTTTGTCCGCGACCCAAAGGTACGTGCTTGGGTGCTCAAAGAAGCCAACGGCATCTGCGAAGGCTGTGGCTCAAACGCGCCGTTCGAGGTCGACGGTTTGCCTTTTCTTGAAGTACATCACGTCAAGCACCTGGCCCGGAAGGGTTCGGATCGCATCACCAATGCTGTAGCCTTGTGCCCCAACTGCCATCAGCGTTGTCACCGGTCGAGTGATCGGGACGCTTTTACCGAAGGGCTTTACGCCAAAATCGGAAGATTGGCACGGGAGTAGACTCCTGCTGTCACACCTGATGCACGCACAAAAAATACTAGATAGGACCGAGGCCAACCCGTGAACCCAGACATGCTCGAAGCCGGCCCCATCGACGCCAAAGTACTCTCCGTCTTTGACTTCGACGGCACCCTCACCCACCACGACAGTTTCGTGCCCTTCCTCAAGTTTGCCTTTGGCCCCGGTGAGTTTTATGGCCGGATGGTCAAGCTGGCGGTGCCTGGGCTGCGCTTCTTGGTGCGGCAGATCAGCCGGGATGAGTTGAAGGCGCAGTTGATTCGCACCTTTATGACCGGGGTGCAGAAGACGTGGGTGCAGCAGAAGGCCGAGGAGTATTGCCAGCGTAATTGGGCGCGGTTGATGCGCCCGGCTGGGGTGTTGTCGGTGGAGCAGGAGTTGGGCTCGGGGGCGGTGGTGACGTTGTGCTCGGCGTCGCCGGCGTTGGTGTTGCAGCCATTTGCCGATCGGCTTGGGATCAAGTTGATCGGGACTGAGCTTGAGGTGGTCGACGGGGTGTTGACCGGCAAGCTCACCGGGAATAATTGCCGTTGTGAGAATAAGGTGCTGCGGCTTGAGGCGGTGTATGGGGATTTGGGCGAGTATCGGCTGCGGGCCTGGGGCGATACGCGGGGGGATAGGGAATTGTTGGCGGCGGCGCAGGATGCGCATTTTCGGCACTTTCATGCGAAGAAGAAAAAGCGGGCTCGGTTGCAGCGGTGATGCGGGTGGGTGGGGTTGGCGGAGGGGACCGAGGCGATCCCTTCGCAGCCTCGCTGGGGCTCGACAGCTCCCACATTTGATCCGTGCATCTTAGTGGAATGGTGTTTACGTCGTGGTTTTGAGGCCTACGCCGAGAGCCGTTGCAGACGCTTTTACCGTCAGGCTTCTTGAGCGGACGACGCGTTGCAGGTTCTTGCTGATATTTACACAGGATCCGGCTATTAATAGCCAAATTCCCACGGACCGAGCCCCATGAAATTCGACACGGCCTACAGCCTGGCTCTCGATGACAAGTTGTCGATCTACGACGTACGAGAGCTGAATTTCGACGAAACCGCTGACTTCGATTCCGACAAGGACCGCTTCCTCTGCCCCAACGACGCGTGCCGCGCAGCGTTCGATGCCGGCAATGTGTTGAGCACCTTCAACGCCAAGAACGTCAATTACCTGCGCACCCCACACTTCAAGAACAAACCCGGCACCCGGCATATCGAAGGCTGTCGCTATGCCAGCAGCCAAAAGGCTGCGACCGGTGAAAGTGACGACGAGCGCGAGGACAACTTCCCATCGGAATTGGTACTGACACGCCGTCAGTACGAACGTAAAACACCTGCTGCCGGCATCGATGGAGGCGCCCCACAAGAGCCAACGAAAACGCCTTCAAATCGCGTTGAGAAATCCCATGTCAGCAGCGACACAACCCCGGACAAAACCAGCGTGTTCGCCCATCCGGTGGAATGCTATGTGTCGAACATCGATGACAAGGACAAGCTCAAGGCCATGCCCTTGAAGATTGGTGAGCACACGGCGACTTACTGGTCGTTCTTCAAGAAAATCGAATACCTGCAAGACAACAAGGGCTTGATCTACTGGGGCAAGATCAAGGAAATCAAAGACTACACCAGCAGCTTTCGCATCGATTTCGAAAAGAAAGTGTGGCTCGACAAGAAGCCTTATTCGGTCAACGTCTACCTGAACAAAAAGCTCATCGAAAGCTACCGCAAGCGCACGGTTTTCCTGGAGCAGATCAAGGCGGCGGCCAGCAGCGAGCGACCGCTGTATTGTTTCTTCTACGGAGTGACACCGGAGCTCAAGCATGTGCCCAGCAAGAAAAACCCCGAGCAAACGTTCGGGGTATTCAGTGCGAATATCGAGAACCTGGATCACCTGATTATCCGGGAGGCGTCGGGGATGGAATAACTGGGCGTTGAAACAGCGACGAAAAAATCCAGATGATGAGCGGTATAAACAACTGTACAAAAACACAGTATAGTTGCGCCTCCCCCGTCGAACCTGGAGAACCCCCATGTCCTCTCTGGCAATGAGCTCTTTCGTAGAACAGCAGATCGTCCTGCACCAATTCACCGCCAAACACTGCGCACAGGCCCGCGTTATGCTGGGCTGGAGCCGCGAACATTTGGCTCGCCAGGCGGGCGTGGCGGTAGAGGCGATTCAACAATTGGAGGCCCACGGCGAAGTCGACGATGAAACCCGCCTGATCCTGGCGTTTTGCCTGGAGGCGCAAGGGCTGGTGTTCTTCCCGGGGTTTGCGCCGGGGTGGGGCATGAGTGTGCGCCGGTTTGACACCGTAACCGCCGAGCCCACAGCACCAGGCCTCATTTCTCGGTTGATGGGTTCAACAACGGCGTCAGTTGATTCACCAACTCCTCAACCGAATGGTGCGTAGCGTCCAGCCGGATCACCGGGCAGCTCAACGGTTTTAACCAGGTTTCATGCCGACGCAGGCTACGTAGGCTGTGATTGCCAGTATCGTAGCGTGCGGCCCAGGTGAGAAAGGCGACACTGTTTTGATGGCGGCTGCCACCTTCCAGGATCTGCTCCCCGTAGCGCTGCGCTTCTCGCAGGCGCAGGCGTTGCAGGCGCACTTGCGGTTCTACGCGCAGGAACACCACATGGGTGAATAGCGGGATCATCGCGTCGCCCCAGCCGCAGAGTGAGCCCGACAATACCCAGGCTTGATGGCCGGCGGTATGTTCCTGCAGCAGGCGGAGGCGTTCGTCCCGGAGCCGGGCGATGGAAAAGGGTTCGAGGGTTTGCTGCCAGTAATAGAAATCGGAGTCGAAACAGGCAATATTCAGGTGCTCGGCCAATACCTTGCCCAAGGTAGTGCAACCGGTGCCCGCTGCGCCGAGGATATGAATTCTGTATGCCATGGCGTCCCTCCATGGCATTGAGTGTAAACCGTGAAGTTTCAGGCCGGCAGGTTCAGTGCCCGGCACTCCTTTTGCGATGCAAAATGACCTGACCGATCAAAGCCCAGGCTTGGTTGCCGTTTGTGCGGCCTGCTCATACCCGTGGGCCACCGCCAACAACGTGGGCTCGCTCCAACGGGTGCCGAAGAAGTGGGCGGCCGTGGGTAAACCGTCTTCGTTCGTGCCGGAGGGTACGGTGATACCTGGGTAGCCGGCCGCTGCTACGCCGAAGTAACTGTTGGTATCAAAATCCGACACTATGGCGTCCAGTTTGTAAGTCTTGATCGGCTCATCCACGCTGCTGCGAAAATCCTCGATCAGTTTTTCCCACGCCCTTTCGCGCTGTTCTGGCGCCAGTGTGGAGGCATTGATCTGCTTGAGCAGGGGCTGATGATCGGTATCCGTGCCGTCACGGTCTTCGTTGAACTTGATCAGCTCAGCCAGTGACTTGACTGGCAATCCCGTGCGCTTGGCCAAGTAGCCATTCAACTCTTCGTTTACATCCGATAACAACAGTTCTTCATAGCGTGACTCATCTGCCATACGCAGGTTAATCGGCACTAAAACCGCCCCTTGTGCCTCAAGCACCTCCAGTGCTTTGCTGAATTGCGCACTATTTTCCACAGCCTGAACTTCACCGTTTGCAGAAAACGTCTTGGGATATCCAATACGCTTGCCCTTCAACGCACCAGGTACCAATAACTGCGTGTAATCAACCCCTTCTGGAGCGCCCACGCTCGCCGGATCGTGGAGGTCGCGGCCAGACATGGCGTTGAGCATCAGCGCCGCATCGAACACCGACCGTGCCATCGGGCCCGGTGTGTCCTGGTGCTGGCTAGCCGGGATAATGCCATTGCGGTCCAACAAACCGACGCTGGGCTTGAGCCCAACCACACCATTGAATGCTGCGGGCACGATGATCGAGCCGTTGGTTTCGGCCCCCACCGCCAAGGGGGCCAACCCTGCGGCGACGGCTGCGGCCGAGCCGGAACTGGAGCCACCCACCTGCGCGTCCGGATGATGTGGGTTGCGAGTCTGACCACCGCGGGTACTCCAGCCATCGGGAGCGCCGCGAAAACCGGCCAGCTCCGTCATGTTGGTTTTACCGAGAATCACGGCGCCCTGGCTGATCAGGTATTCAACTAATGGAGCGTTTTTACCCGCCGCCTCCCCTACCAGAGCAAAGGCACCTGCACTGGTTTGCATACCTGCGGTCTCAATGGTGTCTTTGAGCAAGATAGGTATTCCGTGCAGTGGTCCGCGCACCTTGCCATTGGCCCGTTCCTGGTCCAGCGTGCGGGCGCTTTCAAGCGCTTGCGGGTTGAGTTCAATAACAGAACTCAGTTGCGGATCCAGCGTGCGAATGCGCTCCTGCAAATAATTGACCAGCCCTTGCGAGGTGATGCCCCCCGGTCGCGACATCTGCTCAGCCAGTTCGCGCACACTGGCATATTCCGTCCCGGCGGGGATCGGTTTTGAAATCGCTGGCGACGATTGAACAGGTAAAGTGTTATGTGCGTAGTTAACAAAAAAACTTACACCAGAGCCGATACCAAACATGAAACATCTCCTGCGAGAGGAAGAAATGGCGAAGGATCCCGATTGATCCAGGCGCCAGTCTAAAAACTCCCCTCCCGCCAAGAAGCGCGACATCGGTAGTTCATCCAGTTGGATTGTTCAGCACCTCCTGTACTCCCACAAGACGTCGAGCACTGCGGTACCCCAGTACGAGTGCCGTAAGCGAATCCTTCGACCACCGCGCACCGTAGAACCACAACACTGCACCATCCTCAAGCGGTTCGTTAAGCCTTGGGTAGCCACTCCAGCATGCGTCGTGGAAGGCGGCGTTCTGGCTATCGGTCACCAGAGCGTCCAGTTGGTACGCGCGCACAAGCTCATCGATTTCATTGCCGCCAGAGCGCGGATCATCGGCGTGGCGCGCAGGCACCGGCACCAAGTTGGTTCCGGCCCGGCGCAGAACATCCAACGCGCGCAAGAATGCCACCCCGTGTTCGATCGGTGTTTGATCATGCCCCCACCGCTGGGCGAACCCCACGCGCCTGCCGCTCAACGTCGAGGCAGCGCTGAAAGTGCTGTTATTCTGTACCAGAGGCACCTCGACCATCACCGGCCCTGAGGGCTCCAGGCCGCTCAAGGCAATCAACGACAAAGAGGGATCGCGCGTAGGTTTCAGGGGAAGAGCCGGTGCGTTATAGCCGGGGATTGGTATGCTGGTGGCCGAAGCAGGATCGGCACCAAAAGCGATACTGCGTGAGTTTGTAGGGCCAGTAGCAGGATGGGCACTCGCAGCGGGCTCCTCAAGCCCCGGCGCCAATTGCTTGGATGGGCACGCCATGCCGACTCGCCAATATTTGCTACATTCACTTTCCATCGGAACTACCCCGAAAATAGATTCTCGGAGATCATCGCACCCTTGACTGGCGCCTGTCGCAGCCTTGAAACAGCTTGAAAACTCCTTTTTCCGCGGCCATCGCTGTCAGCTGGCGAGGCGCTCCTGCGTACCCTCAGTCTCCACCTCCAACCACCACGCATGGCCGCGCTCGGGCTGGTTCAAGCGAAACGCCTGCCCCATCGCCGGGGTGGTGATCGATACATTGCGCTCCCAGGCCAGGGCCATGATGCGGTCGAAGGGTTCGTGCCAGGCATGGAATGCCAGATCGAAGGTGCCGTTGTGAATGGGCAACAACCAGCGCCCTTTGAGATCGATATGCGCCTGCAAGGTTTGCTCCGGTTGCATGTGCACATGGGGCCAATCGACGTTGTAGGCGCCGGTCTCCATCAGGGTCAGGTCAAACGGGCCGTACTGCTCGCCAATGCGCTTGAAACCATCGAAATAGCCAGTGTCGCCACTGAAGAAGATGCGCCGCGCATCGTCGATCATCACCCAGGAACACCACAGGGTCTGGTTGCTATCAAACAGGCCGCGTCCGGAAAAATGCTGTGCCGGGGTAGCGATAAAACGAATGCCATCGACTTCCGTGCCCTGCCACCAATCCAGCTGACGGACTTTATTGGCATCGATCCCCCATTTGATCAGCGTCTCGCCCACGC
Organism: Pseudomonas sp. B329; assembly: GCF_023127835.1. NCBI lineage: Bacteria > Pseudomonadati > Pseudomonadota > Gammaproteobacteria > Pseudomonadales > Pseudomonadaceae > Pseudomonas > Pseudomonas sp. B329. Next base: position 89,193 of record NZ_SPKP01000063.1, on the reverse strand, counting down.
CCAGGGGCGCCAGGAAGTAGCGGGTCTTACCAGCCAGTTGCACCACAGCCTCGTGGTCAAGATGGTCATAGTGGTTGTGGGAAAGAATCACCGCCTCCAGCGGTGGCAACGCTTCAAGGCTGATAGGTGGGGCGTGGAAACGCTTGGGGCCTGCCCAACTGAACGGTGACGCGCGCTCGGCGAATACCGGGTCGGTAACCCAGAATTTACCGCGCATCTTCAGCAGTACCGTCGAATGCCCAAGGCGGAACACCGTGTGGTCGGGTGCCGCCAACAACTGCTCGCGTGTCAGTGGCTGCACCGGGATCGGCCCCACTGGCCGCGTAGTGCGTGGTTTGTTGAACAGCATGTTCCAGAAAATGCGCAAGGTTTTGCCAAAACCGCCGTGTTGCATCGGGGCGTCATTGGTGAAGTGCCCCTGGTCCTGCCCGGCAGGCTGGAGCGCTGCAGGCGCAGGGTCGACACGGGTTGAAATCGTGGCCATTACCGAGTGACTCCTACAGTACGAAGAAGAATTACACTGCACAGTGTAGTTTCTAGATTGCAACAAAATCCGGAGCAAGTAAACTGCTGAGTGTAATTTCCTGATTGAGTCGAATGCCATCCATGACTGCCCCCAAACGCCTCACCGAGCGTAAACGCGACGCCATCGTGGCGGCGGCGATTGCCGAATTTCGCGAGAACGGTTTCGAGGTCACCAGCATGGACAAAGTTGCCGCCACCGCCGGCGTTTCCAAGCGCACGGTGTACAACCACTTTCCCAGCAAGGAAGAGCTGTTCGCCGAGATCCTGAGCCAACTGTGGGCCAGCAGCGTTGCCCAACTGGACGTGAACTACGCCAGCGACCAGCCGCTGCGCGATCAACTGCGCAAGTTGCTGGAAGCAAAAATGAAGATGATGTCGGACGCCAACTTCCTCGACCTGGCGCGCGTGGCCATAGCTGCCACCATCCATTCGCCCGAACGTGCGCAAGATATGGTCAATCGCCTCAGCGCACGGGAAGAAGGTTTTACCCAATGGGTGCGCGCTGCCCAGGAAGACGGCCGCCTCAACTGTACCGATCCAGCTTTCGCGGCTCACCAGATCCAGAGCCTGCTCAAGGCCTTTGCCTTCTGGCCGCAAATCACGCTCGGCCAGCCCACCCTCGATGTGGCCGCCCAGGCTAACGTCATCGAATCTGCAATCGACCTGTTCCTCGCCGGCTACGAAGTGCGCACCCCGCCCCTGCATCAGGACCTGTTGCCGGGGCGACATTAAAGGTCGCTTTTGGCGCATTCACCCGCTGTTTTGCGCAAATGGCCTGAAAGGACACTGATTATTCCTACAGGAATAATCGACAATATCGGCCGCTATTATCCGATCATCGACGCCGACCGTTGACGCACGCTGTCGCACCTGCAAAAAACACCTGACCCAGGACACTATGGAAAACAGACGAGGCAAAGGGCTTTCATTTGCCAGACGTATCTACAAGCCAAGGATCATCGGCCTGGGTATCGGTAGCATCAGCGTAATCGGCGCGTTGTATCCCTTGTCAATGCCAGGCTGGGTATGGGCGTTGTTGTTGTTCAATGGCCTTGCCTGGCCGCACGTGGCTTATCTGATCTCGACCCATTCGCCGTTTCCCTATCAAGCCGAACGGCGCAACCTGCTGTATGACTCATTGTCGGGCGGTTTCTGGGCAGCGGCCACCCAGTTTTCGCCACTGACGGCCGTCACCATTCTGTCGATGATGGCCATGAATAACGTCGCTGCCGGTGGCACACGCTTGCTCCTGCATGGGCTGCTCGCACAAGCCGCCGGCATCGCGATAGCCTGGAGCCTGTTCGGGGTAAAGTTCGATTCCAGCGTCAGCCTTTCCGAGGTCTACACCTGCTTGCCGATGCTGACGCTCTACCCGATGGCCATCGGCATGGTCTGTTATCAGTTGGCAATCAAACTGTCGCAACATAAACGCGCCCTCAGCGCCCTGAGCCGTATCGACAGCCTGACCGGCCTGCTCAACCATGGCTCATGGAAAGACCTGCTGAACCTCAAGTTCCATAAGTGCCAACAGCAACAAAGCCAGGCGACCATTGCCCTGATCGATATCGACCACTTCAAGCGTATCAACGATATGCACGGCCATACCGTCGGGGATGCGGTACTGCGCCAGTTGAGCCAGGAATTACGCCAGCACCTGCGCGAAGAAGACCTCGCCGGCCGCTACGGAGGTGACGAGTTCTGTGTGATCCTTCCGAAAATGCCCTTGCAAGATGCTGCGCGACTCATGGAACAGATGCGCGAAAAATTCAGTAGCTACCGCACTGCGCAGATCCCCGAATTACGCGTGAGCCTGAGCATCGGCCTGGCGGATTTTCAACCGGCCTTCAAGGATGCGGTCATGTGGCTCAACGCTGCGGATCGCGCGCTGTACGCTGCCAAGAACAGCGGCCGCAACCGCGTCAGGACCAGCGATCGAAGATCGCCTGTTCAGCCGCAGTTGTCTGATAACACCTCGTCCGAATCTTCGTCGGCGGGCCTGCCGCAATAGCATAATGCCGCCATTGGTCGGCTACCCGAAAATGCCCCTGCTCAAGCAGCGAACTTCTGGGCCGGCCGATCACTCTGAACCCCTTGTTCCACCCCCTCTGTCAGCATCAGGAAGCTGGCAATGAGCAAGTCAACCGTAAGGCCTGGGGCCCTACGGGGTCAGGCGCAAATACATGGATACCGCATATGCTTGCATGCCCGAGCCCTCTAACATGCTATTTAACACCCACAAGAAAACCATCAGCACCCTGCAACACAGCATTGCCCAACAGGCCAGCCTGCTGGATGCCATCGAGCGCTCCATGGCCGTCATCGAATTCGACCTGCAAGGCACTGTGCTGCGGGCCAATGAGAACTTCTTCAAGACCATGGGTTACCGCGCCGAACAGGTCCTGGGCCAGTCCCACCGGATGTTCTGCACCCCCGCGTTCGCCCGCAGCGCCGAGTACAACCAACTGTGGACGCATCTGCGCAACGGCCAATTTCAGTCGGGCACGTTTGAGCGGGTGGGTGCCAACGGTGATTCGGTGTGGTTGGAAGCCAGCTACAACCCGGTACGCGATGAAGCCGGTCACGTGACCAAAGTGGTGAAGTACGCCATGGATGTCACCCCACGCCTGCAAGCCGAAAGTGAAGCCAACGCCAAGCTGCAAGCCATCGACCGCGCCATGGCGATGATCGAGTTCAATCTCGATGGCACCATCATCACCGCCAACACGAACTTCCTGCAGCGCATGGGGTACAGTCTGGCGCAGATCCAGGGCAAGCATCACCGCCTGTTCTGCACACCCGAACTGGCCAACAGTGCAGCCTACAGCGAGTTCTGGAAACGCTTGAACCAGGGCGAGCTGTTCAATGGCCAGTTCGAGCGGGTGGATAAAAACGGCCAGGTGGTGTGGCTGGAAGCCAACTACAACCCGGTGTACGACGCCAGCGGGCGCCTGTGCAAAGTGGTGAAGTTCGCCTCCGATGTTACCGCCCGGGTCCAACAACATGCCACCGAGGCGCAGAGCGCGGCCCAGGCTTATCACCTGTCATTGAGCACCCAGGAGATGGCCGAAAAAGGCGCCGAGGTGATCCAGAAAACCGCCACCGGTATGCGCGAAATTGCCCGGGATATCGACACATCCTCGCAACTGATCGCCAAGCTCGGCGAGCGCTCGCAGCAGATCACCGCCATCGTCAACACCATTCGCGGCATCGCCGACCAGACCAACCTGCTGGCTCTCAACGCCGCCATCGAAGCCGCACGCGCCGGCGAGCAGGGCCGTGGCTTTGCCGTGGTTGCCGATGAAGTGCGGCAGTTGGCGGCGCGCACCAGCGGCTCCACCGCCGAAATTTCCGGCATGATCGCCATGATCCAGGACGAAACCCGCCAAGCCATCGACAGCATGGACGCCACCCGCGACCGTGCCGCCCACGGCGTAGAACTGGCCAACCAGGCGGGCACGGTGATCCTGCAGATTCGCGAAGGCACCGGCGAAGCGGTCCAGGCGGTGAGCGCGTTTGCCAACGACCGGGGCAATCGCTGACCGGTTCTTCATGCAGGTGGCTGGTGGGCTCGGTCTATAGTGTTGGTTGTCTTTACGCTAAGCACTCGAGCCCGCCATGACCCCAGACAAACCCGAATCCGCCCCCACCGACCACTTGCGTTTCCACCGTGGTCACGCGCACCTGGCGCCGACCTTTGGCAACGACACCTTTGCCCTCAAAGCCGAGGCCTTCGCACGCTTTTTTGGTACCCCGACCTTCCTGGGCGCACAAACCGCGATCGTCGTGTTGTGGGTGGTGCTGAATGTGACCGGCGTCACCCACTTCGACGTCTACCCGTTCATCCTGCTCAACCTGGCCTTCAGCCTGCAATCGGCTTATGCCGCGCCGCTGATCCTGCTGGCCCAGACGCGCCAGGCGGCGCGGGATAAAGCTCAGTCCGACGCCGACGCACAGCATCGCGAAGCCCTCGCCACCGCCAACACCGAACGCCAGGCCCAGGCGGCCCAGACCACCAAGCAATTAATGGAACTGCTGGAGCAGAATACCCGGCTGACGGAAATGACCAAGCAACTGACCGAGCGCATCGAGACCCTGACGTGCGAAATGCATGCGCAGTTTGTGCGTAAAGCCTAACTTCGCCGCCCGCGCACATGCCGCCCCAGTTCATCAAACAGCGTGACCACCGAGCGCAATGCCCGGCAATCAGGCCGTGTCAACAGCCACAGCGCGGTGTCGTGCCCTACCAATGCAGGGCTCAGTGCTTGCAAGCCTTCGCCCATTAGAAAATCCGGCAACGCCGCCACACCCAACCCGGCGCGCACCAGTTCAGTCACCGACTGCATGCTGTTGCAGCAATAACTGGGACGCACACCTGGCAAATGTTCACGGCGCCAGGCTACCGTGGGGTGGTCGGGCAAAAAGTCGTCCGGAGCGATCCAGGCCAGGTCGGCCAGCGCCTGGCCTGCATGCCGATGAGCATAGTCGGCACTGGCGTACACTTGGTACGCAACAGTTCCCAGGCAACGTCCGACCAGATGCTCCGGCGGTTTGCTGGTCAGGCGCAGGGCAATATCCGCATCACGACGGCTGAGGTTGGCGAAGTCATTGGACGTGCTCAGTTCCAGCACCAGTGCTGGATAGGCCGGCATGAACTGCGCCAGGGCCGGCAGCAGCAACCCTTGCAACACCGAGTCGGTGCAGGTCAAGCGCACGGTGCCGCTGATCACTTCTCCACCCTGCTCCACACCAATGCGCGCAGCCTCCAATGCGAGTTCTGCGCGTTCGGCCTGTTGCGCCAGGTTGCTCGCCAGGCTGGTGGGCAAGTATCCGGCGCGGCTTTTTTCAAATAAGGTCTGGCCCAGGGCCGACTCCAACCGCCGCACCGCACGGAACACCGTAGACACGTCCACCCGCAGCAACGCTGCTGCCCGCGCCAGGGTGCCGCCACGCACCAGGGCAAGGATCAATGACAGGTCGGGGTAGTCAAGTTGATAGTGCGTGACTGCATTGAGCATGTGCGTAAATGCCAATATTGATTGCGCGAACGCCAATTTATAGTGGGTATCAGCACACCACAAGCCATGGGACATACACGATGACAGCCCCCGCCCTGCACCTCGCCCTGGTCGGCGACTACAACCCTGATGTGATCGCCCACCAGGCTATCCCGCTGGCGCTACAGCAGGCCGCCGCCGCCCTGGGTCTGAGCGTCCAGGTGCAATGGCTCGACACCGACACACTCACCTGCACCTCTGCCCTGCACGGTTTTGACGGCTTCTGGTGCGTCCCCGCCAGCCCCTATCGCGACACCGAGGGCGCACTGCGGGCAATCCGTTTTGCTCGTGAGCAAAGACGCCCTTTCCTCGGCACATGCGGTGGTTTTCAACATGCTGTATTGGAATATGCCCGTAACGTACTAGGTTGGGCCGATGCAGAGCATGGCGAGTTGGCTCCAGACGCTGAACGCGCCGTCATCACGCCCCTGAGCTGCTCCCTGGTAGAAGTGAACGACACCGTGCGCCTGGCCCCTTACACCCGTATTGCCCAAGCCTACGCCAGCGTGGATATCCACGAAGGCTATCGATGCCGCTACGGCATCAACCCCACGTTTGCTGGCGCACTGCTGGAAGGCAACCTGATTCCCACCGGCCACGATTCAGCGGGCGATCTGCGCGCCGTGGAGTTGCTCGACCATCCGTTCTTCGTCGCCACCCTGTTCCAGCCTGAACGCGCTGCGCTGAACGGCATCACCCCGCCCTTGGCACTGGCCCTGCTCAAAGCGTGTCGAGGGGCATTGGTATGATCGCCAAGACACCGGCCCCGCCTTATTACGCGGTGATTTTCAGCTCACTGCGTACCGATGGCGACCAGGGTTATGGCGAGGCCGCCTCGCGGATGCTGGCACTGGCGGCGGAACAACCTGGGTTTCTCGGGGTGGAGTCGGCGCGAGAAGATGGGTTGGGGATCACAGTGTCCTACTGGACCAGCGAAGCGGCGATCCTGGCCTGGAAACAGCAGGCCGAGCATCGGCAGGCGCGTGAGCGAGGGCGGGCCACTTGGTACACAGCGTTTCACACGCGGGTATGCAAGGTAGAGCGGGCGTACACCTACCCTCGTTGAAACACTAACCCTCATTTGACCCTCACCGACCAGAAAAAGCTGCGGGCTAGCTCACCAAACTGCGCAACGCACTGATCTGCGGGATCTCCACCCGGCGCATATACACCCGCAACGGTTCGGTGATGTTGATGCGGTCATCGATGTTCTGGTCCAGCAGCAACTGTATGCGTTCGCGGCACAGGGTCATGGTGTGGTCGGCGGCCGGTAGCCAGACGAATTCGGCAGTGGGGATGATGCCGTCATCGGCCACGTCCATGCCGAAGGCATCTTCGCTGAAACGCACAATGTACTGGCCGGTCTTGCGATTGAGGCCGACAAAACCCTGGAGTTGGTCGGCGGCCTGGCAGATAAGTTCTGAAGTGATGCGCATGGTAAACCTCACTGAAAAGTCCCATCGGGACTGGAAAGATGGTTTACACGCGTGGCAAAAAATACTGCCCTCTGACGGGGCAGCTATGGCCAAGAATACTGCAATGCAGCACAAAAAAACCGACAAAATTGGCTCGCGCGCACGTTAATGTCGGTTTGGTGATAGCGCCTTTCGCAATCAATTGTTAAAAAGGACACCTTCTCAAAGTTACCTCCACGAAAGGACTTCGCATATGCCTGTCACGTTTACCAAGAGCGCCTTGCTGCTGGCGTTGATGCTCGGCCTTGGCCAGGCACAGGCTGCCGACCCGGTCAGCCCGGCTGAATTGGCGACAAACGAAGGCATACCCTACCCTGCCGTGATCGCTCACCGTGGTGCTTCCTACGACGCACCTGAATCCACCGCCGCCGCCTACAAGGTTGCACGCGACCTGGGGGCCGACTACCTGGAACTGGACCTGCAACGCAGCAAGGACGGCGTGCTGTTCGCCCTGCACGACAACAACCTGCAGCGCACCACCGACGTGGCCACCAAGTTCCCCGAGCGCAAAGACGCGCCTGCCAACGAGTTCACCTGGAAAGAACTGCAAACCCTCGACGCCGGCAGCTGGTTCAACGCCGCCTACCCGGACCGCGCGCGCCCAGGCTTCGTTGGCCTGAAGATCCTGAGCCTGGACGACATCATCAAGATCGCCGAAGGCAACCCCTCGCACAAACCCGGCCTGTACATAGAGACCAAGGAGCCCAAGCAGTTCCCGGGGATCGAAGCCGACCTGAAAAACAAGCTGCTGGACAAGGGCTGGCTGAGTTCCGCCGGCTCCAAGCTGGGCAAGAGCAACACCGGCGTCGGCCAAGGCCGTGGCCGCGTGGTGCTGCAAACCTTTGAAGTTGCAAGCCTGCAAGAGTTGCAGAAAGAAATGCCCAACACACCGAAGATCCTGCTGTTGTGGGTGGGTGAAGGCAGTATCGAGCCCAAATCCAAAGTCACCTTCGCCGAGTCCGGTGAAACAACCAAGGCTGCCTACTACGCCAAGCAAGAACCGAAAGACGCCGCCGAATTCGAAAAATGGGTCGACCAAGCCAAAAGCCTTGGCGCCATCGGCACCGGCCCGTCGGCTGAACTGACCGACCACGGCGACCAGAGCTACACCGACCTGGTGAAGCCTGAAATGAACAAGCTGACCCACGACAAGGGCCTGTTGGTGCATGTGTACACCGTGGATGAGCCGGTGGATTTCGAGAAAGTCATGAAGGCCGGCGTCGATGGCATCTTCACCAACCGTGCCGCCGAGCTGCTGAAGTTCTACAAACGCTGGCCGTCGTCCAGTGTTCAGGACCTGCTCAACGACCATAAGTACTAAGGGCATTGGTGTCAGTGAGCCATTAAGGATGAGTTAAGTTGCGCCGGTTAATCTGGCGCCACTTAAACAGTTCACCCAAGAGGACACACCATGAAAACTTTGACTGCCCTGTTCGCTGCCACCGCCCTGACCCTGACTGCCGGTCTGGCCCAGGCGGATGTTCGTCCGGATCACATTGAAGGCCTGCTCAAGTCCGGCGCTGTGATGTCTTTCGACAAGCTCAACGCAGCAGCCGTGGCAACTCACCCTGGTGCTTCGATCACTGACACCGAACTGGACACCAAACACGGCGTCGCCGACCAGTATGTCTACGAAGTGGACCTGACCGATACCACCGGCAAGCGCTTTGAAGTGAAGCTCGACGCCAAGACCGGTGCTGTACTGGAAAACAAGCAAGACACCTGAGTTGCATCCCCAAAAAACGCGCCACCTTCGAGTGGCGCGTTTTTTTATGCGCGCCTCAAACCGTCACATAACCGTCATACCGCCTTGCAATGATTCGCCTAGGAACCTGTGAAACGTCCTACAGGCCCTTTCTCTGCGAGCCGCCATGAATCACAGCATCGACCACGCCCATCAGGACCCCGACCTGTTTGGCCTGCTTTACGGTTTCCGCTTTCGCCCCGGCGAAAAAGGCCAGCAGATTGACTCAGCCACCGCCCTCGCCGCCTTGCAGCAGCCACAAGATCCGGAAGAGTTTCTGTGGCTGCACTTGAACCTCGCCCACGCCGCGTGCGAGCGCTGGATGCAGGCGCATTTGTCGCTGCCGGAGGAATTTTTTGAAGCGCTGCATGAAGGCTCGCGCTCCACACGCATCGAACATGTGGACTCGGCCTTGTTGGCGGTGGTCAACGATGTGGTGTTCAACTTCAGCAGCATGGTGTCGTCGGATATTTCCACACTGTGGGTATGCGCGCGCAGCCGCTTGCTGATCAGTGCGCGCCTGCAACCACTGCATTCGGTGGATAAATTGCGCTCGTCGGTAAAAGCCGGTGAACACTTTCGCTCGCCCCTGGAACTGCTGGTGCATTTGCTGCGCGACCAGGGCGAAGTGCTGACCCAGATCGTGCGCAAGACCAGTATCAGCGTCGACCATATCGAAGATCAGTTGCTGTCTTCGCGCCTATCCACCAATCGCGCCGAACTGGGCGCTGCACGCCGTGTATTGGTGCGCCTGCAACGCCTGCTGGCGCTGGAACCGGGCTCGCTGCTGCGCCTGCTCAACCGTCCGCCGCAATGGCTACAAAAGGAAGACGTGAAGGAGTTGCGCAAATCCACCGAGGAGTTTGCGCTGATCATCAACGACCTGACGGCCCTGGGCGAACGTATCAAGCTGCTCCAGGAAGAGATCGCCGCCAACCTCAATGAGCAAAGCAACCGCACGCTGTTCACCCTCACGGTGGTGACGGTGCTGGCGTTGCCGATCAATATCATCGCCGGCTTTTTTGGCATGAATGTGGGTGGGGTGCCGCTGTCCCAAGACCCGGAAGGTTTCTGGATATTGGTGGCGCTGGTCGCGACTTTTACCTTGATTGCTGGGCGGTGGGCGTTCCGAAAGCGCAAGGACTACTAACATTGAAATGCAATCAAACTGTGGGAGGGGGCTTGCTCCCGATAGCGGTGGGTCAGCCAAAAAATCTCTGACTGATGCACCGCTATCGGGAGCAAGCCCCCTCCCACATTTAAACCGCACTGATTTGTAGACCGGCGGCACACGAGATTGCGCCAAACACTGATCTGTCGCAGCACCCTTGTAACATTCTGCAATGATCATTAAGGCCATCCTCCTCACACTGGATGCTCCGGCATGGCCACCCCTTCCCTGACTGCCTCCCCCCACGCTTCACCCTCCTCCCAACCCCGGCTGGACACAAAACCAGGCTTGTTGACGGTGATCATGTTCTTCGCCGTACTTGCGATGGGCCTGCTGTTCACCGCCTACAGCCTGATGCACGACATGCACGAAATGGGCGCCCAGCTCACCACCTGGACGCCATTCCTATTGCTCGGCGTGGCGTTGTTGATCGCTCTGGGGTTTGAGTTTGTCAACGGCTTCCATGACACCGCCAACGCAGTGGCGACGGTGATCTACACCAACTCGCTGCCACCGCATTTTGCGGTGGTGTGGTCGGGCTTTTTCAATTTCCTCGGCGTGTTGCTTTCCAGTGGCGCGGTGGCGTTCGGCATCATTGCCCTGCTACCGGTGGAGCTGATTTTGCAGGTCGGTTCATCGGCCGGGTTCTCCATGATCTTCGCCTTGCTGATCGCCGCGATCCTGTGGAACCTGGGCACCTGGTGGCTGGGCTTGCCAGCCTCGTCGTCTCATACCCTGATCGGCTCGATCATTGGCGTAGGCGTAGCCAATGCCCTGATGCACGGACGTGACGGCACCAGCGGTGTGGATTGGAGCCAGGCGATCAAGATTGGTTATGCCTTGTTGCTGTCGCCGCTGATTGGCTTTGCGTTTGCCGCCTTGCTGTTGCTGGCCCTGCGCGTCTTTGTCAAAAACCGCGCGCTGTACAAGGCACCCAAAGGCGACACGCCGCCGCCCTGGTGGATTCGCGGGATGCTGATTGTTACTTGCACCGGCGTGTCGTTCGCCCACGGTTCCAACGATGGGCAAAAGGGCATGGGCCTGATCATGCTGATCCTGGTGGGCACCTTGCCGATGGCCTACGCGCTGAACCGCACCATGCCTGCCGATCAGTCGCTGCAATTTGCCGCCGTCGCTGAAGTGACCCAGGCTGCCTTGGTCAAAGCAGCGCCGCAGCCGGCACCGGGCGATTCACGTGCCACCTTGTCGACCTACGTTCGCACCAAAGAGGCCACGCCGGAACTGGTGCCCGCACTCGCCGCCATCACCGGCCATATCGGCGAAGAAGTGAAAAGCTATGGTTCCCTCGCCGCCGTACCGGCCGAAGCCGTCGGCAACGTGCGTAACGACATGTACCTGACCAGCGAAACCATCCGCCTGATGGACAAAGGCAAGGTCGGCAACTTCGACGCCGACACCCAGGGCAAGCTGCAACTGTTCAAGCAACAGATCGACAACGCCACGCGCTTTATACCGCTGTGGGTGAAGATCGCCGTGGCCATTGCCCTTGGCCTGGGCACCATGGTCGGCTGGAAGCGCATCGTGGTGACGGTGGGCGAAAAAATCGGCAAGACTCACCTGACTTACGCTCAAGGCGCTTCGGCCGAAACGGTGGCGATGCTGACCATCGGCGCGGCGGATATGTTCGGGCTGCCGGTGTCGACCACCCATGTATTGTCCTCGGGTGTAGCCGGGACCATGGTCGCCAATGGCGGGGGGTTGCAGATGAGGACCATCCGCAATTTGTTGATGGCGTGGGTGTTGACCTTGCCGGCGGCGATTTTACTGTCGGGTAGCCTCTACTGGCTTTTTACCCAATTGTTCTGACACACAGAAAATCAAAATGTGGGAGCAAGCCCCCTCCCACATTTGGTTTTATGTTTCTTCAGGGTGTGAAGAGTCCGGCCATGGCCTTCAGGCGCTTTTTGTAGACCCGCCGCGCCTCCAGCGCTTGCTCCAATGTCACCGCCACGAACCCCGCTCGCTGATTGGGCTGCATCTGCCCGATCAAGTCCAGGTCGGCGCTGATCACCGTGCCGATCATCGCGTAGCCACCGCCCGACACCGCATCGCGATGCAGCACAATCGGTTCCAACCCCGCCGGTACCTGAATCGAACCAATCGGGTAGCAACTGTCGACGATGTTGGAGGGGTCGGAGCCCGCGCCAAACGGCTGTTCCCGCGGCTGGAAGCTCAATGCGCTGCCGCCCTTGAAGCGATAGCCGATGCGATCGGCCTCGGAGCCCACCGTCCACGGCTCGGCAAAAAAGCTGCTTTTTGCCGCGTCGGTCAAGCGCTCGTAGTACAGCCCCGGCACTACGCGCAACGTGACATCACCGCCCACCGAACGACGCAACGCCATCGGCAAGCTGTTGCCCGCACGCCCCGCACCGCTGGCCGTGCCGATAGGCAACAGATCGCCCTCCTGCAAGCGCCTCCCGTGAAACCCACCGAGAGCACCAAGGGTGTAGGTGGAGCGGCTGCCAAGCACCAACGGCACGTCGATGCCCCCGGCAACGGCGAGGTAAGTCCGCGCGCCGGCCACGGGAAACTCGAAGCGCAGCACCTGCCCGGCACGCACGCTAAAGGCGGTGTCCTGATGCACCACTTCGCCGTCCAGGCGCGGCGACATCAAGGCGCCGCTCAACGCTACCAGCGCGTCTTGCTGGAACTCCAGCTCAGGCCCGATCAGCGTGCATTCCAGGCCAGCCGCGCCTACGGGATTGCCGACCAGATGGTTGGCTGCACTCAGCGCGTATTGGTCCAGCGCGCCCGATGGCGGAATGCCCAGGTGGTAATAACCTTCGCGCCCCAGGTCCTGCACGGAGGTGGCGAGGCCGGGTTTGAGCACCTTGATCATGCCAGCGCCTCCTGCAGGGTTTGCGGATAGCCAATGGGATCCGCGAGAAAGGCATCGAGGGAAAATTCGACCGGGCGAATGCGCAAATCGAAACGCCCGGCTTCCACTTCGGCGACGGCCAGGTCGTAAGCCTCCCGGTCCATCGGCTTGAACTGCACGATGTCGCCAGGACGGAAGAACACCATGTGCTCCTTGAGGTAGGCCAACTGCTGCTGCGGGTCGTAGATCGGTGCCGGGGTCACGCCGAACATCTGGTAACCGCCGGCACCGCGAACCGAATAGATACAACCAAAACAGCCGCCATGGCCCAGGGTCAGTTTCGGCGTGTCGGTGCGCGGCCGCAGGTACTTGGGCACCTGCAATTGCCGTTCGCGCTCGACCATCTGGAACATGAACGGCAGCCCCGCGACAAAGCCGACCATCGACACAAACCACGGTGCGCCACTGTGAGCGGCGATAAACGCATCCACATCGGCCAGGCCATTGATGCGTGCGGCGTATTCCAGGTCAGTGCCGCTGGGGTCTTGGTGGCGGTCACGAAAACGCATCAGGGTTTCGTGGGTCCAGGGGTCGTTATAGAGCACCGGGATCTCGATGATGCGCGTGTGCAGCGTGCGCTCGGCCACCGCCTGGGCTTCGGCACCTTGCACCGCGTCGAGCAGCACATGGGGCGCGATGCGGTCGGGGTCGAAGCGAATCTGGAAGGATGCATTGGCCAGGCACACATCCAGCACGCCTTCCAGCGCCAGGCGTTCCACGGCGCGGGTCACCGCCATGCCCTTGAAAAAAGCCTCCAGGGACATGCTGTCGCTGACCTCGGCAAACAGGTGTTCATCACCGCCGAAGCTGTAGCGGATGGGGGACGTTTCAGCCATGTCTGTTCCTCTTGGAATCATTGTAGAAAGGCAGGCAAAAAAGTGAGGTACCGCTCTTATTGGGGGGGCCGGACTTCAATACCGGCCTGGTCCAACGCTTCGCGGGTGGCTTGCACCAAGTCCAGGGCACCAGGGGTATCGCTGTGCAGGCAGATGGAATCGAATTCAATCACCAGGTCTTCGCCTTCCACGGTACGTACCAGCCCGCTCTGACAAGCGCGCAGGACACGGGCTGCAACGTTGGCAGCGTCCAGTGCACGCACATTGCGGGTGAACACGATGGAGCCGCTCAGATCGTACTCACGGTCGGCATAGAACTCGCGCACGACCGGCTGTCCCAGTTCCTTGGCAATGCGCCAGATCACCGAATTGGGCATGCAGTACAGCAACAGCGTCGGCTCGATGATTTGCAGGTTTTGCACCAATAGCCGCGCAGCCTCTTCATCGCGGGCCAGGTGCATGTAGAGCGCGCCGTGGGGCTTGATATGTTGCAAGGTCAGGCCTTGGGCGCGGGCCATTTCACGCAGCGCGCCAAGCTGGTAGAGCATATCGTCCACCAGCTCCTGAGGCGGGGCGTTGATATGCCGACGACCGAAGCCCACCAGGTCGCGAAAACCCGGATGAGCGCCGATAGCCACCCCCAATTGCCTGGCGCGCTCGACAGTGCGGCGCATGGTGCCGGGGTCGCCGGCGTGAAAGCCGGTGGCGATATTGGCCGAGCTGATGTGAGCCATCAGCTCTGCGTCGACGCCGTCGCCGATAGTCCAGGGGCCGAAGCTTTCGCCCATGTCCGAATTGAAATCCACTGCCCGCATCAAGATTGCTCCGCCATAAGTGATGCCAGGAAAGTAGGCTCGGGCTTGACCCCTTGGGAAGATCTATTATCAGATAGCCCATCTTCTGAAAATCAGATACTGACTATGTCCCTTACCTTGCGCCAGGTTCGCTACTTCGTCGCCACCGCTGAAATCGGCCAGATTTCCCAGGCAGCGATTCACCTGAATATTTCCCAGTCGGCGGTGACCACGGCGATCAAGGAGCTGGAAGCCATGCTCGGCGTGCAGTTGTTCGTGCGCTCGGCCCAGGGCATGAACCTCACCGACGCCGGTCGACATTTTCTCAACCGCGCCTATGTGATTGTGCGCAGCGTGGAAGACGCCCTGAACAGCCCGCTGCCGGATTACCGCGCCAGCGGCGTGTTGCGGGTGGCGGCGAGCTACACAGTGCTGGGTTATTTCCTGCCGCACCATTTGCAGCGCATGGAGCATTGGCATCCGGACGTGACCATCGAGGTGTTCGAGCAGGAACGCCAGGCCATCGAACAGGGCCTGCTCAACGGCCAGTTCGACATGGCCGTGGTGCTTACCGCCAACCTCACCCACGCGGATATCGTCTCTGAAATCCTGTTCAACTCCGAACGCCGCCTGTGGCTGCCCAGCCATCATCCATTGTGTGAACGCGGTGCCGTCAGCCTGGCGGACGTGGCGCAAGAGCCCTACATCCTGCTGACCGTCGATGAAGCCGAACACAGTGCCATGCGCTACTGGGAGCAGGCCGGGCAAACCCCCAAGGTGCGGCTGCGCACCAGCTCGGTGGAGGCGGTGCGCAGCATGGTTGCCAACGGTAGCGGCGTGGCGATTCTGTCGGACCTGGTGCACCGGCCCTGGTCGCTGGAAGGCAAGCGCATCGAAACCCTGACCGTCACCGACCCGGTCACGCCCATGAGCGTCGGCCTGGCCTGGCACCGCGAGCGCGCGTTTACCCCGGCGATGCAAGCCTTCCGCGATTACTTCCACGATGCGTTCCTGGCGCCGCAGCAATTGTCGGCGCGCCGTTAAAGATGGGCTTGCAGGGTGGCGGTCAACCAGTCCATGAACACCCGCACCCGCAGCGGTAAATGCCGCTGGCCGGCGTACAGTAAATACACGTCCAGAGGCGGTGCCTGGTAATCCGGCAGCACCGCTACCAACTCGCCACTGGCCAATAAATCGCGGATCCCGAGTTGGGGCACTTGGGTAATGCCAAAACCCGCCAGGCACGCCGACTGATACGCATCGGTGCTGTTGACGGTCACCCTTCCTGCCATCGGCAAACGTTGCACCTTGTTGCCCACCAGGTATTCGAACCCTGCCGAGCGTGCGCCCAGGGGCCGCACGTAATGTACCAATTGGTGATTCGCCAGGTCAGCCAATGTCGCAGGCATACCGCAGCGTTGCAGATACGCCGGGCTCACGCAGTTGACCATCGGCATGCTGCACACCCGTCGCGCCACCACCGTTTGGTCGGGCTGGGCACCGACGCGCACGACACAATCGAAACCTTCCGCGATCAGGTCCACCTGGCGGTCCGAGCCGCTGATCTCGATGTCGATCAGGGGATGGCGAGTCATGAACGTGGGCAAGTTCGGCACGATCAAACCCCGCGCCATGACATTGGGCATATCCACCCGTATGCGCCCGGCCAGTTGGGTTTCATCCTGGCGAAACAACCCTTCCAGTTCTTCCATATGCGCCAGCAGATCCTTGCTGCGCTCATACAACACACGCCCGTCTTGGGTCGCCTGCACCTTGCGCGTGGTGCGTTGCAACAGCCGTGCGCCGAGCAACTCCTCCAACGCCTGCACATGCTCGGATACCGTAGAGCGGGGCAAACCCAGGCTTTGGCCGGCCTGGGTAAAGCTCGATAACTCAGTGACGCGTACGAAGGTGCGCAGCAGCTCAAGCTTGTTCATTAGATTGTTCGCCTTATCCGGCCAGTGATTCCGATATCAGCCTGTTTATCACGTAATGACCGGACAAATACACTCAGTTCCACTAACTATCACTGAGGACTGCACCATGACCCGTAAAATCGCACTCATCACCGGCGCCAGCCGTGGCCTGGGCAAAAGCGCTGCGCTGCACCTGGCTGCGCAAGGCGTAGACATTATCGGCACCTACCACAGCGCCGCAGGCGAGGCCCAAGCCGTAGTTGCCCAAGTGGAGGCATTGGGTGGCCGCGCCGCCATGCTGCAACTGGACGTCAGCCAGAGCGCAAGCTTCGATGGGTTCGTCGGCCAGGTCGGCGCGTTGCTCAAGGATGTTTTCGCTCAGGATCATTTCAATTTTCTGATCAATAACGCAGGCATCGCTGCCCACGCCAGCTTCGCCGAGACCACCGAAGCCCAGTTCGACCAGTTGGTGGCGATCCACGTCAAGGCGCCGTTTTTTCTCACGCAAAAACTGCTGCCGTTGATCAGCGATGGCGGACGCATCATTAACATATCCAGCGGCCTGGCGCGGTTCAGCCTGCCGGGGTATGCAGCCTATGCGTCGATGAAGGGAGCGGTCGAAGTGCTGTCGCGCTACCAGGCCAAAGAGCTGGGCCCACGCGGTATTACCGTGAACACCCTGGCACCGGGCGCGATTGCCACCGACTTCGGCGGCGGCGCGGTGCGCGACAACAGCGATGTGAATGCCATGGTCGCCAATAACACGGCCTTGGGCCGCGCCGGTTTGCCGGACGACATTGGCGGGGCGATTTCGACATTGCTGGCCGATGGCAGCCATTGGATCACCGGCCAGCGGATCGAGGCGTCGGGCGGGATGTTCCTGTAGGCGCCCACCTACAGGGCTACTGGGGTTTTACCGACGATTTTCTCGCGCAACACGTCATAACCCCAGTGGTACACATAGGTGTACGGCAGGAAGAACAGCAGCACACCAATGTCGAGGATGAACGCCTCCAACAGGCTGATCTTCATCAAGGTCGCAATCAACGGCACTGCCAGCAGGATCAGGCCGCCCTCGAACAACAGCGCGTGCAGCACCCGGGTCCAGCCACTGTTGGCCAGTTGCAGGTGTGTTTTGAGGCGGTCGAACAGGCTGTTGAAAACCACGTTCCAGCTCAGGGCCAGCAGGCTGATGCCCAGGGTCACTGCGCCCATCTCCAGTGCCGGCCTGCCGGTGATCCATACCAACAGCGGCGTACAGATCAACAAGGCCAAGCCTTCAAAACCCAGGGCTTGGAAAACACGTTCAGTAATCGACTTGGTAGGGTTCATGACCCGGCTCCGTGAATGACGATGGTTGCCATGATCAGGCTTTGTCTCGATACTTCATAACCAATAACCATCGAGCAAGGCGATAGTATGGCCTCCCACGAAGTGCTCCAGGCGTTTGTCCAGGCCGCTACCCAAGGCTCGTTTTCCGCCGCTGCGCGCAAGCTGGGCAAAAGCCAGTCGACTGTCAGCGCGGCGGTGGCCAGCCTTGAGATTGACCTGGACGTTGTGCTGTTTGATCGCAGCAGCCGCAAACCCACCTTGACTGCGGCGGGGCAGGTACTGCTGCAACGGGCCGAACAGGTGCTGGAGGCCAGCAGTCGCCTGGAGTTGGCCGCCAGTCAGTTATCCCAGGGGTTGGAGCCGAAGTTGAGTATCGCCATGTCCGATACTTACCAATCGGATCGATTCGAAATCGCCCTCACAGCCTTCGAGCAACGCTATCCGGACCTTGAGCTGGAATGCCTGATCGCCGAATGCGAAGACCTGATCGCGCTGGTACAAAGCGGCCGGGCACAGATTGCGTTTATCGAGAAACAAGAGATTTACCCGCCGGATCTAACCTTCTCCTGCGTGGAAGAACGCACGGAAATCGCGCTGTTCGTTTCGCCTGAACACCCATTGGCTGGCCTGGACAGGGTGCTTGCGCACGTCTTGCAGCAACACCGGGAACTGCGCTTGGCGAGCATCATCAACCCCAATGAAAACCGCAGCACTCAGCGTGTGTGGTCGGCACCGAGTTACCTGATGTTGATGGAGATGGCGCAACTGGGTTTTGGCTGGGCACCGATTCCACGCTGGCTGGTGGAACGTTTTGGCGGCAATCAGTTGGTCGAACTCAAGGTTCGCAGTTGGCCGCGCTCGGTGGCGGTGGATGCGTTGTGGTCACGCCAACACCCACCGGGGCCTGCTGGGAGTTGGTTGCTGGGCAAGATGCTCGACTGAGCCCTCCCACATTTGGATAGTCATTGTCTGGGGGGATTGAGTTCGGCGAGGCGGCGCATGATGAAGCGCTTTTCCGGGACTTGTTGGGTCAGCGACAGAGCTTTTTCGTACGCTGCACGGGCCTCTTCAAGCCGTCCCAACTGCCGGCAAAACTCCCCGCGGGCCGAATGCGCCAAGTGGTAATCGTGCAAGTCACCGCGTTGCAAAATGCCCTCCACCAGCGCCAACCCCACCAATGGCCCCTGCTCCATCGCCACCGCAACTGCCCGGTTCAATTCGATCACCGGCGAGGGTACCGCTTTGAGCAGTACATCGTAGAGCCCGATAATCTGTCGCCAATCGGTTTCCCCGGCGCAGGCAGCCTCGGCGTGCACCGCCGCAATCGCCGCCTGCAAGCAATAGGGCCCGAAGCGCCGGGTGCTCAGCGCCTGCTCCACCAGGTTGCAGCCTTCAGCTATCAGAGATCTATCCCACAGCCCACGGTCCTGAGCATCCAGCAGCACCAGTTCGCCGTTGGCCGAGATGCGTGCAGGCCTTCGCGACTCATGCAACAGCATCAACGCCAACAAGCCCATCACCTCCGGCTCCGGCAGCAATTGCATCAGCAAACGGCACAGGCGAATGGCCTCCAGGGTCAAGTCTTCGCACGTCAGGTCCGCCCCAGTGGAGGCCGTGTAGCCCTCGTTGAACACCAGGTAAATCACGCGCAACACGCTGTTCAATCGCTCGGGCAATTCGGCTCGGGACGGCACTTGGTAAGGAATTTTCGCATCGCGGATCTTGCCCTTGGCGCGCACGATGCGCTGGGCGATGGTGGCAGGTGTGGCCAGGAACGCGTGGGCGATTTGCTCGGTGCTGAGGTCGCAGATCTCACGCAGGGTCAGCGCGGCCTGGGCATCAGGGGCCAGCGCCGGATGGCAGCAGGTGAAGATCAGGCGCAGGCGGTCATCTTCCACGTCGTCATCGCTCCAGTCAGCTGCCTGCAGCGTGTCGGCCTGCTCTTGCAGCAACGGGGTAAACCGCGCCTGGCGGCGCAGGCGGTCGATGGCTTTGAAGCGGCCGGTCGATACCAGCCAGGCCCGTGGGTTATCCGGTATGCCGTCCTCGGGCCAGCGCTGCACGGCGACAAAAAACGCCTCGTGCAACGCCTCCTCGGCCAGGTCGAAATCACCCAGCACGCGAATCAGCGTGGCAAGCACACGCCGTGACTCGCTGCGGTAGATGGCTTCGACCTGACCACTGAGCGTCATTGCGGCACGTTCAGTTCGCGCACCGGGCGTACTTCCACACTGCCGACTCGGGCCGCCGGAATGTCACCCGCCACCTGGATCGCTTCGTTAAGGTCCCTGGCGTCGATCAGGTAGAACCCGGCGAGCTGCTCTTTGGTTTCGGCAAACGGCCCGTCGGTGATCGACAACTTGCCATTGCGCATACGCACGGTGGTGGCGGTGGCCACCGGCTCCAGCGGCTCGGCGGCCAGCATCCGCCCGCTGGCCTGGATGGCCTGCGCATAGGCGAGACACTCCGAGTCGTGGGGGCTGTCGGGCGAGGTATGCAACACCTGTTCGTCGCTGTAGATCAGGCACAGATATTTCATGGCGTTCTCCGTGTTCGGATGACTGACTATAGTTCGCGGCGCTCAGGGTTCCAGATCGAACAGTGCCGTGCCGCTTTGCATATCAAAGGGCGCCGACCAGTGTTCATGCACCACTTTCCATTGGCCATTGATGCGCTGGTACCCGGCGGTCACGCGCATCCAGCAGGCTTTCACCTCACCATCGGGCCCGGCACCGCCGCAGTGGGCCAGCCAGTGAGCGAACGCGCTGTCTGGCGCTTCGACGATATGCAGTTCATGAAACTCGAAGATACCGGGGCCGGGGCAATGCTTCATGCATTCTTCCCAGTGCGCGCGGTAGGCCGCCCTGCCTTTGAACTGCAAAGCGGTTACGGCATCGAACGAGACGATATCGTCGGCGTAAAAGCTGACAATCTTGTCGATATCGCGACTGACGACGGCTTGTTTCCATTGTTCGATCAGGCGGTTGATGGCAGTGCTCATGGCGATGACTCCTTGGGGTGGAAAATCACGTAGGACACTCTTAGTCGAATGGCCTTCGTGCCAATCGACACACCACGGAAAAATAATTTCCCATAGGTCAAACCCGATAAACTGAGCCCTTCTTTGCAGCCGTTCGGATAGCCCGATGCAAACCCGCCTTGTTGCCTACGAGGCGCTCAATGCTGTGCAACAACAGCAAGTGGGCGCCATCGAAGTTCATCCTGAACAATTGCCGTTTAGCGGAGATATCTACTGCGCCCTTAATACCTTGCTGGCCAACCCAAGCCCTGGGGTCAAAGGCTTTGCGTTTTTGGCCGACGACATTCCCGTCGCCTTCCTCTTGCTCAAGCGCCCACCGTGCCTGCCCCATTGGGCCGATGAACACAGCGCCACACTGCACGCGTTGCAGGTGGATCGACATCAGCAAGGGCGCGGGTTCGGCAAGGCGTGTTTGCAGGCGCTACCAGCCATGGCGCTTGAGGCGTGGCCGCAGATCAAAGGGTTGGAGTTGTCTGTGGACACGCACAACCTGGCGGCGATGGGGCTGTATCTCGGGGCGGGATGGGTGGACAGCGGCGAGGCCTACAAGGGACGGGTTGGATATGAGCGCCGGTTGCGCTGGATATTCAGTTCATAACGGTAATGTCACGTAAACAGGACTTTCACGCGCGCCTGTCGTGTTTACGTGACATCGAATGCGGAGTCAGC
>NZ_SPKP01000063.1:0-67728 GCF_023127835.1 Pseudomonas sp. B329 | reverse complement strand
CCATGGATGAAGGCGAGATCTTCAACATGTACCACGAGATTCCATCGGTCGCTAAAAAAGCCGCCTGGGGCCTGAAATACACCCGCTCGATCTCCGATCCGAAGTTCGAAACCGGCACTGTCGAGACCGATAAAGAACTGCTGCGCAACCTGGTCGCCTACTACTGCGTCCTGGAAGGCATCTTCTTCTACTGCGGCTTCACCCAGATCCTGTCCATGGGCCGCCGCAACAAAATGACCGGCGTGGCCGAGCAGTTCCAGTACATCCTGCGCGACGAGTCGATGCACCTGAACTTCGGTATCGATGTGATCAACCAGATCAAAATCGAAAACCCGCACTTGTGGGATGCCGAGATGAAGGAAGAAGCGACCCAGATGATTCTGCAGGGGACGCAGCTGGAGATTGAATACGCTCGCGACACCATGCCTCGCGGTGTGTTGGGCATGAATGCGGCGATGATGGAGGACTATCTCAAGTTCATCGCCAACCGTCGCCTGTCGCAGATTGGCTTGAAGGAAGAGTACCCAGGCACGACTAACCCGTTCCCGTGGATGAGCGAGATCATGGACTTGAAGAAAGAGAAAAACTTCTTCGAAACCCGTGTGATCGAGTATCAAACAGGTGGCGCGCTGAGCTGGGACTGACGTAACCCTGCAGGAGCGAGCAAGCTCGCTCCTGCAGTCAACGGCTTCAGTTCGACACCTGCTCCAGGAAAATCAACTGCAACGGCTCGCTGAGCAACGCATCCGCCGTGGCGGCAAAGTGCTGGAAGTACGGCGTGGCAAAATGCTCATCCAGTGCTGCCTGGCTCTTGAATGCCTCGCGCATATAGAACGTGCCGGGTTCATCGCGTCGCTCGAACAACACGTAATCCAGATTGCCAGGTTCGGCCCGCGTCGGTTCGATCAGGCTCAGCAAGCCAGTCTTGAGCGCGTGTTCTTGGCCAGGTTTGGCCTTGAGTACGGCGAGGGATACCAGGGGTTTGGGCATGGCGATGTCTCTTTGAGTGGGTGGGTTGGAACAGCCGGCAACAGCGGTGAACATCACGGCATACAGCCAGGGTTTGATCGATGCTCTCATGGGTGTCGCTCGCAATGGATTGAAGCCATCGTTGCCCATTTGGCGACGCAGAAACACCGACTAAACACGCTTACACTTTCTTCAAAGGCTTGAAAATGCCGCACTCCATCAAGACCCCTTGCGTCGGCCTGTGCTCCACCGTCTACGGTGATCTGGTCTGTCGGGGCTGCAAGCGCTATCACCACGAGGTGATCCAGTGGAATGGCTATAACCCCGAGGAAAAACAGGCGGTGTGGCTGCGTCTGGAACAGCTACTGGTGCAGGTGATGGCCAGCAAGCTAGAGGTTTTCGACCCACACTGCCTGCGACAGCAGTTGGAGGCCCGCAAGATTCGCTTCATGCCGCACCAGTCGCCGTATTGCTGGGCATACCAGCTGATCGCGCGGGGTGCACGGGTGATTTCCAGGCTGGATGCCTATGGGTTGGCATTGCTGCCGGAGTTTCGCGAGCGCCACCTGGCGGATTTGCGCGATGCGATAGATCGGGAATTCTTTCTGCTTTCAGAGGCGCATTACGAGCGCTATATCGCCCCTGGATTCCTCAAGGATGCCTTCGGGCCAGCCTTGATCGCCACAGTCTAATGTGGGAGGGGCGGTGCGACGCTTCGACTTGCCCCCCTCCCCAATCAGCAGGTCCAGGGCGCATCCCGTTCTGGCTGCAACCCGTAGAGATGAATCGCGCGCTGACACACCGCCGGCGCCAAACTCCCCTGCTCCACCAATGCCGTCAACGCTGCCAGCACAATATGGTGCCGATCCACCTCAAAGAAATCACGCAACGCCGCCCGTGTATCGCTGCGCCCGAACCCATCGGTGCCGAGCACGGTGTAGCCCGAATCCACGTACGAGCCAATCATCTGCGGCACTCCCCGCACATAGTCGGACACGGCAATCACCGACGCGCCTTTGGGCAAACAGTCATGCAAATGACTGACACGCTTGATGCCCTGCGGATGCAGGCGATTCCAGCGCTCCACCTCTCTCGCTTCCCGCGCCAGTTCACTGAAGCTGGTGACGCTGTACACCGCGCTTTGCACCTGCCAGTCGTCCATCAGCAACTGCGCCGCCGCCAGGGCCTCACGCACCAGCGTGCCGGAGCCGAGCAGGCGCACCTGCGCGTCCTGCGTACCCTGCAAGCGATACATGCCCTTGATGATCGCGCCTTCCACGCCTTCCGGCAGGCTGGGTTGCGCGTAGTTTTCGTTCATCAGCGTCACGTAGTAGAACTCGTCGACATCCTGCTCCAGCATCCGACGCATACCGTGGTCGAGGATCACCGCAAACTCACCGGCGAACGCCGGATCATAGGCGCGGCAATTGGGCACGGCGGCGGCAGCAAGGTGGCTGCTGCCGTCCTGATGCTGCAAACCTTCGCCGCCCAGGGTGGTGCGCCCGGCCGTGGCGCCGAGCAGGAAGCCCCGGGCACGCTGGTCGGCAGCTGCCCAGATAAGGTCGCCCACGCGCTGAAAACCGAACATCGAGTAATAGATATAGAAGGGCAACATGCGCAGGCCATGCACCGAGTAACTGGTCGCGGCGGCCACCCAGGAACTGATGGCGCTGGCTTCGCTGATGCCTTCTTCCAGGATCTGCCCGTCGGTGGCTTCGCGGTAACTGAGGATCGAGCCGATGTCTTCCGGCTCATAGTGCTGGCCGACACTGGAGTAGATGCCAATCTGCTTGAACAGGTTGGCCATGCCGAACGTACGCGCCTCGTCGGCAACGATGGGTACGATGCGCGGCCCCAATTGTCCGTCTTTGAGCAAGTGGGTGAGCATACGGACGAAGGCCATGGTGGTAGACATTTCCTTGCCTTCAGCGGCCGTGGCGAAACCCGCATAACCGCTCATCGACGGCACACTGACACGCGCGGCAAGCTGGCTGCGGCTGGGCACATAACCGCCCAGGGCGTTGCGGCGCTGGTGCAGGTAGCGCAATTCCAGGCTGTCATCGGCCGGCTTGAAAAAACTCAAGGACTCGACCTGCTCATCCGACAGCGGCAATTGGAAGCGATTGCGAAAGGCAATCAGCGCCTGGCGATCAAGCTTCTTCTGTTGGTGAGTGGTCATCTTGCCCTGCCCGGCTTCGCCCATGCCAAAGCCCTTTTTGGTCTGGGCCAGGATCACCGTGGGTTTGCCCTTGGTCCGGCGGGCAGCGTGGTAAGCGGCGTGGATCTTGACCATGTCATGGCCGCCACGCTTGAGGCGGTCGATCTGCTCATCGCTCAGGCTCTCGACCAGCTTGGCCAGGGATTCACTCTGGCCAAAAAAATGCTCGCGATTATAGGCGCCATCCTTGGCGGCGAAGGTTTGGAACTGGCCATCCACGGTCTGCGAAAGGGTTCGGACCAATGAGCCGTCGACATCCTTGGCGAGCAACGCATCCCAGTCCGAGCCCCACACCAGTTTGATCACATTCCAACCGGCGCCGCTGAACAATGCCTCCAACTCGTCGATGATGCGTCCATTACCGCGTACCGGGCCGTCGAGGCGTTGCAGGTTGCAGTTGACGACCCAGGTCAGGTTGTCCAGGCCCTCGCGGGCGGCCAGGGTCAGGGCTGACATGCTTTCCGGTTCGTCCATTTCGCCGTCGCCGAACACGCCCCATACATGGCGGTCCGAGGTGTCCTGCAAGCTGCGGTGCTGCAGGTAACGCATAAAGCGCGCCTGGAAAATCGAGCTGATGGGGCCAATGCCCATGGAACCGGTGGGGAACTGCCAGAAGTCGGGCATCAACCATGGATGGGGATAGCTGGACAGCCCGCGAGCGCCCTCCTTCGGCCCACCGATTTCTTGGCGGTAGTGGGCCAGATCCTGTTCTGTCAGGCGCCCTTCAAGGTAGGCACGGGCATAAATACCGGGCGCCGAATGGGGCTGGTAGAACACCAGGTCACCGCCGGATTGCTCGCTGCGGGCGCGGAAAAAGTGGTTGAAGCCCACTTCGAACAAATCCGCGGCGCTGGCGTAACTGGCGATATGCCCGCCCAGTTCGCCATACGCCTGATTGGCGCGCACCACCATGGCCAGGGCATTCCAGCGCACCAGCGAGGCGAGGCGCTCTTCGGTGGCCAGGTCGCCGGGAAAAGCCGGCTGCTGCTCGACGCTGATGCTGTTGATATACGGTGTGCCGTGGCGGGGTTTCCAGTCGATGCCCGGCGCACCGCCTTCGCGGGCCAGCAGGTCGAGAATCTCGCGGGCCCGGGCGGGGCCGGCATTGGCCACCAGCGAGGCCAGGGCATCACGCCACTCATCCAGCTCCTGCTGATCCTGCGCCGTGTGATTGACTGCGTGGGCGAAACCGTTCATGGGCACCTCCGGACTTTTTTTCCAGTTTATGTCGGTGCTGAAGGATTTTTTGCCTGTTATCAGGCTCACCCAACAGAATTTTGAGCATGAATCACTGTAGATCGGCTTTATTCCAGCACGTTGTGCTCATGCACCCGCAAACCCGGCAATTGTGTTTAAAATGCCGCCCGCCCGATGACTGACGCACAACGATGAACCCAGACGCACTCGCTACCCTTCACGCCCACTTGCTGACCGCCCTGGCTGACGCACCGGTGGAAACCCGGCGCCTGTTCCATGGCCGTGGCCGTTGCTGGCCGGGCCTGGAACAACTGACGGTGGACTGGCTGCAAGGGGTGGTGCTGGTGGCGCTGTTCAAGGAAACCGAGCACCTGCAAGCCCTCAAGCAGACGCTGCTGAACATCGACTGGGCGAGCTTTGGCGCGCACACAGTGGCGCTGCAACACCGCTACCTGCCGCAAAGCACCACCGAGTGGTTAGTGGGTGAGGCCATCGATGAGCTGACCATCACCGAGGGCGGCCTGCGGTACCTGATCGACCTGGGTAAAAAGCAGAACAGCGGGCTATTTCTCGACATGCGCTACGGGCGCAACTGGGTGCGCGAACAGGCCCAAGGCCAGCGCGTGCTGAATTTGTTTGCCTATACCTGCGGTTTTTCGGTGGCCGCCATCGAAGGCGGCGCCGACCATGTGGTGAACCTGGACATGGCCCGTGGCGCCCTCAGTCGTGGCCGCGACAACCATCGCCTGAACGGGCATGACCTGGGCAAAGTCACCTTCCTGGGCCACGACTTGTTCAAGTCCTGGGCCAAGGTCACCCGCAGCGGCCCTTACGATCTGGTGATCATCGACCCGCCGTCGTTCCAGAAAGGCAGTTTCCTGCTGACCAAGGACTACCAGCGCGTGCTGCGCCGCCTGCCGGACTTGCTCACCGCCCAAGGTACGGTGCTGGCGTGTATGAACGACCCAGCCTTCGGCGAAGATTTCCTGATCGACGGTGTAACCCGCGAGGCACCGGGCCTGCGCTTCGTGCAGCGCCTGGACAACCCGCCGGAATTCCCCGACGTCGATCCGCAAAGTGGGCTGAAGGCCCTGGTGTTCCGTCAGGGTTGATGCCGAATCGTCCTACGCTTGCTACGCTTACGCAGACACCGGGCGGTGAACCTTATCCCCCTCTTCCCGGTCGATACCTGCATTCCCCGGCCAGACTCGACGGCGCTACGTTGTCGGCTGCCCCGTTTGACCTTTTGGAGAACCGCCCGTGATATCGACCCTGCATGTAGCCAGACTCAAAGCCTGGGGCGCCCACGGCTTTACTGCCACCGGAGTGGTACTGGCCTTCCTGGCCACCCTGGCGCTGCTGGAAAACTCCCCCAAGGCGTGCCTGCTGTGGCTGGGCCTGGCGCTGGTGGTGGATGGCGTCGATGGCTCGCTGGCACGACGGGTGAATGTCAGCACGGTATTGCCCAGCTTTGACGGCTCGGTCCTGGACCTGGTGATCGATTACCTCACCTATGTGTTCATCCCCGCACTGTTTATCTACCGCTATATCGACCTGCCGGAATTTACCCACCTGTTTACGGTGTCGGTGATTCTGGTGTCTTCGCTGTTCTGCTTTTGCAATGTGAACATGAAGAGCAAGGACAACTACTTCGTCGGCTTCCCCGCCGCCTGGAACGTGGTCGCCCTGTGCGTGTACATCATCCAGCCTGACGCCTGGGTCACCTTGCTGACCGTGATCGGCCTGGCCCTGCTGACCGTGACACCGATGAAGTTTTTGCACCCATTCCGGGTCAAGCGCTTCATGCCGATCAATATTGCGGTGACTACGATCTGGTTACTGTGCAGCTTTTTGATGGTGGTGGACTATCCCAACACCAACCCGTGGACGTTCGGATTGTGGTCGCTGATGTCGGCGTATTTCCTGGGCATTTGCATCTGGCGTACGGCGCTGGAGTGGCTGGGAACCCACAAATAGCCAAGCAGACGGATTTAAAAATGTGGGAGGGGCTTGCTCCCACATTTGGTTCTGCGTGCATTCGGCAGGTAAGATGGCGGCCTTCGCATAGCGCACCTCCAACAATAAGCCCTGCCCATGCCCTTCGAACTCAGCGTTGACCTCACCACCCTGGCCATCCTGGCCGTCGTTGCCTTTATCGCCGGTTTTATCGACGCCATCGCCGGCGGCGGCGGGCTGCTGACCACACCGGCCCTGCTCACCGCCGGTATGCCGCCTCACCTGGTACTGGGCACCAACAAACTCAGCTCCACCTTCGGCTCGGCCACCGCCAGTTTCACCTTTTACCGGCGCAAGCTGTTCCACCCGCGCCAATGGGTGCACGCCATCGTCGGTACATTGATCGGCGCGCTGACCGGTGCGGTGGTCGCCCACTACCTGCCCGCCGAAACCCTGAACAAGATGCTGCCGGTGATCGTCTTTGCCTGCGGGGTGTACCTGTTGTTCGGCGGTACGCCAAAGGCGCCGGTGGATGCCGAAGCACCGATCAAGAAGAAATGGCAGGCCACCCAGGGCTTTGGCCTGGGCTTCTACGACGGCGTGGCCGGGCCTGGCACCGGTGCATTCTGGACCGTCAGCACGATGCTGCTGCACCCCATCGACCTGGTGAAGGCCAGCGGCGTCGCGCGCAGCATGAACTTCGTCAGCAACGCGGCGGCGCTGACGGTGTTTATCATCAATGGCTCGGTAGACTGGATCGTCGGGCTGGCGATGGGCGTGTCAGTGATGTGTGGCGCGTTCTTTGGCGCACGCAGCGCAATCAGCGGCGGCGCCAAATTCATTCGCCCGGTGTTTATCACCGTGGTGCTGGGCCTGACCGTACGCCTAGCCTGGCAGCACTGGTTCAGCGTGGCCTAAGCGGCGGGCCACGTAGAGGTCGATCAGGTAACGAGCAATCGAACGTGACGCCGGCAACGGCGGCAGTTCGTGGATGTTGAACCACTGCGCATCCTCGATCTCGTCGGCCTGGGGCACGATGTCGCCACCGGCGTACTCGGCGTGGAAACCCAGCATCATCGAATGGGGGAACGGCCAGCACTGGCTGCCCATGTACTGGATATTCTTCACTTCTATCTGCACTTCCTCGCGCACTTCGCGGATCAGGCAGTCTTCGGCCGATTCGCCGGGTTCGGCAAAGCCGGCCAAGGTGCTGTAGACCCCTGTGACGAACCGTGGCGAGCGCGCCAGAAGAATCTCGTCACCACGGGTCACCAGCACGATCATGCTCGGCGAAATCCGTGGGTAGCTGCGCAGGTCGCAAGGCGCGCAGTACATCGCCCGCTCCCGCGGGACCTGAACCATGGCCTGGCCGCAACTGCCGCAGAAACGATGCTCCCGCGCCCAGGTGCCGATCTGGGCGGCGTAGCCCAGCACTCTGTAGAGAGTGTGATCGCCCTGTAGCATGAAACCGCGCAGCCCCTGCCAACTGCACCCTGGCACATCGGCAGCACTGTCGAGTTCCAGCAAGTACACCGGTTCACCATCGAGGTGGCCGATGCCGTGTTCAGCGAACACCGGCAGGTCCTGACGCTTAAGCCACTCCCGAGGGAACAGAGGGCCATTGGCGTCATGCAAAAAGCCCTCACGGCTGCGGGCGACGGCCCAGCCGCCGACGGCGTCGTTATCCAGCAGCGTTGTGGTAATCCAGCCTGGGGTCATATCAGTCAATCCACGAATTCGGGTTTCTGCTTGCTCATATGGGCCGCAATGGCCACGCGCAAGTCGTTGGATTGCAACATAGCCGAGTTCCAGGTGGCAACGTATTCCAGGCCGTCATTGACTGTGTGGTCACGCATGTAGCTGATCATGGCTTTGGTGCCGGTCACGGCGATTGGCGACTTGGCGGCGATTTCATGGGCGATTTCCATAACGCCGGCCAGCAGGCTGTCCTGATCGGCATACACGCGATTGACCAGGCCGATGCTGCGCGCTTCTTCAGCACCGAACTGGCGACCGGTGTAAGCCAACTCACGCAACATGCCGTCGCCGATGATGCGCGGCAGGCGTTGCAAAGTGCCTACGTCAGCGGCCATGCCGATGTCGATTTCCTTGATCGAGAACTGCGCGCCCTCGGCCGCGTAGCGCATGTCGCAGGCGCTGATCAGGTCAATGGCCCCGCCAATGCAGTAGCCCTGGATCGCGGCGAGTACCGGCTTGCGGCAATGGTCGACCGCATTGAACGAGGCTTGCAGCTCGAGGATCTTGCGCCGTAACAGGCGCGCATTACGCCCCACGTCCTTGCTGAACTCATTGGCTATCGAGGCCAGCATCATCAGGTCGATACCCGAAGAGAAATGCTTGCCCGCACCACTGAGCACCACGGCGCGCACGGCATCGGTGTCGTCGATCCATTGGAAGATGTCGATGATTTCGGTCCAGAACGCCGCATTCATGGCGTTGATCTTTTCCGGGCGATTGATCTGCACATGGGCAACGTTGCCGCTCAGTTCGACAACGAAGGCTTGGTATTCGGACATGGCAGTGATCCCTGACTGGCGATTGAGAAAGGCCAGACTATATCAAGGGTGCGCCACGGCGCATCGGCCAAAAGCGGGACTGGCCACGGTGAGGGAAAAGACGCTGGATAAAACCCGGTGCACACGCCATCCTTTGCGCTTTAAGCCGCCCCTGTCAGCGGCGCTCGACGTTTTAAGGATATGCCATGCACGCCCAACCCCTCTCTCCCGCCGATTTCGACTTCATTGACGCCACCTTGCTCAAATACGGTGAAGACCACTCGGTGCTGAACATGGCCGAACTCGACGGTTATTTCACCGCCCTGGTTTCCAGCCCGGCCAAGGTGGACGTGGCCGAGTGGTTCCCGGCGATCTGGGGTGGGCAAAACCCTGAATGGGACAACATGGACGAGGCCCAGGATTTTCTCGAACTGTGTGTACGCCATATGAATACCCTGGCCGCTCAATTGGCCACCGACTCCCAGGCATTCAAAGCCCGTTTCGATGAAACCGAACATCAAGACCAGGCAGTGACGCTGGCTGAAGAATGGTGTTTTGGTTATGTGCGGGGTGTGACGATCGGCAACTGGCCGCCATTGCCCGCCGAACAAGCCGGGCAACTGGAAAAAATCACCGCGTGCGCCGAGCAGGACAATTTCGAACTTCCGGCGGACCTGGATATAAACGCCCATCAACAGCAGGTCAGCGAAATCGAACCGGCTGCGCGGGTGCTGCATGACTACTGGTTGAGCCAGCGTTAAGCCGGGCTTGCTGGCCCCGTCCCACATTTGAATCGGAGCACATTCCAGAAAATTCACGCAGATCACTTGCTCACTCGACAAGCATGGCGTGTTTGCCTGATTATTCGGGTCCGCACGTCGGCCACTCCACGCCACCTCGCCTTGACCAGGAGCCTTGTACCTTGAGTTCGCAAAAAACCGTGACCGTTACACCGCCCAACTTTCCTCTCAATGGCAAGGTCGCGCCCCCCGGCTCCAAATCCATCACCAACCGCGCCCTGTTGCTGGCGGCATTGGCCAAGGGCACCAGCCGTTTGAGCGGTGCGTTGAAAAGCGATGACACTCGCCATATGTCAGTCGCCCTGCGTCAGATGGGTGTGAGTATCGATGAGCCAGACGACACCACGTTTGTCGTCACCAGCCAAGGCTCGCTGCAATTGCCTCCCCAACCACTGTTCCTCGGTAACGCCGGGACTGCCATGCGCTTTCTCACCGCCGCCGTGGCCACCGTGCAAGGCAGCGTGGTGCTGGACGGCGATGAATACATGCAAAAGCGCCCGATTGGCCCGCTGCTGACCGCCCTCGGCCAAAACGGAATTCAGGTCGACAGCCCCACTGGCTGCCCGCCCGTGACCGTGCATGGCACAGGCAAGGTACAAGCCAGGCGCTTTGAGATCGATGGCGGCTTGTCCAGCCAGTATGTATCGGCCCTGCTGATGCTCGCGGCCTGTGGTGAGGCGCCGATTGAAGTGGCGTTGACCGGCAAAGACATCGGCGCCCGTGGCTACGTGGACCTGACCCTGGATTGCATGCGCGCCTTTGGCGCCCAGGTTGAAGCCGTGGACGATACCACCTGGCGCGTCGCCCCGACCGGCTACACCGCCCAGGATTACCTGATCGAACCCGACGCCTCGGCCGCTACCTACCTGTGGGCCGCCGAAGTGCTGACCGCTGGCCGTATCGACATCGGTGTCGCGGCCCAGGATTTCACCCAGCCGGACGCCCAGGCCCAGGCCGTGATCGCCCAGTTCCCGAACATGCAAGCCACGGTGGTCGGTTCGCAAATGCAGGACGCAATCCCGACCCTGGCCGTGCTCGCCGCTTTCAACAACACCCCGGTGCGTTTTACTGAACTGGCGAACCTGCGCGTCAAGGAATGTGACCGTGTACAGGCACTGCACGACGGCCTCAATGAGATCCGCCCAGGCCTGGCGAGCATTGAGGGCGACGACCTGCTGGTGGCGAGCGACCCAGCCCTGGCCGGCACCGCTTGCACGGCGCTGATCGACACCCACGCCGACCACCGCATCGCTATGTGCTTTGCCCTGGCCGGGCTGAAAGTTTCGGGGATTCGCATCCAGGACCCGGACTGCGTGGCCAAGACCTACCCTGAGTACTGGAAAGCCTTGGGCAGCCTGGGCGTTCAATTGACCTACTGACACGCCGATCGTGAAACTTCGCCGGGAGCGTCAATGACCATTCGCCAACCCTGCCCTCCCGGCGCCTGTGTGTGCGAGCGTGAACAACTGCTGGAGGCGCCCGGCGCGGACCTGCGCATCCTCCAGTTGACGCGACAGCAGGAAAAAATCCTGCTCGAACGCCTTGAAAACCTCAAGAGTCTGCAAGACCTTGAACACATGCAGCAGCGGATGTACGAGCAACTGGGCATCCGCGTGCACATTGCGCCTGGGCATACCGAGGTCAAGAGTATGCGCGGGATCCAGATCGTTATCGACGAGTTGCCGGGCATGTGCCGCAAGACTCGTCAATCGATCCCGGCGTCGATCCGCCGCGGCCTGGAAAAACGCCCCGAGATTGCCTACCGCTTGCTCGATGCCCACGACCTGTTTCGCGACACCTGAATCACCCCGCGACTGTCTCGCGCTGGAACATCCCCTGCCCCACAGCTTTGGCCGTGTGCAAATGCGCCTGGGCGCCCCCGCTCTCCGAATCCAGCAGCAGCTTGGACGTCAGCACCTGCGCCCCGCAGTAATCAAAGATGCCGTAATCGATCTGGGTGTGCATGGCCTTGGCATAGCCGTGCCGATCGAAAGCGCTGTCATCCGCGCCCCCGAGGGCCAGCAGGTGCACCTGCAAGTGGCGCAGTTTTTTCACGACGGGTGTGTCGGGGCCATAATCAATCGCCCAGCCGTTGACGAACACGCGGTCGACCCAGCCTTTGAGCAACGCCGGCATCGACCACCAGTAGATCGGGAAAGCCACCACCAGCGCGTCGGCGCGCTCGATACGCGCCTGTTCGGCCAGCACATCGGCCGGCGGAGTTGCATGAGCGCGGTGCACCTGATGGTCGGCGGCGGTGTAGCGTGGATCGAACCCTTCGGCGGCAAGGTCGGCGATTTCGAAGGTGTGGCCGGCGGCGGTCAAACCGGCGCCTACCTGAGCCGCTACGCTATGGGTGAGCGATTTCCGGTCGTGATGAGCAACTACGATCAAGGCGTGCATGACTTTAACTCCTGACAGGATTAAGCTACGTTTAGTAAGTTACGCCCCTTAAGTTACTTTTGGTATATAAGCATGTCAAGCAGTGAATCCCCTGCCCCACGTCGGCGCTTGTCCCGTGAAGATCGCCAGCGCCAATTACTCGATGTGGCGTGGCAATTGGTGCGCGAGGAAGGCACCGACGCCCTGACCCTGGGCCGCCTGGCGGAGCTGGCAGGTGTGACCAAGCCGGTGGTCTACGACCACTTCACCACGCGTGCGGGATTGCTGGCTGCTTTGTATGCCGATTTCGATGCGCGCCAGGACCAGGTCTTTACCGAGGCCATCGACACCAGTAAGGCGACGCTAGAGGACCGGGCATGGGTGATCGCGTCGGCGTATGTCGATTGCGTGCTGTTGCAGGGCCGGGAAATCCCCGGAGTGATTGCCGCGCTGAGCGGCTCGCCGGAGCTGGCGGTACTCAAGCGCGAATATGAGGCGATCTTCCTGGAAAAGTGCTCCAACGCACTGTCACCGTTCGCCTCGGGCGGCGGTGTTTCCAAGGCCGGCTTGTGCGCTATGCTCGGTGCGGCGGAAGCCCTGTCTCATGCGGCAGCCAATGGCGAGATCAGCCGTGAGGAGGCCCAGCAGGAATTGCTGGCGACCATCCTGGGGATGGTCCAGCGGGTCAAATCGTAGGAAAACGCTGCTGGATGTACAGCTGCACCTTGCGCGTCAACTGATCCAGATGCCGGTCACGCTGTTTTTCAGCGTCGACCATGGCGCGCTTGCCGTGCTTTTGCAGCAGGTAGGTATGAATCTGGCGCACTTCCAGCGAACGATAGATCGCTGCCACATCCAACACCCCCATCAAGCCATCGGTGCCGTAGTCCCGGGTGTTCATCAGCACTTGGGTGCCACGTGCGCCGCGCACTTGAAAACCCATGGCCTCGAACGCCGGCACCTTCTCCACCGCACAGGCCAGTTCGGCGTGGGGATAGCGCGCCAGCACATCGCCTAGCATTTGCTTCGCCACGCCCTGGCGACGAAAGCCGGCCTGCACCGCCATAAAGGCAATGCCGCAGGCTTGAGGGTCGTTCTTGACCGGCAGATACAGGCAAAAACCGACAACGGTTTCGTCCTGCATCGCCACGACCAGCTCGACGGCGATGCCCTTCTCGCCATTCAACGCCTCAAGGTACAAGTGCACCTCAAACCCGATGGCGTACTGGTAGATGTTGTAGAGCAAGTTACTTGGCGCCAGCGCGACACTGCTGATGTCGGTGAGGTTGTCCACCACCATCTGCAGGATCTGGCTATTGACCGATTCGGGGCACGGCGTGGTGTAACGGGTAAGGCTGAACATGCAAATTCCTGGAGTTTCGCGTCAAGGCAGCGGCGATTGTACCTGTTGCAGGCCGCTCATGGCCCGCACAGTGAACGCAGGTAACGGGCCTTGCCGCCTATCTTGCTGCACTGATCGTGTTGGACACATATTGACAAGCTAAATTCGTAACGACTATTGTCTGACAACCTGACTACCAAGGTTTCATCATGCTTGAGCTCCAGCGCCCCGACTCGCTTGTCGTACGGGTTGTCAGCGCCATTCGCGCAGAAATCGAATCCGGCCAACTGGCTCCGGAGTCGCGCCTGCCTACCGAACAGCAATTGGCTGAACAGCTCAACGTCAGCCGCTCTGTGGTGCGCGAGGCCATTGCCCAGCTCAAGGCCGACGGTGTTCTCACCGCCCGCCGGGGGTTGGGGTCGTTCATTTCGCAGACCCCGGCCGGCACGGTGTTCCGTTTCCCGCAGCAAAATGGGCGACGGCCTGACCTGGCGCAGATGTTCGAAGTGCGCCTGTGGATCGAAACCCAAGCCGCCTCGATTGCCGCCCAGCGCCGTGACGCCGCCAACCTGCAACGCATGGAAAGCGCCTTGCAGGCCATGCAGGACCATCGCGACGACTTTGAAGCCGCAGCCCTGGCCGATGTGGAATTCCACCGCGCCATTGCCGACGCCAGCAAGAATGACTACTTCGTGGCCTTCCATGACTTCCTCAGAAGCCAGCTGGCGAGCGCACGCAAGACCGCCTGGGAAAACTCTGCCTCGCGCTTCGCCACCGGCTCGGCCGATGCGACCCAGGAACACCAGCAGCTCTATCAGGCCATCGCCGACGGTGATGCCCAACGCGCCGCTGCCAGTGCAGAGGCCCATCTGCGTGCATCCGCACGGCGCTTGCAACTGGAACTGCCTCCCATCAACTGATCGACTTTTTAAAGCGTGTCCCCGGACACGCCATTTTTTTAACAAAAACATTAGTCTGACAACCTGATAAGCAGACCAAAATGTCTAACCTTAGGTACTCCCAGCAATGATTCACGACTTTTGCATTATCGGCGGCGGCATCGTCGGCCTCGCCACTGCCATGGAACTGCTCAAGCGCCAACCCGGCGCATCACTGGTGATCCTGGAAAAGGAGCCGGTGCTGGCCAAGCACCAGACCGGCCACAACAGCGGCGTGATCCACGCCGGCATTTACTACGCCCCCGGCAGCCTCAAGGCCGACCTGTGCAGGCGCGGTGCCGAAGCCACCAAGCAGTTCTGCCGCGAACACGGGATCAAGTTCGAGGTGTGCGGCAAGCTGCTGGTGGCCTCCAGCCCCCTGGAAATGCAACGCATGGAAGCCCTGCACGCCCGCGCCCAGCTCAACGGTATGCAGGTCGAGCGCCTGGATGCCGAGCAACTGCGCGAGCGTGAACCAAACATCGTCGGCCTGGGCGGCTTGTTTCTCGATGCCACCGGCATTGTCGATTACCGCCAGGTGTGCGAGACCATGGCCCAGGTGATTCGCCGCAACGACGGGCAGATCTGCCTGGAACGCACGGTCACTGCGATCCACGAAGACACCGATAAAGTCACGGTCCATACCCAGGGCGAAACCTGGCAGGCGCGGCACCTGGTGGTGTGCGCCGGTTTGCAATCGGACCGCCTGGCGCGCCTGGCAGGGATCAGTATCGACCATCAGATCATCCCGTTTCGTGGCGAATACTTCCGCTTGCCGGCGGCAAAGAACAACATCGTCAACCACCTGATCTACCCGATCCCCGACCCGCAGTTGCCG
Source organism: Pseudomonas sp. B329 (assembly GCF_023127835.1). Classification (NCBI taxonomy): domain Bacteria; kingdom Pseudomonadati; phylum Pseudomonadota; class Gammaproteobacteria; order Pseudomonadales; family Pseudomonadaceae; genus Pseudomonas; species Pseudomonas sp. B329. The sequence continues at coordinate 52,572 of NZ_SPKP01000063.1, read as the reverse complement.
TTTCTCGGCGTGCACCTGACACGCATGATCGACGGCAGTGTCACCGTCGGCCCGAATGCCGTGCTGGGCCTGGGCCGCGAGAACTACCGCAAGTTCTCGGTGAACTGGCGCGATGTGGCGCAATACGCCAGCTTCCCGGGTTTCTGGAAAACCCTCTGGCAGAACCTCGGCTCCGGCACCACCGAGATGAAAAACTCTTTGTTCAAGTCCGGCTACCTGGAGCAGTGCCGCAAGTACTGCCCTTCTCTGACCCTCGACGACTTGCTGCCCTACGAGGCCGGTATCCGTGCCCAGGCAGTCATGCGCGACGGCAGCCTGGTACACGATTTCCTATTCGCCCAAACCCCGCGAATGCTCCACGTGTGCAACGCACCTTCACCGGCCGCCACCTCGGCCATGCCCATCGGCGCGATGATCGCCGACCGTCTGTTCCAGCCTCAGTAATACCCGTACTGCCCGTTCACCCAAAAATAACTACAAAGACCAGAAGGAAATCCAGCATGTCGGCATCCGCCTCCATCCCCGGCACCGAAACGCCCGAACAAACCCGCAAGCGCCTGCGCAAAGTGGCCGCCGCCACCATCTTTGGCTCGATGCTGGAGTGGTACGACTTTTACCTGTACGCCACCATGGCGGCCATTGTGTTTTCGAAGATCTTCTTCGATAACAGCGACCCGAAAACGGCCACGCTGATGGCCTTTTCCACCTTTGCCATCGGCTTTATCGCCCGCCCTTTCGGCGGTATTCTGTTCGGCTACCTGGGTGACAAGTTCGGACGCAAGCAGGTGCTGGTGCTGACCTTCTGCCTGATGGGCGTGTGCACCACGCTGATCGGCCTGATCCCCAGCTATGCCTCCATCGGTATCTGGGCGCCGATCCTGCTGGTGTTCATCCGCATCATCCAGGGGCTGGGCGCGGGTGCTGAACTGTCGGGCGCCGCGGTAACTTCCTACGAACACGCCTCCCATGGCAAGCGCGGCAGCCAAGGTGCCTGGCCGGCACTGGGGCTGAACCTGGGCCTGTTGCTGTCCTCACTGACCATTTACCTGCTGACCATCAACGGTAACGAGTTCTTGCTGGCCGGCGGTTGGCGCATCCCGTTTATCTGCAGCATCCTGCTGGTGGGCGTGGGTCTGTGGGTGCGTAACAGCATTCCGGAAACCCCGCAGTTCGAGGAACTGAGCAAGGAAAAAGCCAAGGCCAAGCCGTCGCCCCTTAAAGCGTTGTTCAAGAACGACCTCAAGGGCCTCGCCGTGGTGTTCTTTGTCGCGATTGGCTACAACGCCCTGAGCTATATCTTCAAGACCTTCTCCCTGGCTTACCTGACCCAATTCAAAGGTGTGGATGTACACGTCACCTCCCTGTCGGTGACCATCGCCAGCCTGGTGGCCATCGTGGCCGTGCCTTGCTTTGGCTGGCTGTGCGACAAGTGGAGTAGCAAGACCGTGTTGATGCTCGGCGGTCTGTGCTCGCTGCTGTTCGCCTACCCGTTCCTGGCCCTGCTCAACAGTGGTGAAAGCCTGATGATCTATCTGGCCATCGGCGTGGGCACCGGTATCCTTGCGCCGATGATGTTTGCGCCCCAGGGCTCGTTCCTGAGCCGGCAATTCCCGACCCAGACGCGCTCATCGGGTTTCGGCACCGGGCGCGAAATCGGCACCGCGATTGCCGGTGGCCTGGCACCGCTGGGCGCGCTGTCGATGGTGGCGGCCTCGGCCACTCACTCCACCGATGGCGTGGTGGTTATCCTCGCGATTTCCGCCCTGCTGGTGGTGGTGTTCGCCCTCTGCGATCAGGGTGCAAAACACTCGACATTCAAGAACTGAAGAAAAAAGTTCGGACCAACGGGTGCATGGATGCACCTGGATCGCGCATCATGGGCACTTTCAAGCTCAAGGGTAACGTCCATGCGCGTTCTGTCATTGATGATGGGTCTTACGACGCTGGCCGCCACTACGGTGTTCTGCGCCAGCGCGATGGCGAATGAAGAAAGTCAGTTAGTCCAACAGATCAACCAATACCGCAGCCAGGTGCAACGCTGCGGTGACCAGGGTTCCCAGGAACTGCCACCGCTGACCAGCGACACACGGCTGGTACTGCCGGCCTCCAATGTCGGCGATTTGCAGCAGTCGCTGGCGCGGGCTGCGTACCCTATGGTCAACGTGCAGGCCATCAGCCTGTCCGGGCCCAAGGATGCCGACGCCGCCATGAAAGCAGTGCGCGAAAGCTTCTGCCGGGTCGTACTGGACCCGCAATATGTCGACATCGGCGTCAGCAACAGCGGCCAGGATTGGCGCATCGTGCTGGCCCGCCCGCTGCTGACCAGTGGCCTGGGCGACTGGCAGACCGAAGGCAAGCAACTGCTGAACCTGGTCAACGCTGCGCGCGCCGAACCACATCAATGCGGCACCCAGGCGTTCAGCGCGACCACGCCGCTGTCGTGGAACGACACCCTGGCCAGCGCGGCCAACAGCCACACGCGCAACATGGCCAACGGCAACTTCTTCGACCACCTGGACCACGACGGTCGTACTCCCGGTGACCGCGCCGAACTGGCCGGGTATATCGCGAAGAACATCGGCGAAAACATCGCTGCCGGCCTCGATACCCCACGCAAAGTCGTGGACGGTTGGCTCGCCAGCCCCGGCCATTGCGCCAACCTGATGAACCCGCAATTTCGCGAATTGGGCGCGGCCTACGCGATGGACCCAAAAAGCGATGCGGGCATCTATTGGACAGGTGTATTCGCCGCTCAATAACCTGGATATTCGCGCTGAACTGGTAGCAGTCATTCAGGTCTGTTGCTTGGCAACCTGAGGTTTCAGGCAATAGTCGAACCGCGGTAGATAAGGTGTTGACCCCATGATGAATTGGCTGCAAGGCAGCAGCGACATGGCCGAGCGGGTCCGCCAGCATGATTGGGCCAGTACGCCCCTCGGCCCGCTGGAGCAGTGGTCCGATGTATTGAAGACCACCGTCGCGCTGTGCTTCGCTTCCAGGTTTCCCCAGGCCATTGTTTGGGGGCCTGAGTTGATTACGCTCTACAACGATGCATTCCGGCCGATCCTGGGCAACAAGCCGGAGGCATTGGGCCGCCCTTTCAGCGAGGTGTGGCACGAGGCCTGGAGCGAGATAAGCCCCATCGCCAGCGCCGCGTTCGACGGCCATGCCACCTATATTGAAAACTTCCCGCTGATGCTCAAGCGCAATGGTGCGCCGGAACAGGCGTATTTCACTTTTTGCTACAGCCCTATCCGCGACTCCCGAGGCAACGTAGTGGGCATGCTCGATACGGTGACCGAGACCACCTCCACCGTATTCCTCGCCCGTCGCCTGGCGGTGCTGGATGCCATCGGCAACGCCGTGGCCAGCGCCACCGACGCCGAAGCCATCATGACATCGACCACCCAACTGCTGGCGCAACACCTGCAAGTGTCGATTTGCGCCTATGCCGATATGGATGAGGATGAAGATGGCTTCACTATCCGTGGCGACTGGGCGGCACAGGGCTCACCCAGCATCATCGGCCACTACAGCCTGGCGGCGTTCGGCGAACGCGCGGTGAGTGCTCTGCGTGCCGGTCAGCCCCTGGTGATCCGCGATAACCTGATCGAACTGCCCGCCGATGAGTCGGCAACCTTCCAGGCGCTGGGCGTCACGGCTACCATCTGCGTGCCGCTGATCAAGGATGGACGTCTCACGGCGCTGATGGCCGTGCATGACAAACAGCCCCGCTACTGGTCGCCCTACGATCTGGCGTTGTTGGGTGAAGTGACCGAACGGTCCTGGGCGCACATCGAGCGCGTGCGCGCCGATGCCGCCGTACGCGAGGGTTTGGCGGCCTACACCGAACTCAACGCCACACTGGAGCAGCGCGTGGAAGAACGCACCCTCGCGCTGGCCCAGGCCGAGGCCGCGCTGCGCCAGTCACAGAAGCTTGAAGCCATCGGCCAACTGACCGGCGGCGTCGCCCATGACTTCAACAACCTGCTGACCATCATTCGCTCGTCAGTGGACTTCCTGCGCCAACCGAACTTGTCGCAAGAGCGTCGCCAGCGCTACATGAGCGTCGTCTCCGACACCGTGGAGCGGGCCAGTAAACTCACCAGCCAATTGCTTGCCTTCGCCCGTCGCCAGCCGTTGAACCCGCAGGTATTGGATGTCAGCCAGCGGGTACGCAACATCGGCGAGATGCTTGAAAGTGTCACCGGCGCCCGCATTCATGTACAGGTGCAGTTGCCCGATCAGCCGTGCTACGCACGCATTGACCCCAGCCAGCTCGAAACCGCGCTGCTCAACATCGCACTCAATGCTCGCGACGCAATGGACGGCCAGGGCACCCTGACCCTCAAGGTCGCCACACAGCAAGCGCTGCCGCGCATCCGCGGTGACGCCGAGTCGCGCCTGCCGTACATCAGCATCTCTCTGACCGACACCGGCACCGGTATTGCCGGCGACACCATCGACCGTATCTTCGAGCCGTTCTTCACCACCAAGGCCGTTGGCAAAGGCACCGGGCTGGGCCTGTCGCAAGTCTTCGGCTTTGCCAAACAGTCGGGCGGCAACATCGATGTGGCAAGTACCCTCGGCCAGGGCACTGTGTTCACCTTGTATTTGCCCCAAGTGGAAGGCGAACCCGCCCCGCAGCAGGACGAGCAGGAGCAACTTGTACCGCCGCAGGAGGCTGCCCAACGGCATGTTCTGATCGTAGAAGACAACCTGGAAGTGGGACGTTTCGCCAGCCAGATCCTCAAGGACCTGGGCTACAAGACCACTTGGGCGACCAATGCCGAGCAGGCACTGGCCCTCGCTGGCAACGACGCCCGAGCCTTCGACGCGATTTTTTCGGATGTGGTCATGCCGGGGATGACCGGCGTTGCGATGGCCAGACTGCTGCGTGAGCGGCGTCTGGACCTGCCGGTGGTACTTGTCTCAGGCTACAGCGAAGAGCTGGCGGACAGCGGTTATGAGGGGTTTGAGTTCCTCGCCAAACCCTACTCCGCCGAACAGGTCGCCAGGGCGTTGGTGAGGGCGATGTCCAAGGATCAGACCGCTACGGCCACCTGATCAAGACCTTGAGCCTTAGCGGTGCAGGTCTTCAAACCCGTCGCGCTCATCGGTTTGGGCCGCGCGGGTTGAAAGACGGTGTGTACGCTCCATTTGCCGAGTCAGGCGGAAGGCTTTTTCCAGCGCATCGGACAGTTTGCAGGTGGCCGTCACCACAAAAGATGAAAACACCAGCACCGCCAGGGCCACACCCACTTGCATCGGCGCCGGCTGGAACAACAGCCACAGCGTACAGGGCAACAGCACCAACGCCATCGAACTCAAGGTCATGTAGCGAAAGGCCGAGTAGCAGGACACCGCACTGACTGACATTCCTACGGTAAAGAGCATCACCAGTACCTGAGACACACGGTCATCGACCGGCATCACCGCCAGCGCTCCACCTCCCCAGATGCCAGCCGACAACATCAGCGTGATCCAGTAACGCCGCTCCCAACGCTTTGGGGTGCGCTCGCTGTCAGGGCAGCGAAACCACTGCACGAACATGTGCAGGCGCAGCAGTGACGAGCAACCCAGCAGCACCAGCCATACCAGAATGATTCGATGATCGAAGCGATCCCAGCACAGCCAGCAGAGCATGGCGGCCCCCAGATAACTACCGAAGACGGCCGAGAACGACTGGCGAAACAGTTGGTGCAACCGGTCGGTTCGCACTTGCTGCTCGATGATGGGGTCCTGATCTTGCCCATGCCCAAGGCTGTTCATGCAATGCGCCTGTGTCGATTGCGACGGCAAAGGCGCCATTGTGGCACCCTGCCAGTATCGGAAACAACTGCATCCGCCAATCCAGCGCCCTTACAGCTCCTGCGGACGCAGAATCAACACGCCCAGCGGCGGCAGGTTCAACGACAGCGACACCGGTTGCCCATGACGCGGCTCATCCTGGGTGAACACCTCTCCCCCATTGCCAAAGTTGGAACCGGCGTAAGTGTCCGCATCACTGTTGATTACCTCACTCCAACGCCCGCCGAACGGCACCCCAACCGCATAGCCTTCACGCGGCACCGGGGTGAAGTTAGCAACCACCAGCACCGGCCGGCCATCCTTGCTCCAGCGCAGCCAGGCGTAAACACTGTTGATCGCATCATCGCCAATCAGCCACTGGAAGCCTTGGGGCGCATCATCCTGTTCATGCAGCGCCGGCTCCTCGCGGTACAGGCGGTTCAAATCGCCCACCAGCTTTTGCACACCACGGTGCTCAGGGTATTGCAGCAGATACCAGTCCAGTTGCTGGTCGTGGTTCCATTCGCGCCACTGGCCAAATTCGCAGCCCATGAACAACAGCTTCTTGCCCGGGTGCATCCACATGAAACTCAGATAGGCGCGCAGGTTGGCAAACTTCTGCCAGCGATCTCCCGGCATCTTGTCGATCAGCGAGTGCTTGCCGTGCACCACTTCATCGTGTGAGATCGGCAAGATAAACCGCTCGGACCAGGCATATACCAGGCCGAAGCTCAGCTCGTTGTGATGATGGGCACGGTAGACCGGGTCTTGCTGGATGTAATGCAGCGAGTCATGCATCCAACCCATGTTCCACTTGTAATTGAACCCCAGGCCACCTTGCTGGGTAGGCTGGCTGACCCCCGGCCATGCCGTCGATTCCTCGGCGATCACCAGCGCGCCGGGCGCTTCAAGGGCGACCACGTCGTTCAAATGCCGCAGAAAATCGATGGCTTCCAGGTTCTCGCGCCCGCCATGGCGGTTGGGCACCCACTCGCCGGCCTTGCGCGAATAATCGCGGTACAACATCGAAGCCACCGCATCCACCCGTAGCCCATCCACATGAAAATGCTTGAGCCAGTGCAGGGCCGAGGCCAGCATGAAGCCGTGCACTTCCGTACGGCCCAGGTTGTAGATCAGCGTGTCCCAGTCCTGGTGAAAGCCCTCCAGCGGGTTGGCATACTCGTACAGCGCTGTGCCGTCGAACTGCGCCAGGCCGTGGGTATCGGTGGGGAAATGCGCCGGCACCCAATCGAGAATCACGCCGATATCCGCCTGGTGACAGGCATTGACGAACCAGGCGAAATCCTCGGGCGATCCAAAGCGTGCACTCGGGGCGAATTGCGACAAAGCCTGATAGCCCCAGGAACCACCAAAGGGGTGCTCCATGATCGGCATCAGCTCGATATGGGTGAAGCCCAGTTGCTGCACGTAGGTGATCAAGCGCTCCGCCAGTTCACGCCAGCCGTATTGACGGGCGACCTCGCCGGTCTCGTCCAGCTCGCACTGCCAGGAGCCCACGTGCAGCTCGTAGATCGACAACGGCGCCGTGGATTTCTGCTTGTCACCCCGGGCTTGCATCCACTCATGGTCTTGCCAGTCCACCTGCAACGGTGCGGCGACCTTGGAGGCCGTGTCGGGCGGCAGTTGGGTGGCCAGCGCCACCGGGTCGGCCTTGAGCGGCAGGATCCCATGGGCCCCGAGGATTTCGTATTTGTAGGCAGCGCCCGGCTGCAAACGCGGGATAAAAATCTCCCACACACCGGAGGGGTGACGCAGGCGCATCGGATGGCGGCGACCGTCCCAGATATTGAAATCGCCAACTACCGAAACCCGCCGCGCATTCGGTGCCCACACCGCAAAGCGCACACCTTGCACGCCATCGACACTGGTCACCTGGGCCCCCAGGCAACTGCCCAGGTCGCGGTGATTGCCTTCGGCAAACAGGTAAAGGTCCATTTCCCCCAACAGCAATTGACTGAAGCTGTAGGGGTCTTCGGTAATCTGTTCACCGCCCGCCCACTGGATTTTCAGCAGGTACGGCTGGCGCGTGCTGAACTGCCCGACAAACAAGCCAGGCACCTGGGTTGCCTCGAGGCTGCCCAGCACTTCACCGCCATCCCGGCTGAGTACCTGAACGCTGAGCGCCTCAGGCAGAAAGGCGCGAATAAACTGCCCGCCCTGCTCGTCGTCATGCGGGCCCAGGATCGAGAACGGATCCGGGTGTTCGGCGCGTACCAGCGCTTCGACGTCCTTGGACGCCGGCAATGCAGTCAACTTGGGCTGCAGCGGTTCTTTATGTGTAAAACTCATGACGTCTCCCCACCGCGTACAGGTTTCGATTTAGGTGTAAGCCCGCTCAGCAAGCCATGCAGCCCTTGCAAGGGCACCGGCAACCAGGTCGGGCGATTTTCCGCTTCGTAGGCCACTTCGTACGCGGCCTTTTCCAGGCTGAACAACGTCAGCGCTGCGTCCTGGCCGTTGGCATCCTGCCAATCATGCGCCAGTGTAGACGTCGCCGTCTGATAAGCCTGAGTAAATGCCTCGCGGGCTTCACTCAGATAGCGATCGGTGACGCGCTTGCGCGCAGTGTTGGCTTGCGGTGTCTGATCCACTGCTTGCACATTCAGGGCCATGGCCGCCGCGTAGTCAAAGGAGCGCAGCACTCCGCTCACATCTTTATAGGGGCTGTGCTTGCCGCGCCGCTCATGCAACGGCCGCGCAGGTTCCCCTTCAAAGTCGATCAGGTACGCGTCGCCCTTGACCACCAGCACCTGGCCCAGGTGCAAGTCACCGTGGACACGAATCCGCAGCCCGCCGACCGTGGCCTTCGCCAACGCCTGGACATGCCCGGCGATGGTTTTTTTGTGTACCAGTAACTCACTGACCAACGCCTGGTCAGCGGGGTTCAACTGGCTTTGATGAAGCTTGAGCAATTGCAGCGCACGCTCGATCTGCGCGCCGACATCCTTGGCCCAGGCCTGAGTATCCTTGGCGGTAGTGATTTGCGGTTTGAAGTCCTTGTCATCCGTTGGCGCACCCAGCACACCATGCATTTCCCCCAGGCGCTGGCCAAGCGCGGCGGCGAAATCCGCCAGTTCGCCAAGGGCGTTGTAGTGCTGCTCCTGTTCAGAAATGGCCTCGGCCAACTCGTCGCGGATCGCCCGTTCCAGGTTGTTCTGGGTCCAGCTCCAGGCATCGCCCTGGTTGCTCAGGTAGCCCTGGGCAATCATCAGCAGGTTGTCCTGCCCCTGCGCGTCGCGGCGGCTCATAAAGCCCAGCAAAGGCGAGATATTCGGGTAGCCGGCGGCGGTCAGGTAGGCGCTCATTTCCAGCTCCGGGTGTACCCCGGCGCTGACTTTGCGAATCAGCTTGAGCACCAGGCTTTCGCCCACCACCACCGAACTGTTGGACTGCTCGGCAGACAAGTAACGCACTGGCGATTCGTGAGTCAGTTGCAGCCCGGCCAGGTGTCCGGTCGCCTCAAACCGCAGATCGCCCTCACTGGAGTTGAGCACGGTCCCTGCCTGCATGGCCTGGATGACTTCACGGATGAAAGGCTCAAGGCTGAAGGCATCGGTCACCAACCCTACCTGGCGAGTACGTCGCACCCGGGCCAGGGCCAATTGCTGGGGCAAGGCGCTGCTCACCTGATCTTCGCCGAGAAAGCCCAACGGCAGTTGATAACGGCTGACCTGACCGCCGCTGCTGACCTCGACTTCACTGAGCAATACCGGGTGCTGTGGGTCGCCAAAACGTACGCCGTAAGCGATGCGCACGCTGTCGATCGCCGTGTCTTTGCCGGCAAACCAGCGACGTTTGGGCAACCAGGCTGGCAATGAGGTTTGTTCCAGGCTGGTGCGGCAAGGCTCTTCGAGTAATTCTTCCATGCGTTTTTTCAGTACCAGAGTGGTGAAGTCGGGCATGCTCTGCGCCGGTTCCACATGCCAGCTTGGCATCTGGTTTTCCGTCGCCAGCACAAACCAATAAAAGCCATAGGGCGCCAGAGTCAGCAGGAAATTCAGCTGGCCAATCGGTGGAAAGGCATTACCGCCGAGCATCTCCACCGGCACCATGCCGGCGAAGGCAGACAAGTCCAGCTCCGCCGCCTGGGCGCTGCGCGACACATTGGCCACGCACAGGATGATTTCGGTGTGGCCGTCTTCCCCCGTGTATTCACGGGTGTAAGCCAGGATGCGCCGATTGGTCGGCGAGAGCATTTTCAGGCTGCCACGGCCAAAGGCCTTGGACTGCTTGCGCACCGCGAGCATGCGCCGGGTCCAGTTCAGCAACGAATGCGGGTCCTGGGCCTGGGTCTCGACGTTGACCGATTGATAACCGTATTGCGGGTCCATGATCGGCGGCAATACAAGGCTGGCCGGGTTGGCACGGGAGAAGCCGCCATTGCGGTCGATAGACCACTGCATCGGCGTACGCACACCGTCGCGGTCGCCCAAGTAGATGTTGTCACCCATGCCGATCTCATCGCCGTAATACAAAGTCGGTGTGCCCGGCATCGACAACAACAGGCTGTTGAGCAACTCGACACGGCGACGATCACGCTCCATCAGCGGCGCCAGGCGTCGACGAATACCCAGGTTGATTCGGGCGCGGCGGTCTGCGGCGTAGTAGTTCCACAGGTAGTCACGTTCTTTGTCGGTGACCATCTCCAGGGTCAGCTCATCATGGTTGCGCAGGAAGATCGCCCATTGGCAATTGGCGGGAATCTCCGGGGTCTGGCGCAGAATATCGGTGATGGGAAAGCGGTCTTCCTGGGCCAGCGCCATATACATGCGCGGCATCAGCGGGAAGTGGAAGGCCATATGGCATTCATCGCCGTCATCGCCTTTGCGCTCACCGAAATACAGCTGCGTGTCTTCGGGCCATTGGTTAGCTTCAGCCAGCAGCATTCGGTCGGGATAATGGGCATCTATTTCGGCGCGAATCTGCTTGAGGACGTCGTGGGTTTCAGCCAGGTTTTCGTTGTTGGTGCCGTCGCGTTCGATCAGGTAGGGAATGGCGTCCAGACGCAGGCCGTCAATGCCCAGGTCCAGCCAATAGCGCATCACCGACAGTACGGCCTTCATGACTTGCGGGTTATCGAAGTTGAGGTCGGGCTGGTGGGAGTAGAAGCGGTGCCAGAAGTACTGGCCGGCGACCGGGTCCCAGGTCCAGTTGGATTTTTCGGTATCGAGAAAAATGATGCGCGTGCCGTCGTACTTCTGGTCATCGTCCGACCACACGTAGAAGTCCCGCGCGGCCGAACCCGGCTTGGCCTTGCGCGCACGCTGGAACCAGGGGTGCTGGTCGGAGGTGTGGTTGATCACCAGCTCGGTAATTACCCGCAGCCCGCGTTTATGCGCCTCGGCGATGAAGCGTTTGGCATCGGCCATGGTCCCGTAGTCGCTGTGCACGCCACGGTATTCGGCAATATCGTAGCCGTCATCGCGACGTGGCGAGGGGTAGAACGGCAATAGCCAGATGGTGTTCACGCCAAGGTCGGCAATATAGTCGAGCTTGGCAATCAGCCCGGGGAAGTCACCGATGCCATCATTGTTGGAGTCAAAGTAGGATTTGACGTGAACCTGGTAAATCACCGCATCCTTGTACCAGAGCGGGTCTTTGATGAAGGTGGCTGTCTTGGGTTTCTTCGCCATTGGAAACTCCTGAAGCAAATTTTTTAGACGACATGCTTTCCCTGTGGGAGGGGGCTTGCTCCCGATAGCGGCGTGACAGTCAATAAGCTTATTGCCCGATAGAGCGCTATCGGGAGCAAGCCCCCTCCCACACTGGCCCTGCGCAAGGCTCAGGAAGCGGTGATGCGCCAGATTCCAAAGGGCATCTGCGGTTCAAGCCGTGTCCATTGGGTCTTGCCGTACCAGGTCCAACGGTGGCCGTTCATCAAGTCTTCACCCTGGGTCTGGGCGTCATCCGGCAGGCCCAGCTCCCACAGCGGTAGTTCAAAATGGGCTTCCTGAGCGTTAAAGGGATCGAGGTTGACTGCCACCAGAATGAAGTTGCTGCCATCTTCGCTGCGCTTGCCGAAATACAGGATGTTGTCGTTCCAGGCGTTGTAGAGCTTGAGCCCCAGGTGTGTGTGCAGGGCCGGGTTCTGCCGACGGATACGGTTGAGTTGGGCGATCTCGGCAATGATGTTGCCGGGGGCGGTGAAGTCCCGCGGGCGGATTTCGTACTTCTCCGAATCCAGGTATTCCTCCTTGCCCGGCACTGGCGCGGCTTCGCACAGTTCAAAGCCTGAATACATGCCCCACAGGCCCGAGCCCATGGCCGCCAGCGCGGCACGAATCAAGAAGCCGGCGCGCCCGGACTGGTGCAAAAAGCCTGGGTTGATATCCGGTGTATTGACGAAGAAGTTCGGCCGGTAGCATTCGCGCCACGGCGACTGGTTCAATTGCGTCAGGTACTCGCTCAACTCGGCCTTGGTATTGCGCCAGGTGAAGTAGGTGTAGCTCTGGGAATAGCCGACCTTGCCCAGGCGCGCCATCATCGCCGGAGTCGTAAAGGCCTCGGCGAGGAAGATCACCTCAGGGTATCTGGACCTGACATCACTGATCAGCCATTGCCAGAATGGCAGCGGCTTGGTGTGGGGATTATCGACGCGAAAGGTCTTCACGCCCTCGTCCACCCAACCCACCACAATATCGCGCAGCTCTGTCCATAAGCCCGGAATCGCATCCGCCGCATAAAAATCGACGTTAACGATGTCCTGGTACTTTTTCGGCGGGTTCTCTGCGTATTTAATCGTGCCATCGGGGCGCCAGTTGAACCAGCCAGGGTGCTGTTCAAGCCACGGATGGTCCTGGGAGCATTGGATGGCAAAGTCCAGCGCAATTTCCAGGCCGTGGTCGGCAGCGGCTTTGACCAGGCGACGGAAATCCTCACGACTGCCCAGTTGCGGGTGAATCGCCTCGTGCCCGCCCTCCTCGCTGCCGATGGCATAGGGGCTGCCCGGATCATCGGGGCCGGCGGTGAGTGAGTTGTTCTTACCCTTGCGATGGCTGCGGCCGATGGGATGGATCGGCGGGAAATACAGCACGTCAAAGCCCATGTCGTGGATCATCGACAAGCGCGAGTGCACGTCATTGAATGTGCCGTGGCGGGCCGGATCGTCGGTGATCGAGCGGGGAAACAGCTCATACCAACTGGCGAACTGCGCCGCCTCACGCTCTACGTCAATCGGGTAGGCGGGGCTGATGCTCAGATAAGCGCGATGATCGGCCTGGGTCATCAGGTGTGCACTGTCTTCGTGCAGGAACAACGCCACCTGCTCGGTTTCCAGCAGGCCCGACAATTCGTGGTGCAGCAACATCAAGCGGTCGCGCAATTCGTTGTCACTGCGCTCGGCGGCCTGCAACAGCAGGCTACGACCCTCCTGCAATTCAAGGCTGACCGGCACCCCGGCCTCGTGTTTCTTGCGCAGTTCATAGCAGAAGCTGGCGAAGGTATCGATCCATGCCTCGATGCAGTATTCATGCGGGCCGAGGTGGGCGACGGTGAACGCGCCCTCCCAGCCATTGTTACCGACATCGGTCATGACGACGCTGTGCCAGCTTTCATCCTCCAGCGCGTGCCAGCGGATCAGCACCGCCAGTTTGTCGTGGCCATCGGCGAACACTTTACTGGTGACATTGACGCGCTGGCCGACCACGGCCTTGACGGCAAATTCCCCCTTGTCGATCACCGGCATGGTGCTTTCGATAGCGATCCTGGGTAACAACAGCGCTTGCGACAACGGCAGTGCGCAGCCCTCTGGAGCCAGTGTTTCAGCAGTCATCGAGCATCTTCCCCTTACGCCCCGTGGACGCTCTTTGCTTGATCCGAATTCAAGTACGGCGACGCTCTCCCTGAGCAGAGCCGTTTAAAGTCCGAGCCTGGGCGCGCGGCAAAAGTTCAGGTGGATATGTGGCCGCCGGGCGGGGAATCAATTCCCCAAGGCAATGGTCCACCCATAGAGCCAAGCACAAAGGAGGCCACACTGATGAATATCCCAATACCCCCTGAGCCCGAAGATCCGAATATCGATGCCCCGCCCTTGCCGCCTTCGGAGCCAACGCCGGCGCCAAAGCAGGAACCCCCTGAAGATGAGCCACCCGCAGCGCAAGAACCGCCCACGACCACGCCGCCGGTCATCGTCTGAGTCACAATGATGGAGGTTCGCTCGGGAGGGGTCAGGCTGTTCTTCAGCTCGAGCGAGCCGCAAAAAAATCGAACTCTCCTACAGACACTGGGAACAAGCCTGAATGCTCGCGTGACTGCAGGTTTATATATTTACCTCGCACTCAACCCATCTTCCGATGGGAAGTTCTGATCCTATCGCGAGGACACCATGTCGACTATCAACCCTCAGCACTTTTCCCGCACGCAGCCATCGCCACCTGGACACTCCAGCGGCGCCCACGCTCAGGGCCGGCCAACACAGCAGCAGGTGGATGCGTTGCTCAACGCTGGCCCGAACTGGTCCGTTACGCCCAAGGCACCGGACCGTGCACAGCAATCGCCTGACACGCGTTCCAATCAGACCTCTCCTGAGCAACACGCAGACGCGACGAAACGCGTGAGCGATACTCATACACTATTGACCCCGGAAAGAATCAACGCGCTACAGGGCAATCCGGACTCTGCCCAATCTCGTGCAATCAAGTCCGAACTCGAATGGATTTTTCAGCCAGAAAACAGGCGCGCAGCGTTACGTGGGCCCGACGCCAAAGCGAACCGCAAAAAATTTGAAGAGATGAGCGTCGTGCTCAATGCCGGTGCCAGGAACCTGAACTCAGCCAAGCACAAAACAACAGAAGAGGTAATGAATAAATTCGCCTTTAAAAATATCGAGACCCTGCTCGGGGCATTTGACGGCGACGCCTCGAGCTCTTTTGGCCGTCTCGATAACTCACTCGCAGAGTTAGCCAAAATCAAACAACACTATTCCAGGATGGACTCGACCTATAAAACCTTAAGCAATACCTGCGATTCGCTGGCCAAGGAAAAGCTCGACGCGTCACAAGCAGATGCCACGCCACCGCCATCGGCCTCCGACACTGGCCACGACAGCTCTGCAACCTACAGCTTCCGCTCTGCCAGTGAATCCACACTCGAATCTCCTCAAGAGATCCGGAATTTCAAATCCCAAGACAAACTGAACCTGACCGGCATTCAGAAACAGTTGAACACCCCGCTGCGATGGGTTGAGCGCACCCCAGAGTCGATCGGGGAGATACAGATTCAATATTCGCCCAATAACAATGTCAGCGTGGTAGTCATTGCTGATGCTCCAGGCAAGCCACCCTTTGTACTGAAGGTGTTTGGTGAGGTGCGCCAAAGCAACATCGAGACCTGATGGCTGGGTATCACTTTTCCACTAACTTGACGATTCTCGGCATGATGCTGAACACCGCCAGGGCCAGCAACGTACTGAGTACCGCCGTCGATTCACGCCCCATGCCCGCCGCCACCCCGATGGCGGCGGTCATCCACAACCCGGCAGCCGTGGTCAGGCCCTTCACATGCTGGCCCTCTTCATCTTCCTTGCCCTTGAGGATAGTGCCGGCGCCAAGGAAGCCGATGCCCGCAATCACCCCTTGAACCACCCGGCTCATGGCGTCTGCCTGGTTGCCGGACATCTGCGGCACCAGCACGAACAGCGCCGCGCCAAGCGCCACCAGCATATGAGTGCGCACGCCCGCCGCCTTGCCCTTGTGTTCACGCTCAAAACCCAGGATGCCACCCAGGATCGCAGCGATCAGCAGGCGCACAGTCACTTGAGTGAGTTGCCGGGCATCGGCGATGTCGGCGAACTCGGCTTGCAGGGTTTGCCACACTTGTTGCCACCAGACGTCCATGGATGCGCTCCTTTTATTATGAGTAAAGAATAGACCGCACAGACCGCCAGTCAGTTGCCCGGAACCCGTGCGCATGGCAGTCGCCTAACGCTGCACAGTTCACAAAACGGAGATCGTCATGACCGTACGCATCGAAAATCATCTGTGCTACTTCACGCTCGACGAAAACGGCCAGGAACAAAGCCTGCCCGCCACCCGGGTGACCATCCTTACCGATCACGACAAAGCCATGTCTTATCTGGAATTGGCGGGTTCTCGCATCTACATCACCGAAGCCGAGGCGGACGCCCTGACGGTTGAAGGCGCCACCGATGGCCGTCAGCATGTGAAGGCCGACGAACCGGGTTCGGTGATTTAATTGATCTGCGTCAGCCCCTTCGATCGATCGCTGCACCTTATTGACGCTGGGGTGCAGCACATTGACGCAGATGGGTACATCCAGCCCATCTGATCCGCTTTATATCGCCATACCTGAGTCTGTTATGCAAACAGCCTGTCGCCCATAGTGCATTGGCCTGATGGAGGCTGATGAGCGAACGACCATGAGCGAACGAATCCCAACCGTGGAAACCTTTGAGCCCATACACCCAAAGAAGGTGAAGGCCAAATCCAGCGATAACCTGATCCATACCCGCAGCTTTACCGGCCTGTTCCGCACCTTGCGTGTCAGTGGAGCGGCTTTGCTGTTCCTGGCCTTTTTCGGCACCGTATGGCTGAACTGGGGTGGGCGCCAGGCCGTGCTGTGGGACCTGGCGCACAGCAAGTTCCACATTTTCGGCGCCACCTTCTGGCCGCAGGACTTTATCCTGCTCTCGGCGCTGCTGATCATCTGTGCCTTCGGCCTGTTTGCGATCACGGTGTTTGCCGGCCGCGTCTGGTGCGGTTATACCTGCCCGCAAAGCTCGTTCACGTGGCTGTTCATGTGGTGTGAAAAGATCACCGAGGGCGAGCGCAACCAGCGTATCAAGCTGCAGGCGGCCCCGTGGAGCCTGAACAAACTCGCGCGACGCTCAGCCAAACATACGCTGTGGCTGGGCATCAGCGTGCTGACCGGGCTGACCTTTGTCGGCTACTTCACGCCCATCCGCCCTCTCGCCGTCGAACTGCTGACCTGGCAAATCGGCGGGGTGAGCTTGTTCTGGGTGCTGTTTTTCACGGGCGCTACCTACATCAATGCCGGCTGGTTACGCGAAGCGGTGTGCATGCATATGTGCCCGTATGCGCGATTCCAAAGCGTAATGTTTGATAAAGACACCCTGACCATTTCCTACGATACCGCCCGCGGCGAACGCCGTGGCCCGCGCAAACGCGAAGTGCAGCCAGCCGATGCAGGGCTTGGTGATTGCATTGATTGCCAGCTGTGCGTGCAGGTTTGCCCTACCGGCATCGATATCCGCGACGGCCTGCAAATGGAATGTATCGGCTGTGCGGCCTGCATTGATGCCTGCGACTCGATCATGGACAAAATGGGCTATGCCCGGGGTTTGGTCAGCTACACAAGTGAACACCAACTGCAGGGTGGCAAGACTCATCTGCTCAGGCCACGCCTGATCGGCTACAGTGCCGTACTGCTGGTAATGATTGCCGCGTTGGTGGTGGCCTTGATTGAACGGCCGATGGTGTCGCTGGATGTCACCAAGGACCGCGGCATGTTTCGCGAAAACAGCCAGGGTTTGATCGAGAACATCTACAGCCTCAAGGTCATCAACAAGACCCAGCAACGCCAGGACTACCGGGTGGAACTGGTGGATGCCGACGGGTTCCAGTTGCAAGGCAAGACCCGGATCAGCCTGGCGCCCGGAGAAATCGTCGATATGCCGGTGTCAGTGGCACTGCTGGCCGAGAAGCCGGCGAGCAGCTCGCAGAGCCTGCGCTTCAAGGTGACAGATGTGGATGAGCCCTGGATCTACAGCGCCGCAGACAGTCGCTTCGTCGCGCCGTTGAACCGCTGACAATCCGCCAATGTGGGAGGGGGCTTGCTCCCGATAGCGGTGGGTCAGAACAGTTTTGGTTACTGACACCCCCTCATCGGGACATAGGTATCTACACAATTTTTTAGGTTGTAGAAGCCGACGGTAACTACGATGCGAAGCGAGCCGCTCTTGATCTTGATCTGTTTTTGATCTTAAGCGCCCCGTCAAACCACGCTGGCCGGAATTCGACAGGGATTCTGGGCCGGCATTCCGGCTTTTCGAAAGTGACCCGCTGTAAGAGCGGAACCATAAGTGGCCGTTACCGCAGCAATGGATATGTACTCGGTATAACTGTGTCGGCTGCCTGGCCGCCTGCGCGAGCAAGCCCGCTCCCACATTTGGATCTCGGAGCATCAGATAGATATGCGCTGGCTGACTGGTCGTCACGGGAGCAAGCTCCCTCGCCACAGGTACAGCGCCGTACCAAAAATGTGTAGATACCTATGCTAATCGTGGGCAAGCTCCCACACACACTTACCCGGCGTACAGACTGAAAACTGTTTAAGGCTGCCATGAAACGCTACGAAAAATTCGCCGATGACATCGCAGAACTGATCCGCTCCGGCGTCCTTGGCCCAGGTCAGCGCGTACCGTCGGTGCGCTATGCCAGCCAGACCTACGGCGTCAGCCCGTCTACCGTGTTCCAAGCGTATTACTTGCTGGAACGCCGTGGCCTGATTCGCGCGCGGCCGCGTTCGGGCTACTTCGTCAACACCCATGCGCCGAGCCCGTTTTCCGAGCCAGTGGTGAGCGAGCAGGTGCATGAGTCCACCCATGTGGACGTCAGTGAATTGGTGTTTTCGGTACTCGACTCCATCAAAGACCCTAATACAGTGCCCTTCGGCTCGGCCTTCCCCAGCCCGATGCTGTTCCCGTTGCCGCGCCTGGCCCGCTCCCTGGCCAGCGCCAGCCGCGAAATGGACCCGCGCCTGGTGGTCACCGACATGTCGCCGGGCAACCCGCAACTGCGCCGGCAGATTGCCCTGCGCTACATGGTCGGCGGCCTGATGCTGCCCATGGAGGAGCTGCTGATTACCAACGGTGCCCTCGAAGCGCTGAACCTGTGCCTGCAAGCCGTGACTGAACCGGGCGACCTGGTTGCCATCGAGGCACCAGCGTTCTACGCCTGCCTGCAAGTGCTGGAGCGCCTGAAACTCAAGGCCGTGGAAATCCCGGTGCACCCGCGCGATGGTATTGACCTGAACGCCTTGGCACAAAGTCTTGAGCGCTACCCAATCAAGGCCTGCTGGACCATGACCAGCTTCCAGAACCCCATGGGCGCCACCCTGCCCGAAGCAAAAAAACAGGCGCTGGTAGAGCTGTTGCGCAGCCATCAGGTGCCGTTGATCGAGGATGATGTCTACGCCGAGTTGTACTACGGGCAACACGCGCCAAAACCGGCCAAGGCGTTTGATACCGAAGGGCTGGTGATGCACTGCGGTTCCTTTGCCAAGAGCCTGGCACCGGGCTACCGCGTCGGCTGGGTCGCGGCCGGGCGCTTTGCGCAGAAGGTCGAGCGCCTGAAACTGATGACCTCGCTGTGCCCGTCGATGCCGGCCCAGGCGGCGATTGCCGACTACCTGCAACACGGCGGCTATGACCGGCATCTGCGCAAATTGCGCTATGCCCTGGAAGAACAGCAAAGCGCCATGCTGGCGGCCATCGCCCGCTACTTCCCGGCCCAGACACGGGTCAGCCAGCCAGCGGGCGGTTATTTTCTGTGGTTGGAATTGCCGGAGCAAACCGACTCGCTGAAATTGTTCCAGATGGCCCTGGCCCAAGGTATCAGCATCGCACCGGGGCCGATTTTTTCAGCGACCCAGCGCTTCAGAAACTGCATACGCTTGAACTATGGCAGCCCATGGAGCGAAGCCTCGGAAAAGGCCATGGAG
The DNA here is from genome assembly GCF_023127835.1 of Pseudomonas sp. B329. Classification (NCBI taxonomy): domain Bacteria; kingdom Pseudomonadati; phylum Pseudomonadota; class Gammaproteobacteria; order Pseudomonadales; family Pseudomonadaceae; genus Pseudomonas; species Pseudomonas sp. B329. The sequence goes on along the minus strand of NZ_SPKP01000063.1, from coordinate 33,063 downwards.
ACGCTGGGGCGGATAGTGCGGTCTTTTTAACGGCGCGAAACACAGCCCGTGGAACCGTGTGCCATCAGGAACCACCTAGCTATGCCTATCCTCATGTCGAGATCGTCATGCGCATCAACCCTCTTGCGGCATCGACCGCCTATCGGCTTGGCGAAGGTCGCCCTGAAAATAACTGGCTTATTGTGCCGACTGCGCCCGAAGAACCTCCCGTCGGTGACCGTCGTACCACCCGGCAGATCATCAACGCCAATCCTGCGCTCAAGCACCTGTTCAAGCGCCGCGATAGCTACCCGGTGACAGACTTGCTCAAGCGCCGACTGGGGACTGGACATTCGCCAACCCTGATGCCAAGGCCAGGGCCCACGCGGCCTATAACCTGGCGAGGGTGATTAACGTCCTCGACAATGTGAATGATCGCCGCGTCGGTAACAGCGAACGACACGACGGCAAGATCAATGGCTTTCACAACGCCGGCTATTCCACCCGAAAGAACTCAGAAGCCCGTCTACTTGTAGCATTCGCGGAAAACGGCTACGACGTGCTGCAAAACCTCGGGCAGTAAGCTGCTTTTCAGCGTCCGCCCCCTAGGTCTAAAAAGGTGCCGGTGGCGTATGAAGCCTTGTCCGACAGCAACCAGATAATCGCCTCAGCCACTTCATCCGGACGCCCGCCACGCGCCATGGGGATACCGGACTCCAACTTGCTGACGCGGTCCGGGTCGCCGCTGAGGGCGTGGAAATCGGTAAAGATATAACCAGGGCGTACCGCGTTGACTCGAATGCCTTCACCTGCGACTTCTTTGGACAGACCGAGGGTGAAGGTATCCAGAGCGCCCTTGGACGCAGCGTAATCCACATACTCACCTGGCGACCCCAGCCGCGCCGCTACCGACGACACGTTGACGATACTGCCACCCTGCCCGCCATGCCGAGGCGACATACGCAGCACCGCGTGCTTGGCGCACAGGATCGGGCCCAGCACGTTGGTCTTCATGATCTTCAGGATACGAAACTCGGACATCTCGTCGACCCGCGACTTTTGCCCCACAGTACCGGCGTTGTTGACCAGCGCCGTGACACGCCCCAATTCGGCATCCACGCGATTGAACAGCGCTATCACTTCATCTTCGATGCTGACATCAGCGCGCACCGCAATGGCCTGGGCGCCGAGGCCGCGCACTTGTTCAAGCACGGCATGGGCAGCCTTCTCGTCCGACTGATAGTTAATGCAGATGCGATAACCTTCGCGAGCAGCCAGCAAGGCCGTCTCGGCGCCAATCCCGCGGCTGCCTCCGGTGATGATGACGACTTTGTCCATGGCTACGGTCTCCTGATTCAACCTTGATGGTTAGGGTTGGATCCAAGAATACCCGTCACTGATGGCTTTTGTCAGGCGCTGGCGCATCTTCGCCGGCGAGGATGTTTGCCATGAAATTGTCGGCCGGCAATGGATGCCCCAACAAATAGCCTTGCAAGGAATCACACCCCAGGCGGGTAAGGAAATTTTGCTGCGCATCGGTTTCCACGCCTTCGGCAACGATCCGCAAGTCCAGGGCCTGGCCGAGGGCGACAATGGCCGAGACGATGGCGGCGTCGTCGCTGTCGTGCTCCAGGTCGCGTACAAAGCCGCGGTCGATCTTCAACTCGTTGGCCGGCAGGCGCTTGAGGTACATCAGGCTGGAGTAACCGGTGCCAAAGTCATCGATGGACAGGTCCACACCCATGTCCGAGAGCTGCTGCAATACCGTCATGCTCGCATCGGCATCGCTCATGGCAGTGGTCTCGGTGATCTCCAGCGTGAGGCTGTTGGCGGGTAATTGGTGGCGCTCCAGAGCAGCCGCAACACTGTTGACCAACCCGGCATGACAGAACTGCAGCGCCGAAAGATTCACGGCGATGCGCCAGCTCTGATAACCCTGTGCGTACCACAGGCTCATCTGGCGGCAGGCTTCGTCGAGTACCCATTCACCGATGGCAATGATCAGCCCGGTTTTCTCCGCCAGCGCGATAAAAGCTGCCGGCAGCAACAAGCCCTGTTGCGGATGCTCCCAGCGCAACAACGCCTCGGCCCCCACGGCAATACCGCTCACCGCATCGAACTTGGGTTGGTAATACAAGCGAAACTCGCCGAGTTCAAGGGCATTGCGCAGGTCCTGCAACAATTGCAGTTGCTTGCGCGCATTGGTGTTCATTGACGCATCGAAGAAGCTGTAGCCGTTCTTGCCCATGCCCTTGGCGTGATACATCGCCGCGTCGGCGTTCATCAACAGCTCCTGGGGGTTATTACCGTTGCCCGGGAACATGGCGATACCGATACTCGCGGAGATTTTCAGCTCATGCTCGGCCACCGTGAAAGCGCGGTTGATCAGACCGACCTGACGCTCGGCCAGGCCCATGGCATCGTCCGGCTGGGTCAATTGCACCAGCAACACGAACTCGTCACCGCCAATACGGGCCAGGGTGTCCTGGCTGCGCAAGTCCTCGCGCAGACGCAGGCCAACCTCGCGCAGCAGTTGATCGCCCATGTGATGACCGAAGGCATCGTTGACCGGCTTGAAGCCGTCCAGGTCGATAAACATCAGCGCAAAGCAACCGCCCTGCTCGTACACCGCCTGAATGCCTTGTTGAATGCGATCCGCCAGCAGTGTGCGATTGGGCAAGCCGGTGAGCATGTCGTGCAGTGCCAGGTGGGTCAGTTCCTGGTTGGCCAGGGTCAAGGAATCGGCGAGTACAGCGGTGCGCGCCTCCAGGCGGGCATCCAGCAAGGAGGTCAACAACGCTATGACCAACACCGCAAGGGAGGTCACCAAGACCAGGTTATCCAGGCCCTTGCCGCTCAAGCCCGTTAGCGCGGCACCGCAGAAACTGTCATCGGCAAACTGCGCCGCGGCCATCCCGGTGTAGTGCATGCCGACAATGGCCACGCCCATCACCACCGCCGCCGCACCCCGCGCCAGGCGCACGTAAGGCGTATTGCGACGCAGGTTGAAGGCGATCCACAGCGCGGCGCCGGAAGCCATTACCGCGATCAACAACGAAGCGCCGAACAAGGTAGGGTCGTAGTCGATACCCGGGGTCATGCGCATCGCTGCCATGCCGGTGTAGTGCATGCTGGCGATACCGGCACCCATCACCAGCGCACCGAACGCCAGTTGCCAGGCCGGCAGACGTGGCTGGCTGACCAGCCATAAGGCGAAGCCACTGGATAACACAGCGATCAACAGCGACAGCGCAGTGATGCCCAGGTCAAACCCGAGGGCAAACGGCAGGCGCAGGGCCAACATGCCGATAAAGTGCATGGACCAGATGCCCACGCCCATGGCTGCTGCGCCGCCGGTAATCCATAAGTAAACGGCACGCCCCTTCGTCGTAGCGATACGCCCGGCCAGGTCCAACGCGGTGTAGGACGCCAGCATTGCAACGCACAGGGAAATCACGACCAGGGAGGTTGAATAGCTACCGATCAACATGGGGCTTCTCGCAGGCAACAGGGCGTAAAAGCCCATGCCGGGTGGCAAAGCGGGCGATTGTAGCGAGAATGATTCTGGGGCAGGTGATTAATTAAGCAGATAGCCATTAGTCATTTTTTGGCGTCAATCTGCTGGCTTAATGCGGGTATTTTTCAATACCTATGGAAAGGGGCCTCCCCACTGTAGGAGCGAGCTTGCTCGCGAAGATCGTCAACGATGACGTGCGAAACCGGGGGAAACGCGGTGTCTGTGTGTTCTTCGCGAGCAAGCTCGCTCCTACAGGATGCCCAGGTATTCGCTCACTCCTTCTCGGCCAGAGACGTCTGGCCGTCCCAGCCACCACCCAACGCCGCAATCAACTGCACGCTCGCTACCAGCCGCGACTGCAACAAGGTCAACACGGTGCGCTCGTTGCTCAGGGCCGTCGCCTGCACAGTCACCACATCCAGGTAAGCGATCAAACCCGCCTTGTACTGGTTCTCGGTCAAGCGCAACGACTCACGCGCCGATTCCAGCGCTTCATTGCTGACCACAGCCTCGTCCGCCAGCACCTTGAGTTGCACCATGTAGTTTTCCACTTCACGGAACCCATCCAGTACGGTCTGGCGGTACTTGGCCACGGTCTCGTCATAGCTGGCCACGGTGCGGTCGACTTCCGCCGAGCGCTGGCCGCCATCGAACAGGGTCATCGCCAGTTTCGGCCCCACCGACCAGAAGCGGTTCGGCAGGCTGATCCAATCTTCATAGGTGCTGCTGGAGTAGCCGCCCTGCAAGCTCAGGCTGAGATCCGGGTAATAGGCCGCCTTGGCCACGCCGATGTTGGCGTTGGCGGCGATCACCGCGCGTTCGGCCGAGGCAATATCGGGGCGACGTTCCAGCAACTGGGACGGCAGGCTCACCGGTATTTGCGGCAGCGCCGGAATGTCTTTGCTCACCGCCAGGTTGAAGTTGGCCGGGGCTTCGCCGATCAGCACGGCAATGGCGTTTTCCAGCTGGGCCCGCTGCCAGATCAGGTCGATCAGGCTGGCCTGGGTGGTCTTGAGCTGAGTTTGCGCCTGGGCGATGGCATCCTTGCCGGCCACCCCGGCACGGTACTGGTTTTCGGTCATTTTCAATGAACGCTGGTAGGTGTCCAGGGTGGCTTGCAACAGGCGCGTCTGTTCGTCCATGACCCGCAGTTGCAGGTAGCTCTGCACCAGTTCGGACTGTTGGCTCAGGCGCATCGCGGCCAGGTCTGCCGAGCTGGCCTCGGCGCTGGCTTCATTGGCCTCCAGTCCACGGCGCAACTTGCCCCAGATATCGGCTTCCCAACTCACGCCCAACTGCGCATTGAGGGTGTCGCGGATACCACTGCTGGAACTGCTGAGGCTGGCGCTGCTGCTGCCGGTACCCTGGCTGGCGCGGGTTTTACCCACGCTCAGGTCGACGCTGGGGTAAAACGCCCCGCGGGAACTGCGCACCAGCGCCTTGGCCTGGCGAAAGCGCGCTTCGGCCTGGGCAACGGTCTGGTTGGACGTGTTGAGGCGCTCTACCAGCTCATTGAGTTGGCGGTCGCCATACAGCTCCCACCAGGCGCCACGGGCCAGGGAATCGCTGGGGTTGGCCTGGCGCCAGCCCTGGGCTTCTTTGAACTGCACCGGTTCGATGACCTCCGGGCGCTTGTAGTCAGGGCCAATGGCGCAGGCGCTGAGCAACACCCCACACATCATCACGGCCAATAACTTCATTGTGTTGTTGTGGCGAGGGTGCTTGCTCCCTCGCCACAATAATTTGGTTGAATCGGTCATAGCGCAGTGTCCAGGGCAGCATCGGTACGCACGCCGCGCCAGGCATTGAAGCGGTGGCGCGCGCGGTCGAGATAGAGGTAGACCACCGGGGTGGTGTAAAGGGTCAGGATCTGGCTGAAGACCAGGCCACCAATAATGGTCAGGCCCAACGGATGGCGCATTTCCGCGCCATCGCCGGTGCCGAGCAGCAACGGCAAGGCGCCGAGGATGGCGGCCAGGGTGGTCATCAAAATGGGTCGCAGGCGCAGCAGACAGGCGCTGCGGATCGATTCCAGCGGGCTCATGCCGTCGTTGCGCTCCAGTTGCAGCGCCAGGTCGATCATCAGGATCGCGTTTTTCTTCACCACACCGATCAGCAGGAACAAGCCCAGCAACGAAATCAGACTGAACTCGCCGCCCAGCAGGTAGATCGCCAGCAACGCGCCAACACCCGCCGACGGCAGGGTCGACAGAATGGTCAGCGGATGGATATAGCTTTCATACAGAATGCCCAGCACCAGGTACACCGCCACCAGCGCACCGAGAATCATGAACGGCTGGCCCTTCTGCGTGGCCGCAAAGGCGTCGGCGGTGCCGGCCATCTTGGCGATCACATCTTCGGGCAGGCCAACCTTGGCAATCGCTCGCTCGATGGCCGCGGTGCCCTGCTCTACCGTCACCCCGGGCGCCATATCGAAGGCGATGTTTTCGGAAGCGAACTGGCCTTCATGGCTGACGCGATCGTCGGCCAGGCTGTTCTCGTAATGGGCAATGGTCGACAACGGCACCCGCGCACCATCGGCAGTAATCACCTGGACCTGGTTCAGGGTGATCGGGTCCTGGGCATACTTGGGGTTGACCTCCATCACCACCTGATACTGGTTGAGGCTGTCGTAGATGGTGGAAATCTGCCGCTGGCTGTAGGCGTTGTTGAGTACCGACGTGACCATGTCCATGTCTATGCCCAGACGCTTGGCCTGGTCCCGATCGACGATCAGCGTGACCTGCGCCGCGCCCCGGCCTTCGCGAGCGTCGATGGCAGTCAGCTCGGGCAACTCACGCATCGCCGCGACCACTTTCGGGTACCACAGGCGCAACGCGGCCAGGTCGCCGCTTTGCAGGATGTAGGAATATTGCGCGCTGGTCTGGTCGCGGCCGCCGCCGAACTGCAGGTCCTGGTCGGCCATCAGGAACAGGCGCCCGCCCGGTACCAACGGCACCTCTTTGCGCAGACGCTCGATCACCGCCTGGGCAGAGATCTTGCGTTCACTGATGGGTTTGAGGCGCACCAGCATCACTGCGTTGTTAGTGCCTTGGTTGCCACCGATAAAGCCGGCCACGCTGAGCACCGCCGGGTCCTTGAGCACCGCTTGGCGGAAGACTTCCATCTTCGGCTGCATCACGCTGAACGACAGGCCATCGTCACCGCGCACAAACCCGATCAATTGGCCGGTGTCCTGCTGAGGCATGAAGGTTTTTGGCACCACCACATACAGCGCGACATTCACCCCCACGGTAATCAACAGGCTGAGCAGGGTCAGGCGCCGGTGGCGCAACACCCAGTCCAGGCTGGTGGCGTAGCCGGCGACCATGCGGTCGTTGACCTTCTGGCTCCAGCGCTGCAAACCGGTCTGCCGGGTCTTGTCATGAGGCTTGAGCCAGCGGGCGCAGAGCATCGGCGTCAAGGTCAGCGAGACAATCAGCGAGACGATGATCGCCGCCGACAAGGTGATGGAAAACTCGCGAAACAGGTTGGTGACAATCCCGCCCATGAACAGGATCGACAGGAACACCGCCACCAGCGACACGTTCATCGACAACAAGGTAAAGCCGACCTCTTCGGCCCCCAGGTACGCCGCCTTCATCGGCGGCACACCCTCGTCGATGTGCCGGGAAATGTTCTCCAGCACCACGATGGCATCGTCCACCACCAGCCCGGTGGCCAGGATCAGCGCCATCAACGAAAAGTTGTTCAGCGAAAACCCGTACAGGTACATCACCGCGAAGGTGCCCACCAGCGACACCGGCACCGCCAGGGTCGGGATCAGCGAAGCACGGAAGTTACCCAGGAACAGGTACACCACCAGGATCACCAGGCCCACGGCAATCAGCAGGGTCATTTCCGCTTCATGCAGGGTGGCAGTGATCACTGGCGAGCGGTCCATGGCCAGGCTGAGCTTGACGCTGGACGGCAGCACCGCCTGCAATGCCGGCAACTGGGCCTTGATCTGCCTGACCGTTTCAATGATGTTGGCGCCGGACTGGCGGTTGATCACCAGCAGCACCGCCGAATCATTATTGAAGAAGCCACTGTTGTAGCGGTCTTCCACACCATCGGTGATCTTCGCCACATCCCCCAGGCGCAGGGCCGCACCGTCCTGGTAGCGGATCAATAGCGGCGCGTAGTCCTTGGCTTTTTCCAGCTGGTCGTTGGCCTGGATCTGCCAATTGCGCTCAGCGTCTTCCAGGGAGCCCTTGGGCCGGCGCTGGTTGGCATTGGCGATGGTATTGCGCACATCGTCCAGGGCCACGCCGTACTGGTCGAGGGCCTTGGGTTCCAACTCGATGCGCACTGCCGGCAGGGAGCTGCCGCCGATCTGCACTTCACCCACGCCTGGCACCTGGGACAGGCTCTGGGACAGGATGGTCGACGCCAGGTCATACAGCTGGCCCTTCTGCAGCACGTCGGAGGTCAGCGACAACACCATGATCGGTGCCTGGGACGGGTTGATCTTCTTGTAGGTGGGCATGCTGCGCATACCGCTGGGCAACAGGTTGCGCGAGGCATTGATCGCCGCCTGCACTTCCCGCGCCGCACCGTTGATATCGCGGTCGGAATCAAAGGCCAGGATCACCCGAGTCGAGCCCTGGCTCGACGAACTGCTCATGGTGGTGATACCGGCAATCGAACCGAATGAACGCTCCAATGGCGTCGCCACGCTGGACGCCATCACCTCGGGGCTCGCGCCGGGCAGGCTGGCCGACACCACGATCACCGGAAAGTCGATCTGCGGCAGCGGCGACACCGGCAACAGGTTGAAGCTGACGCCACCGAGCAGCATGATCGCCAGGCTCAGCAGCATGGTCGCTACCGGCCGGCGAATGAAAGGTCCGGACAGGTTCATGGCTCAACCGGCTCCAGGCGTTGCGGCTCTTTGCGCCAGCGCCGGCCAAGGCGATCAAAGTACAGGTAGATCACCGGCGTGGTGAACAGCGTCAACACCTGGCTCACCAGCAAGCCACCGACCATCACCAAACCCAGCGGTTGGCGCAACTCCGCGCCGGAACCGCTGGCAAGCATCAGCGGTACCGCACCGAACAACGCGGCCAGGGTAGTCATCAGGATCGGCCGGAAACGCAACAGCGCCGCCTGGTAAATCGCCGTCTGTGGGTCCAGGCCCTGATTACGCTCGGCGTCGAGGGCGAAATCGATCATCATGATCGCGTTCTTCTTCACGATACCGATCAGCAGGATGATGCCGATGATCGCGATCATGCCCAGGTCATTGCCACTGAGCAGCAGGGCCAGCAAGGCCCCCACCGCCGCCGACGGCAAGGTTGAAAGGATAGTGATCGGGTGGATATAGCTCTCGTAAAGCACGCCCAGCACGATGTACATGGTGACCACCGCGGCCAGGATCAGCAGCAAGGTGCTCGACAGGGACGCCTCGAACGCCTGGGCGGCACCCTGGAACTGGGTTTGCACGCCCACCGGCATGCCAATGTCCTTCTGGGTCTGGTTGATCAGCTCCACACCCTTGCCCAGGGCGACGCCGGGGGCCAGGTTGAACGACATCATCACCGCCGGGAACTGGCCGATATGGGCAATCGCCAACTGCGCCTGGCGCTGCTCGACATGGGCCAGGCTCGACAGCCGCACCTGGCCGCCGTCGGTGGTCTTCACATGGATCTGGTTGAGCGCGGCCGGGCCGAGGGTTTCGCCGGACTGAGCCTGCAGCACCACGCGATATTGGCTGGCCTGGGTATAGATGGTAGAGATCTGCCGTTGGCCAAAGGCGTCATACAACGCGTCGGTAATGGTCGAGACACTCACACCCAGGCGCGAGGCCGCGTCGCGGTCGATCACCAGGTACACCTGCAAGCCTTTGTCCTGCAAGTCGCTGGCAACGTCGGTGAGTTCCGACTGTTGACTGAGGGCGTGCACCAGCTTGCCACTCCACAGTGCCAGCAACTCGGCGTCCGGCGACGACATGCTGAACTGGTACTGGGTACGGCTGACGCGGTCCTCGATGGTGAGGTCCTGCACCGGCTGCATGAACAGGCGGATGCCCACCAGCTTGTCGATTTGCGGTTGCAAGCGGGTGATCACCTCGGCTGCGCTCAAGTCGCGCTGGCCGTGGGCCTTGAGGTTGATCAGCAAGCGGCCACTATTGAGGGTGGCGTTATCGCCGTCCACACCGATGTAGGACGACAGGCTCTGGACCGCGGGATCAGCAAGGATGATCTTCGCCAGCTCCTGCTGACGCTGGCTCATCGCCGCAAAGGAAATCGACTGCGGCGCTTCGGAAATACCCTGGATCACCCCGGTGTCCTGCACCGGAAAAAAGCCCTTGGGCACCACCAGGTACAGCACCACCGTAAGCCCCAGGGTAGCGATGGCCACCAGCAGGGTCAGCGGCTGGTGCTTGAGCACCCACTGCAACTTGCGGCCATAGGCCTGGATCAGCCAATCGATCCAGGCGCCGCTGGCCTTGTAGAAACGTCCCTGCTCTTCTTCCTTCGGTTCGCGCTTGAGCAAGCGCGCGCACATCATCGGCGTAAGGGTCAGGGACACAACCAGCGAAATCAGGATCGCCACCGCCAGGGTGATGGCGAACTCGCGGAACAGCCGCCCGACCACGTCAGCCATGAACAGCAGTGGGATCAGTACCGCAATCAGCGACAAGGTCAGGGAAATCAGGGTGAAGCCGATCTGCTTGGCGCCCTTGAGCGCCGCCGCCATCGGCGTCTCGCCCTCCTCGATATAGCGAGAAATGTTCTCCAGCATAACGATGGCGTCATCCACCACGAACCCCGTGGCGATGGTCAGGGCCATCAGCGTCAGGTTATTGATGGAGAACCCCGCCAGGTACATCACGCCAAAGGTACCCACCAGAGACAGCGGCACGGCGATGGACGGAATGATCGTGGCGCTGACCCGACGCAGGAACAGGAACGTCACCATCACCACCAGGGCGATGGCAATCAGAAGCTCGTGTTGTACGTCTTTCACCGAGGCGCGGATGGTCTGGGTACGGTCGGTAAGCACCGTCACGTCCAGGCCGGCCGGCAGGTTGTCGGTGATGCTCGGCAGCAGCGCCTTGATACGGTCGACTACCTCGATCACGTTGGCGCCCGGCTGGCGCTGGATGTTGAGCAGTACCGCCTGGTTCTCGTTGGCCCAGGCCGCGAGGCGCTCGTTTTCGGCGCCGTCGACGATTTGCGCTACATCCTTGAGGCGCAACGGTGCGCCATTGTTGTAGGCCAGGATCAGCTCGGCATATTGCTGGGGTGAGACCAACTGGTCGTTGGCATCGAGCATCGACACGCGGGTGGGGCCGTCGAAGTTGCCCTTGGGCTGGTTGACGTTGGAGGCGGCGATCAGCGCACGCACGTCCGACAGGTTCAAACCATTGGCCGCCAGGGCTTGCGGGTTGACCTTGATGCGCACGGCCTGGCGCTGGCCACCGGCGATGCTGACCATGCCGACGCCGCTGATCTGGGCGATTTTCTGCGCCATGCGCGTATCGACCAGGTCATTGAGCTTGGGCAGCAGCATGGTCTTGGAAGTAATCGCCAGGGTCAGCACCGGGGTGTCGGCCGGGTTGACCTTGTTGTACACCGGCGGCGCCGGCAAATCCTTGGGCAACAGGTTGGTGGCGGCGTTGATTGCGGCCTGCACCTGTTGCTCGGCGACATCCATATTGACGTCGAGGTTGAAACGCAGGGTCAGCACCGACGCACCGCCCGAGCTGGTGGACGCCATCTGGGTCAGCCCGGGCATCTGCCCGAACTGACGCTCCAGCGGCGCAGTGACCGCACTGGTCATCACGTCTGGGCTGGCGCCGGGGTACAGGGTCATCACCCGGATCGTCGGGTAGTCCACCTGGGGCAAGGCCGATACCGGCAACAAGCGGTACGAAATGATCCCGGCCAATACAATCGCCAGCATACTCAGCGTGGTGGCGACCGGGCGCAGGATAAACAGGCGTGACAGGTTCATGAACCGACCTTTTGCGCCTTGCCGGCGTCAGCGCCGGTCTCCCCTTTTGCCGCGGGCTTGCCTTGCAGGTGTTCGGTCGGCGTGGTCGGCACTTCCTTGCTTTCGTTGACCACTTCGATTTCGCTGCCGTCCTTGAGACGGTCAGTGCCTTCCAGCACCACGCGATCGCCTGCGACCAGGCCCTCCTTGACCACAGTGTTCTCACCGTCGGTGTCACCCAGCACCAGGGGCTGGACCTTGACCTTGTTGTCACCGTCAAGCTTGTAGACAAAGGTGCCGGTGTTGCCGAACTGGACCGCCGCCGACGGCGCCAACACCACGTTATGCAAGGTGTCGGCAAGCAAGTGCACATTGACGAACTGGTTGGGGAACAGCGCCTGGTCCTTGTTATCAAAGCGCGCCTTGAACTTCAAAGTACCGGTGGTGACGTCGATCTGGTTGTCCAGGCTCTGCAACACGCCGACCGCCTGTTTTTTCACGTCGCTACGGTCCCAGGCTTCCACGGGCAGTTTGTTGCCGGCGTGGTAACGGGCGAGTACGGTTTCCAGGGTATTTTCCGGCAGGGTGAACGCCACGCTGATCGGCTGGGTCTGGGTGATGACCGCCAGGGCGGTGGTGTCATTGGCTGCGACCAGGTTGCCGACATCGAGCTGGCGCAGGCCAACGCGGCCGCTGATCGGCGCACGGATCCTGGTGAATTCAAGGTTGAGCTTGGCATCGTCGACCGCGCCCTGGTTGGTCTTGACCGTGCCCTGGTATTGCAGGACCAGCGCTTCGGCGGTGTCCAGGGTCTGCTTGGCGATACTGTCCTGGGCGTACAGGCCGCGATAACGCTCCACATCGACCTGGGCGTTTTTCAACTGCGCCTGGTTCTGCAGCAATGTGCCCTGGGCCTGGAGCAAGGCGTTCTGGTAGCTGCGCGGGTCGATTTCTGCCAGCAGGTCGCCGGCCTTGACCATCTGGCCTTCTTCAAAGGCGATCTTCACCAGCTCACCGCCCACCCGGCTGCGCACATTAATGGTGTTGAGCGCGGTGACCGTGCCCAGCGCCTTGTAGTACACCGCAAACTCCCCCTGCACCACCGGCGCCACGCGCACCGGCACCGGGCCGGTGGAACCGCCGAAGCCCGGGCGCGCCATGCCGGTCTTGCCGGTGTGCCCCGCAGGAGCGTCCTTGTGAGCCGCGCCGCCGGGCCAGAATTTCCAGCACAGGCCGGCGATAACCAGCAGCACAAGCAGGCCAAACAGCCAGCGGCGGGAGTTGCGGGAGGAGGATTGCATGGAGTGATCAACCATTGGGGATGAGAGCTTCTTCTTCGGGAGGCTGAAAGATAAGCACTGGGGGGCGTTTAGAAAAGCACCTTTACCGGCTATTTACCTTGGGCTTACAACTTTTAACGTCTGATCTTAGTCCGCCAGCTATTTCGCTAAACCGCTGACACTCAAATAAAAACGGCCTGGACTAGGCCAGGCCGCAATCATGCATCATACGTGTTACTGCCAAACGACAGTTACGCGCAGAAACAGTTACTTCAATACAGCCAGGGCCGCATCGTAGTTTGGCTCTTCAGCGATTTCCTTGACCAACTCGCTGTGCAGCACATTGTCGTTTTCGTCCAGTACCACGACAGCGCGAGCGGTCAGGCCTTTGAGCGGGCCGTCGGCGATGGAAACACCATAGTCAACGGCGAAGTCGGCGTTGCGGAAATCCGACAGGTTCTTAACGTTTTCCAGGCCTTCGGAACCACAGAAGCGCGCTTGGGCGAATGGCAGGTCGGTGGAGATGCACAGCACCACGGTGTTGGCCACATCGTTGGCCTGGGCATTGAACTTGCGCACGGAAGTGGCGCAGGTTGGGGTATCAACGCTTGGGAAGATGTTCAGCACTTTGCGCTTGCCGGCAAAGGTGGCCAGGGTGGCGTCGGACAGGTCGCCGGCGGTCAGGGTGAAATCTGCGGCTTTGGCGCCGACTTTCGGCAGTTCGCCTTCAACCTGGACCGTGTTGCCTTTGAGGGTGACTTGAGCCATGAACGGAATCCTTATGCTGGTTTTTGGTTAAACGAATTCGAGAGGCCGAAGTTAACCACAAAGTGCCGATGCTACCTACCGCCAGACACAAATTGTCATGTCGCCAGGTTGTGGTTTAATTGCGCGCTTTTCGCCTGCCCTTCAAGGAAACCGTCGTCGATGAATCAGCCTGCCACCAAAGTTCTGGTCATTGGTTACGTCTGGCCAGAGCCCCGCTCCTCGGCTGCGGGGGGGCATATGATGCAGATCCTTGAGAGTTTTCTTACGCAAGGTTGGGACATTACCTTCAGCAGCCCTGCGACCATCGGCGAACACAAGGCCGACTTGCCGGCACTTGGCATCGCCGAATGCGCCATCGAACTGAATAACAGCAGTTTCGATGACTTTATCCGCGAACTGGCCCCGGATATCGTACTGTTCGACCGTTTCATGATGGAGGAGCAATTCGGCTGGCGCGTGGAGCAATGCTGCCCCAACGCCCTGCGCGTGCTGGAAACCTCCGACCTGCAAAGCCTGCGCGATGCCCGCCACCAGCGTTTCAAGGAGCAGGTGAAAGCCAACCCCGACAGCGACGACTTCAGCGCCCTGTTCGCGCCTGCGCTTCAAGACGAGTTCCAGCGCATGGCCGATACCGACCTGGCCAAGCGCGAAATCGCCGCGATTTACCGCTGTGACATCAGCTTGATGATCTCCGACGTGGAAATCCGCCTGCTCACCGAGCAGTTCAAGGTGCCCGCCGCTCTGCTCCATTGGTGCCCGTTGATGTTGCAACCGCCCACCGCCGCGTTTGCGCCGTTTGAAGACCGTGCGCACTTTCTCAGCATCGGCAACTTCCGCCACGCGCCCAACTGGGATGCGGTGCTGTGGATGAAGCAAAGCCTGTGGCCGCTGATTCGCCAACAGTTGCCGGGCGCGCAGCTGCATATCTATGGCGCCTACACCCCACCCAAGGCCACCGCCCTGCACAACCCGGCACAGGGTTTTCATGTGATGAACTGGGCCGAAGACGCGCTGCAAGTCATGACCGCCGCACGCATCTGCCTGGCACCGTTGCGCTTTGGCGCGGGCATCAAGGGCAAGTTGATCGACGCCATGCTCTGCGGCACCCCCAATGTCACCACCCCGATCGGCGCCGAGGCCATGGGCGATGATCAACCCTGGCCCGGCGTGATCGAACACGACGCCCCGGCCCTGGCCGCCGCTGCTGTGGCCCTCTACCAGGACCACGAGCGCTGGACCCAGGCCCAGGAACACGGGCGCCAACTGCTGGCCCGGCGCTATGACCAGACTCTGCACGGGCCAGCCTTGGTGGACTGCCTGGAGCAATGCCGCCGCAACCTCGCCGCCCATCGCCGGGACAACTTCACCGGCAGTATGCTGCGCCATCACGCGCACAAGAGTACCCAGTACATGTCCCAGTGGATCGAGGCAAAAAACCGCAACCTGTAAACACTGCTGCTGGCGAGGTCGTGCGCGACGGGGCATTATCCTACGCAGCGACCACAATAAAGCGACGGCAGCATGACCCGAGCAACGCGCATCACCGATCCCTCCTACGAGCTGATGGACGATCACAACGGTCTGTCCATCATCTATCGCCAGCACGGCTTCCCCTGCCCGCTGGTGCGCTGGCACTTCCACAAGGAATACGAGCTGCACCTGATCGTCGCCAGCTCCGGCAAGGTGTTTATCGGTGACTACATCGGCAACTTCTACCCGCAAAGCCTGTTCCTCACCGGCCCCAACCTGCCCCACAACTGGATCAGCCAGGTGGAAGAAGGCGAAGTGGTCCCCAAGCGCGACATGCTGGTGAACTTCACCGACGAGTTGTTCGAACACGGCAGCCACATCTTCACCGAACTCAAACGCCTGGCGCCGCTGCTCGAACGCGCGCAGTACGGCATCGAATTCCGCTGCAAAAAGACCATTGCCCACGCCATGACCCTCATGCAGCACATTGAAGACGCCCACGGCATGGCGCGCCTGGGGCATTTCTTTATCCTGCTGGAGGTATTGAGCGCCTGTGAGGACTACCAGCTGCTGTCCGGCGTGACCACCCCGCAGCAAGCCGACGAACACAGCATCGACCGCACCAACCGTGCGGTGGACTACATCTTTGCCCACTACGCCCGCGAGCTGCCGCTGGAAGAAGTCGCAGAGTACCTGGGGATGAAACCGACGTATTTTTCTCGAGTATTCAAGCAGGCCACCGGGCGGACTTTTATTGAATTCGTCAATCGACTGCGCATCAGCAAGTCCTGCGAGTTGCTGGCCGATGGCGACAAGGCGGTGACGGATGTGTGCTTTGAGTCGGGGTTCAATAATATTTCCAACTTCAACCGGCGGTTTCAGCAGCTTAAGGGGATGACGCCGTCCCACTACCGGCGATTGGCGGTGCAGCGGTTGACTGAGCAGAATTTGGCTTGAGGTTGATCGTTCGGCAGGCGTCAGGAAGCAGAAACGTCTTACAAGGTTTTGAGGTTGTCCCTAGGACACTCAATCTCTAGTCTCTGTACACCGCTGCACACTCAGCGGTCGGGCGTCGCGGCCCGGTTTAATCAGACGCAAAGTGCCATTTCCGCTTTCAGTTGACGTCTTTTTATCGTCTACTGTGCGCCCTTATGGTGGCTGTGCGCGGGATACCTTCGGGTATGCCGGTTTCCTGATTCCGGTCCGCGAACCTGCGTACAGCTACCACCCGATCGCGTCGCGGCGATCAGTGGTAGCTCCACTTGAATCAGGAGTTCCACCATGATCAAACCCACCCCAAATCCCCCAATCGATCCAGCACCCAGCGTGCTGTTCACCGTAAAAGACGGCATCTCCACGCATGACCTACTGGTCAACCTCAGCGAGTCACTCGCTTCTGCCCACGCCCTCACCTGCGATTTCGCCTTTGATCTCGACGGCTCGCGGCGCGAAGGTGCCCTGGGTATTGCCCAGTTGATCGAGGTGTCTCGCTTGCTGGCTGAGCGGGTACTGGCTGATATCGAGCGTTAAATACGGCATCGATCGTCCCCACGCACCACGGGGACGATCATCGAGTGCAAAAAAGTATCAGTGCGCGTGCGCCCAAGGATTTGTCACAACCCCATTTCAAGGCTGTAATCGACGCACACTCTTCCTGGCTACCTGTAGGAAGACACAACAACAATAACCGTCCTTCTGTAGCCCCCTGGGCGCGGAAATGGAGTGCGCGATGAAGTTCACAGCAAAAGCTCTGCTTGCCTGTTCCTGCATGACTGCATGCATGACCCTCAGCGCCGTCAGCCTTGGCGCGCAAACCCTGACCATTGCCACCGTCAACAACAGCGACATGATCCGTATGCAGAAGCTCTCGAAAACCTTCGAGGCCGAGCACCCGGAGATCAAGTTGAACTGGGTGGTGCTCGAAGAAAACGTGCTGCGCCAACGCCTCACCACCGACATCGCCACCCAGGGCGGGCAGTTCGACGTGCTGACCATCGGCATGTACGAAGCCGCACTGTGGGGCGCCAAGGGTTGGCTGGAGCCGATGAAGGACCTGCCGGCCTCCTACGACCTTGATGATGTGTTCCCTTCGGTACGTGATGGCTTGTCCGTCAAGGGTTCGCTGTACGCCCTGCCGTTCTACGCCGAAAGCTCGATCACCTATTACCGCACCGACCTGTTCAAGGACGCCGGGCTGACCATGCCCGAGCACCCGACCTGGAGCCAGATCGGCGAATACGCGGCCAAACTTACTGATAAGTCCAAAGAGCAATACGGCCTGTGCCTGCGCGGCAAAGCCGGTTGGGGTGAGAACATGGCGCTGATCACCACCCTGGCCAACGGCTTCGGTGCGCGCTGGTTCGATGAGAAGTGGCAACCGCAATTCAATGGCCCCGAGTGGAAGGACGCGCTGAACTTCTACGTCGACAACATGAAGAAATCCGGCCCGCCGGGTGCGTCCAGCAACGGTTTCAACGAGAACCTGGCGCTGTTCAACAGCGGCAAATGCGCGATCTGGGTAGACGCCAGCGTCGCCGGTTCGTTTGTCACCGACAAGAGCCAGAGCAAGGTCGCCGAGCATGTCGGTTTCACTTTTGCGCCCCACGAGAAGACCGACAAGGGCACCTCGTGGCTGTACTCCTGGAGCCTGGCGATCCCTACCAGTTCCAAGGCCAAGGACGCCGCCAAGGTGTTCACCAGTTGGGCCACGTCCAAGGAATACGGCCAGCTTGTGGCCAAGACCGATGGCATCGCCAATGTGCCGCCAGGTACGCGCCAATCCACCTACAGCGACGAGTACATGAAGGCCGCGCCGTTCGCCAAGGTGACCCTGGAATCACTGAAAGTGGCCGACCCGACCAAGCCGACCGAGAAGCCGGTGCCGTATATCGGTATCCAGTTGGTGACCATTCCTGAGTTCCAGGCGATTGGTACCCAGGTCGGCAAGTTCTTCTCGGGTGCGTTGACCGGTCAGCAAACGGTGGATGCCGCCTTGACCGCCGCGCAGACCACCACCGAGCGTGAAATGAAGCGGGCTGGTTACCCCAAGTAACCCCTGCCCTCACCACAGTCAAATGTGGGAGGGGGCTTGCTCCCGATAGCAATCTACCAGTTGATGATTGTGTGACTGATACACCGCTATCGGGAGCAAGCCCCCTCCCACACTGACCGCGCTCCGATTCGTATCTGACTGGTCTTGATTCTAATGAATACACCCGCCAAAAACCGCCTGGCCAACCCCGGCTGGTTCCTCGTCAGCCCCTCGGTGGCCTTGTTGCTGCTGTGGATGATCGTGCCGCTGGGCATGACCCTGTACTTTTCGCTGATCCGCTACAACCTGCTTTACCCCGGTGAAAACCAATTCGTGGGGTTGGAGAACTTCAGCTACTTCATTACCGATTCGGGGTTCTTGCCCGGCGCCACCAATACCCTGTTGCTGGTGGGCAGCGTGTTGCTGATCAGTGTGGTGTTCGGCGTGTTGATCAGCGCGCTGCTGGAGGCCAGTGAGTTCCTGGGCCGTGGCATCGTGCGGGTGCTGTTGATTTCGCCATTCTTCATCATGCCCACCGTTGGCGCGCTGATCTGGAAGAACCTGATTTTCCACCCGGTGTCGGGGATCCTCGCCGCCGTGTGGAAGTTCTTCGGCGCCGAGCCGGTGGATTGGCTGGCGCACTACCCGCTGTTGTCGATCATCATCATTGTGTCGTGGCAGTGGCTGCCCTTCGCGATACTGCTGCTGATGACCGCCATGCAGTCCCTGGACCAGGAGCAAAAGGAAGCTGCACGCCTGGACGGTGCCGGTGCCATTGCGATCTTCTGGCACCTGACCCTGCCACACCTGGCCCGCCCGATTGCCGTGGTGGTGATGATCGAAACCATCTTCCTGCTCTCGGTGTTCGCCGAAATCTTCACCACCACCAACGGTGGCCCGGGCTACGCCTCGACCAACCTCGCCTACCTGATCTACAACCAGGCGCTGGTGCAGTTCGACGTGGGCATGGCCTCGGCCGGTGGCTTGATTGCCGTGGTCATCGCCAATATCGCGGCGATCATCCTGGTGCGGATGATCGGCAAAAACCTGACTGACAAGCCTTGAGGGCCGCGCCATGACACTTCAACAATCCCGCCGCCTGCAAAGCCTGCTGCTCGGTACGTTGGCCTGGGCCATCGCGATCCTGATTTTCTTCCCGATCTTCTGGATGGTGCTGACCAGCTTCAAGACTGAAATCGATGCGTTCGCCACCCCGCCGCAGTTCATCTTCACGCCGACGCTGGAGAACTACCTGCACATCAACGAACGCAGCAACTACTTCGCCTACGCCTGGAACTCGGTGGTGATTTCGTTCAGCGCCACTGCCCTGTGCCTACTGATCTCGGTGCCGGCCGCCTACTCCATGGCGTTCTACGAAACCCAGCGCACCAAGGGCACGCTGCTGTGGATGCTGTCGACCAAGATGCTGCCACCGGTGGGCGTGCTGATGCCGATCTATCTGTTGGCCAAGAGCCTTGGCCTGTTGGACACGCGTATCGCGCTGATCATCATCTACACCCTGATCAACCTGCCGATCGTGGTGTGGATGGTGTACACCTACTTCAAGGACATCCCCAAGGACATCCTCGAAGCCGCCCGCCTGGACGGCGCCACCCTGTGGCAGGAAATGGTCCGCGTGCTGTTGCCGATCGCCAAGGGTGGCCTGGCCTCCACGGTGTTGCTGTCGCTGATCCTGTGCTGGAACGAGGCGTTCTGGTCGCTGAACCTGACCTCGTCGAGCGCTGCGCCGTTGACCGCACTGATCGCCTCCTACTCCAGCCCCGAAGGTTTGTTCTGGGCCAAGTTGTCCGCCGTCTCGACCCTGGCCTGCGCGCCGATCCTGATCTTTGGCTGGATCAGCCAGAAACAGCTGGTGCGCGGTTTGTCCTTCGGCGCCGTCAAATAATAATTCGAAAAGGAGGCCCATCATGGCCAACCTGAAAATCAAGAATCTGCAAAAAGGCTTCGAAGGTTTCTCGATCATCAAGGGCATCGATCTGGAAGTGAACGACAAGGAATTCGTGGTGTTCGTCGGCCCCTCGGGCTGCGGCAAATCCACCCTGCTACGCCTGATCGCCGGCCTGGAAGAAGTCACGGAAGGCACCATCGAACTGGACGGCCGCGACATCACCGAAGTGACCCCGGCCAAGCGCGACCTGGCCATGGTGTTCCAGACCTACGCGCTGTACCCGCACATGAGCGTGCGCAAGAACATGTCGTTTGCCCTGGACCTGGCCGGTGTCGACAAGAAGCTGGTCGAGAGCAAGGTCAGCGAAGCGGCGCGCATCCTGGAACTGGGGCCGCTGCTGGAGCGCAAGCCCAAGCAACTGTCCGGCGGCCAGCGCCAGCGCGTGGCGATTGGCCGGGCGATTGTGCGTAACCCGAAGATCTTCCTGTTCGACGAGCCGCTGTCCAACCTCGACGCGGCGCTGCGCGTGCAGATGCGCCTGGAACTGGCGCGCCTACATAAAGAACTGCAAGCCACCATGATCTACGTGACCCACGACCAGGTCGAAGCCATGACCCTGGCCGACAAGGTGGTGGTGCTCAACAGTGGCCGTATCGAGCAGGTCGGCTCGCCGTTGGAGCTGTATCACCAACCGGCCAACCTGTTTGTGGCCGGCTTTCTCGGCACGCCGAAGATGGGCTTTCTCAAGGGCAAGGTCACGCGTGTCGAAGGCCATGGCTGCGACGTGCAATTGGACGCTGGCACCCTGATCAGCCTGCCGTTGAGTGGCGCGACCTTGAGCGTCGGCAGCGCGGTGACCCTGGGCATTCGTCCCGAGCATCTGGAAATCGCCGCGCCAGGGCAAACCACCCTGACCGTCACCGCTGACGTTGGCGAGCGCCTGGGCAGCGACACCTTCTGCCACGTCATCACCGCCAATGGCGAACCGCTGACCATGCGGATTCGCGGCGACATGGCCAGCCAGTACGGCGAGACGTTGCACCTGCACCTGGACCCGGCGCACTGCCATCTGTTCGACACTGACGGCGTAGCGGTGGCCCGCCCACTGCGCGCAGCCGCCTGACTCCGCGAGTATTTTTAGATGAAACTGAATAAACACAATCTCACGCAGTTAGCGCCGCAAGTGAAAATCCCGGCTTATGCGCTTGCCGACACCCGCCAGGGCATCGCCCATATCGGCGTCGGTGGCTTTCACCGCGCACACCAGGCGTATTACACCGACGCCTTGATGAATACCGGCGAGGGCCTGGACTGGGGCATTTGTGGCGTGGGCCTGCGTGCCGAGGACCGCAAGGCTCGCGACGACCTGGCCGGCCAGGATTACTTGTTTACCCTGTATGAGCTAGGTGACACCGACGACACCGAAGTACGCGTCATCGGCGCCCTCAGCGATATGCTGCTGGCCGAAGACGGCGCCCAGGCGTTGATCGACAAACTGGCTGACCCGGCTATCCGCATCGTCTCGTTGACCATCACCGAGGGCGGCTACTGCATTGATGACAGCAACGGCGAATTCATGGCCCACCTGCCACAGATCCAGCATGACCTGGCGCACCCCAAGACACCCAAAACCGTGTTCGGTTTTATCTGCGCAGCGCTCACCCAACGCCGCGCCGCCGGCACTGCGGCATTTACCGTCATGTCCTGCGATAACCTGCCGCACAACGGCGCCGTCACGCGCAAGGCACTGCTGGCCTTCGCCGCGCTACACAACGCCGAGCTGCATGACTGGATCAAAACCAACGTGAGCTTCCCGAACGCCATGGTCGACCGCATCACGCCAATGACCAGCACCGCCCACCGCCTGCAACTGCATGATGAACATGGCGTCGACGATGCCTGGCCGGTGGTGTGCGAACCGTTTGTGCAGTGGGTACTGGAAGACAAGTTCGTCAACGGTCGCCCGGCCTGGGAGAAGGTCGGCGTGCAGTTCACCGATGACGTCACGCCTTACGAAGAGATGAAGATCGGCTTGCTCAACGGCAGCCACCTGGCCCTCACCTACCTGGGTTTTCTCAAGGGTTATCGGTTTGTCCACGAGACCATGAACGACCCGCTGTTCGTGGCATATATGCGTGCGTTCATGGACCTGGACGTTACGCCGAACCTGGCGCCGGTGCCGGGCATCGACCTGACGGCGTACAAGCAGACGCTGGTGGAGCGCTTTTCCAACCAGGCGATTGCCGACCAGTTGGAACGGGTGTGTTCCGATGGTTCGTCGAAGTTTCCCAAGTTCACCGTGCCGACCATCAATCGCTTGATTGCCGATGGCCGCGAGACTGAGCGTGCAGCGCTGGTAGTGGCGGCCTGGGCCTTGTATTTGAAAGGGGTGGATGAGAATGGCGTGAGCTACAAGATCCCCGATCCGAGGGCCGAGTTCTGCCAGGGGCTGGTGAGTGATGACACACTGATCAGCCAGCGGTTGCTGGGGGTAGAGGAGATTTTTGGCACGGCTATTCCCAAGTCCGCTGAGTTTGTGGCAGCGTTTGAGCGGTGCTATGCAAGCCTGCGCGACAAAGGCGTCACCCAAACCCTGCAACAACTCCTGAACAAACCGGATTAAAACTGTGGGAGGGGGCTTGCTCCCGATAGCGGTAGGTCAGAGAAAGGTATTTGACTGACACTCCCTCATCGGGAGCAAGCCCCCTCCCACACTTGACCGGGTTACCAATCTAAAAATAATACTGCTGAGCACTCCATCATGACCCAGCAAAACCTGTTCCTCGGAATCGACTGCGGCACTCAAGGCACCAAGGCCATCGTCCTCGACGCCTCCAGCGGCAAGGTGCTGGGCCTGGGCGCCGCCGCGCATACCTTGATCAGCGGCGCCAACGGCCGGCGCGAGCAACACACCCAGGAATGGCTGGACGCCTTCACCGAAGCCACCCACCGCGCTCTGCAACAAGCCGGGGTGGACGGCCAGGACATCCTTGGCATCGGCGTTTCCGGCCAGCAGCACGGCCTGGTGCTGCTGGACGAACAAGGTGAAGTGCTGCGCCCGGCCAAGTTATGGTGCGACACCGAAACCGCGCCGGAGAACGAGCGCCTGCTGGCACATCTGGGCGGCGAAAGCGGCTCCCTGGAACGCCTGGGCGTAGCCATCGCGCCGGGCTACACCGTCTCCAAACTGCTCTGGACCCGTGAACAGCACCCGGACGTATTTGCCCGCATCGCCCATATCCTGCTGCCCCACGACTACCTCAACTACTGGCTCACCGGTCGCGTCTGCGCCGAGTACGGCGACGCCTCGGGCACCGGTTACTTTGACGTGCGCAGCCGCACCTGGGATGTGGCGCTGCTCAGGCACATCGACCCCAGCGGCCGCCTGGAGGCAGCGCTCCCGCAGTTGATCGAAGCCGACCAGGCGGTGGGCACGATCCTGCCGGCCATTGCCGAGCGCCTGGGGATCAACCCCAACGCCGTGGTGTCCAGCGGCGGCGGCGACAATATGATGGGCGCCATCGGCACCGGCAATATCGCTCCCGGCGTGATCACCATGAGCCTGGGCTCATCAGGCACCGTGTATGCGTTTGCCGACCAGCCCAACGTCAGCCCGCAGGCGTCGGTAGCGACCTTTTGCTCGTCCAGTGGCGGCTGGCTGCCGCTGATCTGCACCATGAACCTGACCAACGCCACCGGGGTAATTCGCGAGCTGTTCGAACTCGACTTGCAGGCGTTCAACGCCCTGGTCAAACAAGCCCCCATTGGCGCCGACGGGGTGAGCATGCTGCCGTTTCTCAATGGCGAACGCGTGCCTGCCCTGCCCCACGCCACCGGCAGCCTGCACGGCCTGACCATGACCAACCTGACCCGCGCCAACCTGTGCCGCGCCGTGGTTGAGGGCACCACCTTCGGTCTGCGTTATGGCCTTGACCTGCTGCGCCAGACCGGCCTGCAAAGCCAGAGCATCCGCCTGATCGGCGGCGGCTCGAAAAGCCCGGTGTGGCGGCAGATGGTCGCCGATATCATGCACACCGAAGTGGTGTGCACCGAACAGAGCGAAGCCGCCGCCCTGGGCGCGGCAATCCAGGCCGCCTGGTGCCAGAGCGGCGAACCCTTGGCCAGCCTGTGCGACAAATGTGTGAGCGTCGACCCGGCCAGCCTCACCTTGCCGGCAACCGAGAGTGTCAGCGCCTATCAACAGGCGTATGAGCGTTATCAACAGCACGTGGCATCCCTTTAAGAGCGAACGACTATGTATCTGGTGTGTGGTGAGGCGCTGTTTGATTTTTTCAGCGAGGAGGATGCCAGCGGGCAGGCCGCCAAAGTCAATTACAAGGCGATTGCCGGGGGCTCGCCATTCAATGTGGCCGTGGGCCTGCGCCGCCTGGGGATTGAAGCCGGGTTGTTCGGCGGCCTGTCCAGCGACTTCCTCGGCCGGCGCTTGTTGCAGGTGCTGAAAGATGAAGGGGTCAGCGAGCAGTTCCTGGTGGAATTTGCCGCGCCGACCACGTTGTCGATGGTCGCTGTGGGCGCCAATGGCTCACCGCAGTACAACTTCCGTGGCGAAGGCTGTGCGGATCGGTTGCTGGAAGTCGCGCATTTGCCGGTACTCGGCGATGAGGTGCGCGGGCTGCATATCGGCTCGTTCTCACTGGTGGTGCAACCGATTGGCGACACCCTGCTGGCGCTGGTCAAGCGCGAAAGCGGCAAGCGCCTGATCAGCCTGGACCCTAACGTGCGCCTTAACCCGCAGCCGGACATCCAACTATGGCGTGATCGCGTCGCCGAGCTGGTCACACATGCCGACCTGATCAAGGTCAGCGACGAAGACCTGCACCTGCTCTACCCCGACCAGTCACCCGAAAGTGTGCTGCACGGTTGGCTGCAACACCGCTGCCAACTGGTGTTCCTCACCCGCGGCGGCGATGGCGCCAGCGTATTCAGCCGTCAGCACGGCAACTGGTCGGCGCCGGCAGTCAAGGTGGTGATGGCTGACACTGTGGGCGCCGGCGACACCTTCCAGGCCGCGTTGATTGCCTGGCTGACCGAGCATCAGCTTGACTCAGTGACTGGCCTGCAACAGCTCACGCGCGTGCAGATTGATAACATGCTCGGCTTTGCGATTCGGGCTGCCGCGTTGACCTGTACCAAGACCGGCCCCGACCTGCCGTACCGTCATCAGCTGGGCTGACGCGCATAACAATGGGCCTGGCGAATGCCAGGCCCTGGGTCAACTTGAATTCAAGGCTTAACTAGAAATAACCGCGCCCTCCTGCTCGACGCAGGGTGTGGGTCTGGGTGTGCTTGAGGTCTTCACGCAAACCGGCGATCAGGTTGCAAATGGCTCGACTGCTGTCGAGTTTGTCGGCGTTTATACCTTTGACTTCCAAGTCCACCCGGTCACGGTCGCGGTCGTCATACACCTTGATCGTCAACGAAGCATCCTCGGCTTTGGTGCATTCGCACCGTTTAGGCAGAAAACCTCCTTCAATAATGCTGCGAAGTTCCAGTTCCGAAAGCATGGCCAACCTCTCCTTTTTTGAGACTGCCAATCAGTTTTTATGGGCTGGCAGGCGCTAGCCTGCCCCGTCTTGCCAACCCTGGCAGACGCCTGTACTCACCCAGCCTACTCGGCAAATCTCAGCATTGTTGTAACTTTTCTTCATAAGCGACCTGCCGATTAATATGAAGCCGATTGCAGCCTTTAAATAATCGTCGAACCACTGCGATTAAACGTTTAACCCTGCATGTCAGTTCAAACAGCAACCTGTGTCGACGCTCTTTTCGGCAACATGTCGCAACTATCGCGCGCCTCATTTGAACCAGGGGTTTACGCAAAGCATACGAAACGTATACGCTTTGTATATCAAACCTACACAGTGAACCTCATGGGCATCGTCAAAATCACCGACCAACTGCACGAACAGCTGCGCCTGGCCAGCGCCGCCATGGACCGCTCCATCAACGCCCAGGCCGAGTTCTGGATCAAGATCGGCCTGCTCGCCGAGCTCAACCCGCACCTGCCCTACAACGAGCTGATCAACAAGTTGTTGCTGGACAAGCCCGACCTGATCCGGGGACGCAGCTGATGATCAAGACTGCCGCCCAACTGGCCGTGATGCGAGAGTCGGGGCGCCTGCTGGCCCAGGTGTTCGACATGCTCGACGGTTATGTCGCCGCCGGCCTCTCCACTCTTGAGCTGGACAGCGCCGTCGAAGCCTTCATCCGCCACGAACTCAAGGCCCGCCCCGCCAGCCTGGGTCAGTACGACTACCCCTTTTGCATCAACACCTCGATCAACGAAGTGGTGTGCCATGGCATGCCCAGCGCCACGCAGTTCCTCAAGGACGGCGACATCATCAACATCGACATCACCCTGGAAAAAGGCGGTTTCATTGCCGACTCCAGCAAGATGTACATGATCGGTAACGTGGCGCCCAAGGCCAAACGCCTGGTAGAAATGACCTTCGAGGCGATGTGGGCCGGCATCCGCCAGGTCAAGCCCGGCGCTCGCCTGGGTGATATCGGTCATGCGATTCAGAGTCACGCCCAGGCCAACGGCTACAGCGTGGTGCGTGAATACTGCGGCCATGGCATCGGCAAACAAATGCATGAAGAGCCACAGATCCTGCACTTCGGCCGCCCTGGCACCGGCCTCGTTCTGCGCGAAGGTATGGTGTTTACCGTGGAGCCCATGCTCAACCAGGGCGGCGCCAAGACGCGCAGTCTCAAGGATGGCTGGACGGTGGTGACCAAGGACAACAGTCTGTCGGCGCAGTGGGAACATACTGTGGCAGTGACGGCGGACGGGTTTGAGGTGCTCACGTTGCAAAAACAAACTGATGCAGAACCGGTGGAATCACTACCTTGAGCAATGGGCGCTGATCGGCCATTGAAAAGTCTCCCGAGCGGCCTACCCGCTCGGGAGAGTAACGAACTCAAGGGTGCGCGTGGGCCAGACTAATACCTTCCAGGTGGCTCAAGCGATTCTCCTTGAGAATGCACTGGGTCGTTATCCGTTGCGGATAGCAACGCATAAACATGTTGGTGAAATGTGTGCCGTAATGAATACGTTCAGTACAGCTCTGACTGAATAATGGCTTGGCTGAAACGCTGAAACTCGGCTCGTGAAAGTAGGCCATGGCAAAACGCTCACGTGAGTTTAGCTTGACCTTGTGAGGCGTCGAGAGCAGAAGTCCATCGGTCATGAATTGCAAAATATCACCCGGAAACACTGTGAACACGCGCGGTACCGGTTTCACGAACGTCCAGGGCTCGTCGTTTTCGAATAAACCTGCAGTGCTTTCGTCAGGCAACCAGTTGCGCTTGCGATGTTCGCCGTCGACCGGAGGCCGAATATACAAACCTCCCACCTCATCCTGAGTAGCGATCACCAGCATGCCGTAGTCGGTATGGGCCCCAATACCTCGGCAGGTTTGCGCCGACTCGGCAGGGAAACGCAGAACACGCATATGGTGCCAGCCATCCTGGCTAAGCTGCGTCAAAGCATTTATTTCCAATCCCAGTCCGAGTGCCACCAGCTTCAACAACTTTTCGCCCGTGTCACCCAATTCCTCCAGGAAGGCTTTCATGCTGTCGCGGTATTCGTCATTGGGCCATGGCACGGGACCGTGGCACGGCCAGCCGTCTACGACGCGCTGATCCTCCAGTGGCAGATCTTTGCAAATGGTGAAAATTTCCGATTGATCCTGCTCGCCAGCCGTGACCTCTTCGCCAGAAGCAACATACCCTGCATAGGTAAGACTGCTGACTAAGCGCGACTTCTCTTCCCGGGGCAGTTTGAAAAAAGCCTTGCTGGCTGCCATGGCGCGCTTGACCTTCTGGTCCTGTTCGTCATGGATGCTGATCTGAAAAATACCGTCTTTGCGCCAAGCATCTATGAGCGCTCGGCCCAATTGGCGATCGGCCTTGCTATCAGTTACAGCTTCAGGCAGGGCAAAAGTTATTAAGTCAGTCATGTCGTGTCTCCTTAAATCCATTAAAGAGACGTGCACTCACAAATGTGACGCTGAACTGCTCCATCAACGGAACTGCTTCAGGCCCAACGTTGCGAGCCTGAATCATGAACGTCGTTATATTCCCATCTGGGAACGGTATTTATAGACTCCGGCGGACAACCTGAACATAACCGGATGTCGGTTTAACTGGCATCGAATCAACCGTCCGACGGCAGGTAAAGGTTGCTCGCCTTCTTGCCCTGGCAACCGCGAGTTTCAGCGGTCTGCTTGATTGTTACCACACCTGACCCTGGCGTTTAAGCTCCAGGCGGCGCACAAACTCCTCCAGCACCAAGCCATACAGATCGTCCTGCAGGTAGGCATCTTCGATGCCCGCATCCAGGTTGGGGTTGTCGTTGACCTCAATCACCACCACTTTGTCGCCGGACTGCTTGAGGTCCACGCCGTAGAGGCCGTCGCCGATCAGGTTGGCAGTCTTCACTGCCAGTTCCA
The DNA here is from genome assembly GCF_023127835.1 of Pseudomonas sp. B329. Taxonomy (NCBI): domain Bacteria; kingdom Pseudomonadati; phylum Pseudomonadota; class Gammaproteobacteria; order Pseudomonadales; family Pseudomonadaceae; genus Pseudomonas; species Pseudomonas sp. B329. The sequence goes on along the minus strand of NZ_SPKP01000063.1, from coordinate 4,694 downwards.
CCACGGCTTTTGGCGCTTCGTGGACCGCCAGGGTGCGACACTCACCGTTGACGGCCTGGCCAATGGCCTTGTGGTTGTAGATCTGCCAATGCCCCTTGGACATGAAGTACTGGCAGGCGAAAATCGGTTTACGGTTGAGCACGCCGATGCGCCAGTCGTATTCGGTGTAGAAGAACTCTTGGGCCAGCAGCAGTACCGAATGCTCGAACAGCTCGGCCGTGGCCTTGAGCAACGCCGCCTGGCTTTCGACCTTTATCACCCCTCGGGAGAAACAGCCATCGGGGATCTTCAACACCAGTGGGAAACCCAGGCGCTCGCCGACGCGCTCGAAATCTTCCGGCCGCTCCTTGTAAAGAATCTCGGTGGCCGGCATGCCCAGTTGATGGCTGTTCAGCAGGTCGGTGAGGTAGACCTTGTTGGTGCAGCGCAGGATCGATGCGGGGTCATCCATCACCACCAGCCCCTCGCTTTCGGCTTTCTTGGCGAAACGGTAGGTATGGTTATCGACGCTGGTAGTCTCACGGATGAGCAAGGCGTCGTACTCGGCCAGGCGCGCGTAATCCTTGCGCTCGATCAACTCCACATCGATGCCCAGGCCCTTGCCGACCCGTATGAAATTTTCCAGGGCGCGGGGGTTGGACGGAGGCAGTTGCTCCTGAGGATCGTGAAGAATTGCCAGGTCATAACGGGCCAACCGACGTGAGCGCGGCTGACGCCACACCTTGCGACTGAAGTTGTCGAGGGCGTGGGCGAATTGGTCTTCCTGATCGTCGCGTAACTTGTGCAATACGCCAGACTTAACGCCTTCGATATGCCAGCCGTTATGTTGACGGAACTCAACTAACAAGATCGGACAGGGAAAGGTTTCAAACAACTGGCGCGCTAACTCCTGCAAAGGTTCTATCGTGGTCCGACCGAAATACAGTGTCAGGGTAAAGCCTTCGGTATTGCTGTAGAGATGATGACTCAGGGCCTTTTCCAGGCTTTTGTCCAGATCATCCAGAGACAGGCCATACAGGGCTTTCCTGGTCAGTTCGCTGATGGTGCGCACCGATGGAATCACCTTGTGCCCACGCGCCTCGGCCAGCAACGAGCAGTAGTAGCCGTGCCCCAGGTACTTGTAGCTGCGGCACAGGTTGATTACCTGTACGCGCTTGCCTGTTTCGTTTTCCCGGGTCTGCTCCAGGTACTCCTGGGCGGTGACGATATCCTCGCTGGGAAAATAGGAGGCCCAATCTTCCTTGCGCTCGACAATAATCACCACTTGGCTCGAACTTCGGGGTGGCGCGGAAAAATAACCGTTGGACGTTATTGTCGCCGCAACTGTTTGCTCGGATACTTGACGCCAATGACCTTGTACCGCCGACATAATAATTGATCCGCTTTAGAGAACTCGACCTTTTCTATTAAGCACGATCTTTTAGGGAAGTCCCGTTTCGTTACGCAACTTTTACGGTGGTCTTATGGCTCTTTTCTTTCGCGTTGCAACCCTCGACGATGTGCCTGCATTAGTGGCGTTGGAGCAGCAGTGTTTCAGCAGTGATCGGCTGTCTTCGCGCAGTCTGCGCTGGATGATCAGCCGGGCCAATGGCCAGTTGTGGCTTGTGCAACAGCACGGTGAACTGCTCGGCTATGGGCTGGTGCTGTTTCGTCGTGGCGCCCGGCTGGCGCGCTTGTATTCCATCGCCATTGCCGAGCACGCTCGAGGCATCGGTCTGGGCCATCAGTTACTGGAGCACATCGAAGCCTGCGCCCTGGCCAACGATTGCGCGTACCTGCGTCTGCAAGTGCGCACCGACAACCCCGGCGCACTCTCCCTGTATGAGCGCAATGGCTATCGGCGCTTTGCCTGGGTCGACGACTACTACGAAGATCACACAGCTGCCTTGTGCCTGGAAAAACCGCTCGCGCCTGCATCGGCCGTGGCTTCCAGCTCACGCACCAGCGGCAAAACACGTTTGCCGAAGTACTCCACCTCTTCCTGAAAATGCAGAAAGCCCGCGAGCACCAGGTCCACGCCCACGGCCTTGAGCGCGACAATGCGTTCGGCGATCTGCCGCGGGGTGCCAATCAGGTTGGTCTTGAAGCCATCGTTGTACTGCACCAGGTCTTCGAAGCTGGACTTGGCCCAGTTGCCCTCGCCTTCCGGCGAAGCCTTGCCCGCCTGCTTGGCGGCATCACCAAAGGCGTTGACCGCTTCCGGGTCGGCCTGGTCGATGATTTCCGCCAGCACGGCCCGGGCTTCTTCTTCGGTGTCGCGGGCGATCACAAAGGCGTTCACGCCGACCTTAACCGAATGGTGATTGGCAGCGGCCTTGGCGCGGATATCATCGACCTGGGCCTTGATGCCTTCGGGGGTGTTGCCGTTAGTGAAGTACCAGTCCGAGACCCGCGCCGCCATGTCCCGTGCCGCCCGTGAACTACCCCCCTGGAAAACCTCTGGCTGGCCCAATGGCTTGGGCTTGAGGGTGTAGTTGTTGAAACGATAGAAATCGCCCTTGAAGGTGAAATCGTCCTGGGTCCAGATGCCTTTGAGGGCGCGGATGAATTCTTCTGAACGACGGTAGCGCTCATCGTGCTCCAGCCAGGGTTCGCCAATGGCCTGGAACTCGCCCTTGAACCAGCCACTGACGATATTCACCGCAATACGGCCATTGGTGAGCTGGTCGATGGTCGCCAATTGCTTGGCCGCCAACGCCGGTTGCCAGGGACCTGGCAGGATCGCCGCGATCACTTTGAGCGTGGTGGTCGCCGCCAGCAAAGCATGGCTGAACGCCACGGACTCATGCTGGTTTTCGGCGCCATAACCGGCGGTGAAGCGAATCTGGGTCAGGCCGTATTCAAAGCCTGCGGCTTCGGCCAACTGCGCCAGTTTGCGGTTGTAGTCGATGCCCCAGTGAGTGCGCTGTTCGATCTTGCTGACCACCAGCCCACCGCTGACGTTGGGCACCCAATAGGCAAATTTCACGGCTTGCTGACTCATCGGACGGTACCTCGCACAAATGGATGTCATGTAGCTTACGCAGCAAGCGTGCCAGTCACCCGCAAATGCCCGCGCCATGGGCGCTGCGTTAAAAAAACGGATATCTGATCAGCCTGCCGGCAATGTCACCGATCGCAGCGGTTTGTCGATCTGCTGTTGCAGGAGCAACACCCAATCACCCTCTCGCACCGCAAACAGGGGAGCAAAGTCCCGGCACGGACTGTGCAATCTCCAGCACATTCGATCACTGCCAGGAGCCCTACCCATGACTGAACATCAGGTCATCAACCCGCTGTCTACCGGCGCCGATTACCCTGCGCTGGCCGCACGTTTTCGGCCGATCTTCCAGCGCATCGCCGAGGGTGCGGTTGAGCGCGAGCACAGCCGCACACTGCCCCACGAACCGATTCAATGGCTCAAGGACGCTGGTTTTGGCGCGGTGCGGGTGCCGGTGGAATACGGCGGTGATGGCGCGTCACTGCCGCAGTTGTTTGAACTGTTGATCGAACTGGCAGCGGCCGACTCCAACGTGCCCCAGGCCCTGCGCGGGCACTTCGCATTTGCCGAAGACCGCCTGAATGCGCCACCCGGCGCAAGCCGTGATCTGTGGTTCAAGCGTTTTGTCGATGGCGATATCGTCGGCTGCGCCTGGACCGAAATCGGCACGGTGGCCATCGGTGAGGTGGTGACCCAGGTTAGCCCTGACGGCGACCGCTGGAAACTCAACGGCGAAAAGTTCTACAGCACCGGCAGCCTGTTCTCGGACTGGATCGATGTTTACGCTCAACGCAGCGACACCGGCGGCGCCGTGATCGCCGCCACCCGCACCCATCAGCCAGGCGTAGTGCAGAGCGATGACTGGGACGGCTTTGGCCAGCGCACCACCGGCAGCGGCACCTCGCGGTTTACCGACGCGGTGGTGGAAACTGAAAACCTGATCGACTTTGCCACCCGCTTCAAATACCAGACTGCGTTCTACCAACTGGTGTTGCTGGCGACACTGGCCGGTATCGGTCGCGCTGCGCTCATCGACGTGGGCCACCAGGTGCGCAACCGCCAGCGCATCTACAGCCATGGCAATGCAACGCACGTCAGCCAGGATGCGCAGGTGCAACAGGTGGTGGGCGAAGTCGCCGCGTTGGTATACGCCGCCCAGGCCAGCGCGTTGAAGGCCGCAGTGCCGGCGCAACAGGCTTATCTGGCGCGCTTTGGCGGCAATGACGTGGCCGAACGCGAAGCCAATGTGGCGGCTGAGATTGAGTCGGCGACGGCGCAAGTGGTGGTTTCGGATTTGATCCAGCGTGCCACCAGCCAATTGTTCAACGCCTTAGGGGCCTCGGATGTGCGCCAAGGCAAGGCGCTGGACCGGCATTGGCGCAACGCACGGACGGTGTCTTCGCACAATCCGGTGATCTACAAGGCGCGGATCGTGGGCGACTGGGTGATCAACGGGACAGAGCCACCGTTTGTGTGGCAAATCGGCAACGGCCCGGCGAAGGCCTGAAGTTGATCTGGGTCAAACTGTGGGAGGGGGCTTGCTCCCGATAGCGGTGGGTCAGTCCTGAATGTATTTACTGACACTCCCTCATCGTGGCATAGGTATCTACACAACTTCAGTTCTCAGCCCCCCTACGGTAACCACGATGCGAAGCGAGCCGCTCTTGATCTGCTTTTGATCTTAGGCGCCCCGTCAAACCACGCTGGCCGGAAT
>NZ_SPKP01000062.1:228-75619 GCF_023127835.1 Pseudomonas sp. B329 | reverse complement strand
TCCCGTGCCAGGCGTTTCATGGGCTGGGCCAGCAAGTGGTGATGGCGCGCAGCAACGGGGTCGTGCAGGTGCCTCGGCGTGTCAGCCAACCAGCGGCGCCGAAGGTGGCTTTGGCCGCCCAGCCTGCTGCTGCGCCGCAACACGGCGTGGCGGCACCGGTACCGGCCGCGGCCGCGGATCAATTTACCCTGGTGCGCCAGGAAGTCATGGCCAGTGTGGCCAAGGCATTGAAGGTCGCCCTGGAGGTGATCGATCCACAGGAGTCATTCTCCGATTACGGGCTTGACTCGATCACCGGCGTCAACCTGGTACGGGTATTGAATGAGCGCCTGGGTATCGACCTGGGCACTACGGCACTCTTCGACTTTTCTACCGCCACGCGTCTGGCCCGGCATATTGTCGAGCAACATGGCGCGCACTTACCGCAGCCCGCGGTGACACGTGCGGCAGCCGCACCGGTCGCGCCCTTGGCCGTTGCAGTGCCGACAGCGTCCTCGCCTGCCGCCGCCCCGGCGCCAAGGGTTCAGTCGCCCGAGTCCTTCGTGCGAGAACCCATTGCCATCATTGGTATGAGCGGCCGCTTTCCCGGCGCCGAATCCCTCGAGCAATTATGGGAACATCTGGCCCAAGGCCGCGACCTGACCACCCCGGTCGAGCGCTGGGACCTGCGCGGCTCCCAAGCCGATGTGTCAGGAAAGGGCCTGTGCCAGCGCGGTGGCCTGTTATCCCGGATCGATGAGTTCGACGCGTCGTTCTTTAACATCTCTGGCCTTGAAGCCACTTGCATGGATCCGCAGCAGCGGCTGTTCCTCGAGCAGGCCTGGACGGCACTGGAAGATGCCGGCTACGTAGGGCAGGCGACTGAGGGGCAACCGGTGGGGGTTTATGTAGGCGCCAGTGCCAGCGACTATCGCAGCCTGTTCGCTGAAGCTGCGCCCGCGCAAGCCTTCTGGGGCAACGCCAGCTCGATCATTCCTGCACGTATCGCCTACCATCTGGATTTACAGGGCCCGGCCATTGCCGTGGATACCGCCTGTTCCAGTTCGCTCGTCGCGATCCACCTGGCATGCCAGGCGCTCTGGACCGAGGAGATCGGCATGGCCCTGGCCGGCGGTGTGTTCGTGCAGTCAACCGCCGGGTTTTATCAGGCGGCGCAAACCGCCGGCATGCTCTCGCCCAGCGGGCATTGTCACGCGTTCGATGCGCGTGCCGACGGTTTCGTCCCCGCCGAAGGCGTCGGTGTGCTGATCCTCAAGCGCCTTCGCCAGGCGCAGGCGGATGGCGATTATATTCATGGCGTGATCAGTGGTATTGGCAGTAACCAGGATGGCGCCAGCAATGGCATCACTGCGCCGAGCGCGCAATCCCAGGAGCGGCTGATTCGCCAGGTGCACCGTGACTTCGCGATTGAGCCGGGTACGATTTCGATGGTGGAGGCCCATGGGACGGGTACACCGCTTGGCGACCCGATCGAATTCGAAGGCTTGACGCGAGCGTTCGCCCGACCTGGGCAGCAGGCAGGCTACTGTGCCCTGGGGTCGATCAAATCCAACCTTGGGCATTGTGTGACTGCGGCCGGAGTCGCCGGTGTGCTGAAGGTGGCGCTGGCGCTGCGCCACGGCCAGTTGCCTCCGGCAGCGGGTTTCACCCAGGCCAATGCGGCCATCGCCGTTCAGGGCAGCCCCTTTTATGTGCCGGATCAACTGCGTCCCTGGGCCACACTCGACGGTGTGCCACGGCGTGCCTCGGTCAGCTCCTTCGGGTTCAGCGGTACCAACGCTCACCTGGTGATGGAGCAGGCGCCGCTTCCACAACAGCGCGGCGCGTCCGGGGCCGGGCCCTGGCTGGTAGTGCTGTCGGCGCGCTCCGCGCAGCAATTGCGCGAGCAGGCGAGCAATCTGGCTGCCCACTGTGTGGCCGTGCAACGGTTGGACATGGCAGCGATGGCCTATACGCTGATGGCGGGGCGCAAGCACCACGAATGGCGCCTGGCCATGGTCACCCATGACGCCGGGCAATTGCAGCAAAGTCTTGAAGGCTGGTTGCAGGGGCGCGACGAGGCGACGGTGCATAGCGGGCATTGGGACGTACGCCGTTTCGTTGAACAACAGGAGGTGCTGCAGGCGGCCCGCGAGTGCCTGATTCGTCTGATGGGCAATCGCGATCAATCGACACGTGGCGAGGCATTGACCTCCCTGGCGCAAGCGTTTGTACAAGGGTATGAGCTGGATTATTCCAGCCTGTTCATGGCCGATGAGCGGCGTCGCGTGCCGTTGCCAACCTATCCGTTCTTGCGTCAGTCCTATTGGGTATCGGCGCCCGAGGTCGAGGAGCCGACGGCGGTACCGGCAGAGGAGGTGGCGGGCCAGTGGTTGTTCTGCGCGGAGCAATGGCGGGCTCACGACCTGCCGAGCAACTTTGACTGGGCAGCAAGCATCAAGGCCAGGTCTGGCGCGCGCGTGGCGGTGGTCACCCGTGAACTAGCGCGTTTCGATGCCTTCAGCCAACTGCTCTGCACGCTGTGGGCGCAGGCAGGGAGCCCGCCGCCGTCCGTCCAGCGCCTGCTGCCGGATGCACTGCCGGCTCGGGGGGCGTTACCCGAGGTGATCTTCTTCATCGGTGAGAACTCCAGCGACGGGAGGGCGTCGCCACCCGGAGGGTTGGACGCGATCAAGCAAGTGTTGGAGGTCAGCCGGCATCTGATGGCGACCGATTGGGAGCATGCCGTGGAGTGCTTCCACGTGTATCGCGCAAGCGGTTCCGGCAGCGACTGTGACGCCCAGGCAATCAGCGGTTTTGCGGCTTCCGCGAGCCTGGAGAATGCTCGGCACGGCTGGACGTTATTGGAATGTGACGCCGTGGCCGGCCCCGCCAGCGATTTACAGTTGATTGTGCGTGAATGGCTGGCTGCCGACCGTCAGGGCAGTGCGCCAGCCGTGGTCAAGTACCAGGGTACCCAGCGTTTGCGCCGGCTATTGGTTCAGCGTGAGGCGGCTGAGGCGCAAGCCCCGCGCTTTCGCCGCGATGGCCATTACCTGGTAGTGGGCGGGCTGGGGCCGGTGGGCGAGTTGTTGTGCCAGGAACTGGCGGGCACCTTCCAGGCGCGCCTGAGCATCGTCTCGCGCTCGGCGCCGAACGCCGAGCAACAGGCTCGCTGCGATGTGCTGCGCGCATTGGGCGCCACGGTCGATTACAGCAGCGTCGACATCACTGACCTGCCGGCGCTGCAACAGGTGGTCGAGCGTCGCGTGCAGGCGGCCGGGCCTTTGCAGGGTGTGATTCACTTGGCGCGGCTAGTGGATGACGGCTTGATTGTGGCCAAGCAGTGGGAGGCGTTCGAACGCTCGATTGGGGCCAAGGTCAAGGGCACGATAAACCTGGATCTGGCCACTGCCGATCAACCCCTGGCGTTTTTCACCGTGTTTTCGTCCATGGCGGCCTATGGCATCCGTGGTTCAGCCGATTACGGGTATGCCGCCGCGTTCCAGAATGCTTTCGTGCGCTACCGTCAGACGCTTGAGCGCCAGGGCAAGCGTCATGGCGTATCGAGTGCTTGCACCTGGGGTGCCTGGTGCGTGGATCGATACATGCCGGCCAATCGCCCGGCGCATTTGCAGGCCCTTGGGTTAGGGCTGATCGACATGCAGTCGGCGTTCGAGTACCTGCATACCGGCGCCGAACCGGGTGTGGTCGGCGCGATGAAAGTGCTCGATCCGGCCCTGGCCTGTCGCGGTCTGGGCATCGAACCTTTACCCGCGTCGAGTGTGCCGCCGGCTGGCGATGCCATCGGCTTGCACGCCCAACTGCACGCCTGGGAACAGGCGTGCGAGGCCGGGGCGACGCCGGATGCCGCGCAATGGTGCAAAGTGCTCAGCCGCTTTGAACTCGACGCTCTGGATGAGGCGACCATTGACCGTCTCGACCGCTTGTTCTTCCCCAGCGCACCCCGGCCGGCAACGGTCGGCGCGGGTGCACTGCTTGAGCAAGTGCGCGAAGTGATTGAGCGGGTGCTGGTGGTTGATGAGCCTGACCTGGACACCGCGTTTTCCCGGTATGGCATGGACTCGGTGGGCGCCATGCAGGTGTCTTCGGCATTGAGTCGGGCCTTGGGTTGGCTGGTGGAGCCGCGCTGGCTGGTACAGCACGCCACCATTCGTGCCCTGGCCGAATTCCTGCAAAGCCGGAACGAGGCCGCCACCCAATGACCGATCACTCTTCACTCTCAAGGAATGTGACCATGGACCAGAGTCCAGCGCTGCCCGATCTGGGCAGCTCCTTCGTGCTGCCCAATGGCGTGCGCCTGAAAAACCGCCTGGTCAAGGCCGCCATGAGCGAACAGCTCGGAGATCGACGCCATGATCCAGGGTCTGGCATGGAGAACCTCTACCGCCAGTGGGCACAGGGCGGCATAGGTTTGTCGATATCCGGCAACATCATGGTCGATCGCAATGCCATCGGCGAGTTGAGAAACGTCGTGCTGGATGCCCACAGCGACCTGAATGCATTCCGGCGCTGGGCCCTGGCAGGCAGTAGCCATGGCACGCACCTATGGGCCCAACTCAACCATCCGGGCAAGCAGATCATCAAGCTGCTGTGCGACGAGCCGGTGGCGCCATCGGCCATCAGCCTGGGCAGCGGGCTGGAAAAACACTTCAATTGCCCGCGCGCACTGACTGAGGACGGCATCGAAAAGATCATTGCGCAGTTCGCCACCAGTGCGCGACTGGCCAAGGTCGTCGGGTTCACTGGCGTGCAGATCCACGCGGCCCATGGCTATCTGATCAACCAGTTCCTGTCACCGCTGCACAATCAGCGTAGCGACCAGTGGGGCGGGAGCCTGGCCAATCGCATGCGCTTTTTGGTCCGGGTCTACCAGGCGATCCGCAGCGTGGTGGGTGACGCGTTTCCAGTGGGGATCAAACTCAACTCGGCGGACTTCATGCGGGGTGGCTTTACCGAAGAGGAGTCGTTGCAGGTGGTGGTAGCCCTTGGCAATTTGGGGCTCGATCAACTGGAAATATCCGGCGGCACCTACGAAAGCCCGGTGATGGTCGGCAACCAGGCGGCCAGCACCCGCGAGCGCGAAGCCTACTTTCTCAATTACGCGGCCAGGGTGCGCGAGGTCAGTACGCTGCCGTTGGTAGTCACCGGTGGTTTCCGCTCTGGCGCTGCGATGACCGCGGCGCTGCGAGACGCGGCCACCGACTTCATTGGGCTGGCACGTCCACTGGCGCTGGAGCCGGACATGCCGGTCAAGCTGTTGTCCGAAGCCACTTACCGTGTCGACCTGCGGCCCTTGAGTACAGGCTTTGCCGCCCTGGACCGCATCGCGACGCTCGATGTGTCGTGGTACGAACATCAATTGCAACGTATGGCCCGCCACCAGTTGCCTAAGCCCGGCCTGAGCGAGTGGCTCAGCCTGGGCAAGACCCTGCTGGATTTTGCCGCCTGCGCCAGGAAAAAGCGCAGTACGCAGTGCTCAACCTATAAGCGCTGATAGGTGGCAGCCCTTAGGCACTCTTGTACATTGCGCCCGACAGTCCCTCCCATGAACCCTGAAAGGCGGAACATGTACATGGAAGAAATCTATACGTTCGTAGTCAGTACGCTGGCTTCCAGTTGCAAGGTTCAACCCGGCGATATCGAACCGACCACCAACTTGTTCGCCGATCTGGGGATCGATAGCGTGGATTTTCTCGATGCGGTGTTCTGCATCGAGAAGCACTACGACATCCGTATCCCGGTGGGCCAATGGATGAGTGCCGTCAACGAAGGCAACGCGGCAATGACTGATTACTTCGTGATGGAACACTTCGTTGCCCAGATCGCTGCTCGTGCGGCAGCCTCGGCATGAGTGATACCTGGGCCGTCGGTTGGCCCCGGAAGATTCAGGCATGCGTAGGCAGGTAGTCGTTACCGGCGGCGGCCGAGGCATTGGCGCCAGTATTTCCACGGCGTTGGTGCAGGCCGGGTTTGTCGTATTGATTGTCGGGCACCGTGGCATCAGCGCGGGCGTTGCCTTGTGCGAAGAGCTGGACGCCCGATACGGCGCAGGCAGCGCACGCTGGGTTGGCTGCGACCTGGGCGATGCCTTGGCCGTGGAGGGCCTGTGCCGCTCGCTGGAGGCAGAAGACATTTATGGTCTGGTGCATTGCGCGGGCGTCAGCCAGGACAGCCTGGCCGCCGTTGCGGACCTGGATACCGCGCGGCACATGATGCAAGTCAATTTCTGGGCATTTGTGCAGTTGTACCAGGCCCTGGTGCGGCCCATGTCCATGCGCCGCGCAGGCAGAATCCTGTGCATCGGCTCGGTCGCAGCCGACTTCGGTATGAAGGGAAATGCGTTGTACGCCAGCAGCAAGGCAGCGCTGCGGGGTTTTGTACGTTCGAGCATGACCGAAGTCGCCTCGCGCGCTATCACGATCAATTGTATCGAGCCGGGTTTTATCGAGACGGCACTGCTGGATCGCTACGCCGAACAGCGTTCGGCCATCGACCGGCGGATCCCAGCGGGTCGCTATGGTTCGCCGGAAGAAGTGGCGGGGCTGGCGGCGTTTTTGTTTTCAGAGGCCGGCAGCTACATCAACGGGCAACATCTCACCGTCGATGGTGGCCTGTCACGCAGCATGGCCGGCTAGCCAACCTGTAATGAGGAGGTTTGATGCGGGCGCTTCAACTGGTTGATAAACAGCGCCTGGCGCTGCGCGAGCTGGTGTTGCCTGCCAGGCCCGCGCCGGGTCACGCACGGGTGCGCATGGCGTTCATGACGCTTAATCACCTGGATCTTTTCGGTTACCGCGGGATGGCCTTCGCACGACGGACATTGCCTGTCACGGTGGGTGCCGAAGGCGCAGGCTTTGTGCAGGACGTGGGGCCAGGTAGTGACCCCGAACTGATCGGGCAGGCCATGGCGATCTACCCCAGTGTATTTTGTGGGTGCTGCCCGGCCTGTCTAGCCGGCCGGGAGAACCTGTGCGCCGACTCGCCCGGCGTAATGGGGTTTCATTGCGACGGGGTTGCCGCCGAGTACGTCGATGTCCCGCTGCGTATGCTGGTGCCGATACCTGCTGGCGTGCCCATGGAAATGGCGGCCTGCGCGCCGGTGACCTTCGCCACGGTGCACCATATGTTGATCGACAACGCACGCCTGATGAGCGGCGAAACCCTGCTGGTGCACGCGGGAGGCAGCGGGATCGGCTCAATCGCCATTCGCCTGGCCCGTCACCTGGGTGTCACGGTATTCGCAACGGTTGGTCGTGCCGACAAGGTTGAGCGTGCCCGGGCATTGGGCGCCGAATATGTGATTGATTACCGTGAGGAACGATTCCTGCGGGTGATTCGCGAGCAGACGGCACGCCGCGGGGTCGACGTGGTGTTCGAGCATGTGGGGGCCGATACCTGGGAGCAGAGTCTCCTGAGCCTGGCGCGTGGTGGCCGCCTGGTGATCTGCGGCTCGACCACAGGCGTGGAGGCGCCCACTAACCTGATGCACCTGTTCAATCAGCAAATTCACATTCATGGCTCTTTCGGTGCGCCCCTGAGTGGGCTGCGCGATGCATTGGCGTTGATCCAGCAGGGCGTGTTGCCCGTGATCGACTGCGTGATGCCGGTGGCCGGTTTCGAAAGTGGCTTGCAGCGCCTGCGCGAGCGGGATGTGTTCGGCAAGATCGTATTGCAATTCTAATCCGCGCCGGCGCCTGCACGCGCCGGCGTTTTTGTCGCTTGTAGGAGGAGGTGAAGATGGAAATCAACGTGGCGCAGCAAACGGTCAGTGAGTCGATCCGTGAGTTGAAGTTGCCGGGATGGGAGACGGCGTCGATCGAGACTGAAACGCACTTGCAGGGTGAACTGGGCATCGATTCCCTGCACAAGCTGATATTGCTCACGCGCTTGCAGGAACGCTCGAATTTCCAGTTTGCACAACTGAACAACGAGGCCTACAAGTTTGACACCGTAGGCGATCTGGTCAATCTCCTGGTAGCGCATGGCTAGGTGCCCTGCGCTACCTTGATTCAGGGTGCTGTCGGGGATAATGATTGAAGGGTATCGGCGACGCTGTGTTCCAGCGGCCGATAGCTCAATTGAAAGGCGCGCCTGGCGCGCTGGTCATCGAATACCCGGCGCACGCCAAGGTTCTGTCGCAGATAGCGACGCGACAGGCGTGGGTTCAGCATCGCGCTGAGGTACATCAACCAGTCGGGTGCTCGTCTTTGGGGTGCCTTGCTGTCGGGAAAGCGCTGCTTGATCATTGTGGCCAGTTCCAGCATCGAAGCCTCATGGCCCGGCACGATAAAGCGCCCCTCAATGACGTCATCCAGCGCCGCGCGCACATGCAGTTCGGCCAGGTCGCGCACATCCACGAAATGAAAGTTCAGGTCCGGGCAGGCCGGTGTCTTGCCCGTGTGCAGGTCATGGAGGATGGCAATGCTGGTGGCAGCATGCCGGGGGTCGAGCACCGGCCCGATGATCACCGATGGGTTGATGCACACCACGCGAGGCTCGCAGGGCCAGGGCTGGAAGGCGTCCGTCACCAGTCGCTCGGCGGCTGTCTTGGAATACCAGTATGGGTCGCTGGCTTCCAGGGAGGCATGGTTCCAGTCGGCCTCGCTGAAGGCGTGCCCGGTTGGCATGTCTGGCGACAGAATGGCCGCCATCGACGAGGTGTACACGAAGGTGCGCACGCTGGCGGCCTGGCGTATGCCGTCGATTACGTTTTGCGTGCCGTTGACATTCATTTCCAGGGTTTGCTGCCAAAGCCGCGAGCCAGGCCGGGCGTTGTTAGTGACGCTGGCGGCGCAGTGAATAACGGTGTCGCACTCACTGAACAGGGCATTGCACGCGCCTGGCTGCGCCAGGTCGACTACGTGTAGGCGCAGTTGCGCGTGGCGGGCTGCCAGGCCTTGCAAATGCGCAGTGGGGCGGCGCAACAGGGCGTCGACGGTGCAGCCGTGGTGCAGCAGCTTTTCCACAATATGGCTGCCCAGAAAGCCTGAGGCGCCGGTGATACAGATGTGTCGGGGCATCGGTAGCGATCCTTGGGTGTTCACACGGTTGCTGGGTATAGCCCAGACCGCGATCACTGACTACTACAAGGTCTTATAGGTTTCCCGCCGATTTCGATCCGCTAAGTTAGTCGCTGCACCCCCTGAGCAACCACCGGTTGAGCCGGCTAAAGGATAGATAAATGACCCAGGCCGAAGTCTTCGATTTGATCGTCAAGCATGCCCGCGAAACCCTCCCTGAACTTCAACAACCCATCGCCCGGAACGACCGCCTGGTGGACCTGGGCGCCAATTCGATGGACCGCGCCGACATCGTCGCCATGACTTTGAGCGCCCTTGGGTTGCGCATGCCAATGGTGCAGACGCAGGCCGCTCGCAATATCGGCGAATTGGCCGAGTTGCTTCATGGCAAGCTCTGACACGCAAGGGCTGTTGATCAGCGGGCTGGGCGTGGCTTCGTCCATCGGCACCGGTCAGCATGACTTTATCCAGGCCTTGCTGGCTGGCAATCATGCTTTTTCGATGATGCGCCGCCCGGGTCGTCAGTTGGAAAGCACATTCATCGGTGCTGAAATCGATGTGGACGAGCAAGCCGGCGCCAACCTGGAATCCGGTTCGCGGGGCATGTCGTTCTCTGCGCGCATTGCCCTGGCGACCTTGGCAGAAGCGTGGGCGGATGCGCAGCTGGATCAGTGTGACCCGACGCGTATCGGCCTGGTGGTCGGTGGCTCTAACTTCCAGCAGCGCGCCATCGAGCAGGCCCATGCGCCTTGCGCGCTGACCCCGTACTTCATCAAGCCCAGCTACGCGACGCAGTTTCTCGATACCGACCTGTGTGGAGTTTGCACCGAGCGCTTCCCCATTCGGGGGTTCGCTTACACTCTGGGGGCTGCGTCGGCCAGTGGGCAGATGGCGATTATCAATGCGGCCCAGGCTGTGCGAGCCGGGGATGTGGACGTGTGCATTGCCTTGGCGCCGGTGATGGATCTGTCGTATTGGGAGTGCCATGGCTTTCGCTCCCTGGGGGCGATGGGCTCGGACCGTTTTGCCGAGAGTCCGGCCCTGGCGTGCCGCCCTTTTGACCGTGATCGCGATGGGTTCATCTACGGTGAATCCAGTGCAGTCGTGGTGATTGAAAGCGAGGCCAGCGTGCGCCGCCGTGGCGTTTCGCCGTATGCGCGGATTGCCGGCTGGTCAGTGGCGATGGACGGCAATCGCAACCCCAACCCTTCGTTTGACGGGGAGTCCTGTGTGATCCGCCAGGCCCTGGACAAGTCGGGCTGGCAGGCGCGCCAGGTGGACTATATCAACCCGCACGGCAGTGGCTCGGTACTGGGTGATGAAACCGAACTGCGTGCCTTGGCTCATTGCGGCTTGCGCGAGGCGTCGATCAACGCGACCAAGTCCCTCATCGGTCATGGCCTGGCTTCTGCCGGGCTGGTGGAGACCATAGCCACGGTACTGCAAATGAAGGCCGGGCAACTGCACCCCAACCGCAACCTGGATCACCCCCTGGATACCGGGTTCGCATGGGTCTGCGACCGCGCTGAACAGCACGCCCTGCGCTGTGCACTCAACCTCAGCTATGGCTTCGGCGGCATCAATACAGCGTTGTGTCTGGAAAACTCAGGAAGGCTGCAATGACGAGGCAAGTGGGTATCGAGGCAATGAACGTATTTGGCGGCGCGGCGAGCCTGGATGTGACCATGCTTGCGCGACACCGCAAGCTGGACTCCCAGCGTTTCGGCAACCTGTTGATGCACGAAAAGAGCGTGGCGTTGCACAGCGAAGACCCGGTGACGTTTGCCGTGAATGCCGCCAAGCCACTGATCGATGCCTTGAGCCCGCAAGAGCGCGATCAGATTGAGTTGTTGATTACCTGTACCGAGTCGGGAATCGATTTCGGCAAGTCCGTCAGTACTTATGTGCATGACTACTTGGGGCTGAAAAAAAACTGCCGGGTTTTCGAACTCAAGCAGGCCTGCTACTCGGGCACTGCCGGTTTTCATAGCGCGGTGCAGTTCGTGTTGTCCCAGACCTCGCCCAATGCCAAGGCACTGGTGGTCGCAGTGGACCTGTGTCGCTTCCTGATGATTGGTGAAGGCGGCGCCGCAGCGCAGGACTGGGCTTTTTCGGAACCCAGTGGCGGTGCGGGCGCAGTGGCCATGTTGATCAGTGACAAGCCGCATGTATTCAGCCTCGACATCGGCGCCAGTGGTTATTACAGCTTCGAGGTGATGGACACCTGTCGGCCGGAGCCCGACAGCGAAGCCGGGGACGCCGATCTATCGTTGATGTCGTACCTGGATTGCTGTGAGCAAACCTTCAATGAATATCGCCTTCGGGTCGACGACGTGGACTATGCGCGCACGTTCGACTACCTGGCGTTTCACACGCCTTTTGGTGGCATGGTCAAAGGCGCGCACCGCTTGATGATGCGCAAGTTCGCGCCAGCCGACCCGCCAGCCATCGAAGCTGATTTCGCCCAGCGTGTGGCGCCCGGGCTGGCGTACTGCCAACGCGTGGGCAATATCATGGGGGCCACGATGTTTCTGTCCCTGGCCGGCATCATCAGCACCGCGCGGTTCGATGAGCCTCGGCGTATTGGATGCTTTTCCTATGGCTCGGGTTGCTGCTCGGAGTTTTTCAGCGGTACGGTCACGCCCCAGAGTCGTGATCATCTGTCTGCCCAGGCCATCGCACAACAACTCGATAGTCGCTATAGCCTGAGCCTGGCTGAGTACGAGTCAATCCTGCTGGGCAATGACGCCGTGCGGTTTGGTACCCGCGACCACACCGTCGCCTGTCCAGTCACCGACAGCGTAATCGCGGCGGGAGGGTTGTCGGGCAAGTTACTGTTAAGCGCGATCAACGGTTACCACCGCGAATACAGTTTCCAGCCATGAACTTCCAGGCCACCGAGTTTCGCACTGAAGGCAGCCTGGCATTCCTGCGTTTTGCGCGTCCTGAGTCGAACAATACGATCAACCGCCAAATGGTCGACGAATGCCTATGGGTATTGGAACACTGCCAGGCGCATTCGACCGTGCTGGTGCTTGAAGGCGGGCCCGAGGTTTTTTGTTTCGGCGCAGATTTCCAAGGCATGCATGACGACGCCGTGCGCGGCGCCAGCGAACGCCATCAACCAGAGCGGCTCTATGAAATCTGGCAGCGTATGGTTACCGGTTCGTTCATCACGGTGAGTCATGTACGGGGCAAGGCCAACGCCGGGGGCATGGGCTTCGTGGCTGCGAGTGACATCGTTCTCAGCCATACCGATGCCCAGTTCAGCCTCTCGGAACTCATCTTTGACGTAATGCCGGCGTGTGTGTTGCCGTTTCTGATTCGTCGCGTGGGCTTCCAGCGCGCGCATTACCTGACGCTGTCGACCCAGCCGGTCAGTGCGGCACAGGCCAGCCAGTGGGGGCTGGCGGACGACGTGGCAAGCGATAGCGATGCGTTGCTGCGCCGCCACCTGTTGCGCTTGCGGCGCCTGTCCAAGCATGGCGTCGAGCAATACAAGGGCTATATGAACAGGCTGTCCACGTTACCGTTCGACGCCCGACAGATGGCCATCGAGCAAAATCACCAGGTATTCAGCAACCCGCGCACCCGCGAAAACATCCACCGCTATGTCAGCCACGGCCTGTTCCCATGGGAGCCTGATTGATGTGCCTGACGGGCGCGCCCATGGCTGGCGAATCGTTGCAAAGAGGAGTGCCGATGGACAGTGTCATCGATTTTCAGGCGCGTGACGACGGGGTAGTGGTGCTCACGCTCCAGGACCGTGAGCATAAGAATACCTTCACGCCGGCGTTGATCGACGGATTGATACAGGCCTATGCGCGAATCAACGCCAGCGACGCCTACAAGGCAGTGGTGATCACGGGCTACGACAGTTTTTTTTGCAGTGGCGGCACCCGCGAAGGGCTGCTTGCCTTGAACCAGACGCGTGGCGATTTTACCGATGCCAATGTCTACAGCCTTGCATTTGAATGCAAGATCCCGGTGATCGCCGCGATGCAGGGGCATGCTATCGGCGGCGGCCTGGTAATGGGCTTGTTCTGCGACATCGTGGTGTTGTCCCGCGAGAGCCTGTATACCGCCAACTTCATGAAGTACGGCTTTACCCCCGGCATGGGCGCGACCTATATCCTGCCCTCCCGGCTCGGTAGCCTCGGCCAGGAAATGCTCCTGGCGGCGCAGAGCTACAGTGGTGCGCTACTTGAAGCACGCGGCGCGCCGTTTGCAGTGTTACCGCGTGCCCAGGTGCTGGCCCACGCCCTGGAGTTGGCGATGGAGTTGGCCGACAAGCCCCGGTTGTCGCTGGTCACGCTCAAGCACCATCTAAATCGCAAGCTGCGCGAAGACCTCCCCGCGGTCATTGAGCGTGAGCTGGCGATGCACGCGTTGACAATGCATCAGCCGGAAGTCGGCGAGCGAATCTCAACCTTGTTTGGCCGGTGAGAGAGACCCTTATGACCCTGAAGACCATCCTCGACGAACTGCGCGAGGGCCGGCTGAGCATCGAGCAGGCCAAGGCACGCCTGCGTATGCTGCCGGCACCCCAGCCGACGGCGCAAACCCCTGATCCCGTGGCGGTGGAAGCTGGCGATATTGCCATCATCAGCATGGCGGGACGCTTTCCTGGTGCGGCGTCGGTGGAGCAGTTCTGGGACAATTTGCGTGCTGGCGTAGACAGCATTACGCAAGTGCCGGCGACCCGCTGGGATACCGACACGTATTTCAGTGCACAAAAGGGTGAGCCGGGCAGGGCGTATTGCCGATGGGGCGGGTTCATCGAGGATGTGGACCGTTTCGATTCACTGTTTTTCGGCATTTCTCCGCGCGAAGCCCAGTTGATGGACCCTCAGGAGCGCCTGCTTTTGCAGGAGGTCTGGACCTTGTTCGAACGCATCGGCTACACCCGCGATTACCTGGCTGAGTCCTGCGACGGCGAGGTCGGGGTGTTTACCGGTTCGATGTATCAGCAGTACCACGCGTTCGACGCCGATGTGCCGCGCAAGGCCACGGTAGCCTTGTCATCGACCGCAAGCATGGCCAACCGGATTTCGCATTTTTTCAACCTCAAGGGTCCCAGCCTGGCGCTCGACACCATGTGTTCCTCGGCGGCAACGGCGCTGCATCTGGCCTGCGAAAGCCTGCGCAGCGGCAGTTGCCGGTTGGCGGTGGTGGGGGCGACGAATCTGTCTATCCACCCGTTCAAATATATTGCGTTGTGCCAGGGGCAACTGCTCGCCAGTCATCCGGGGGTTCGAGCCTACGGGCAGGCAGACGGGTTCCTGCCCGGTGAAACCGTGGCTGCGGTGCTGCTCAAGCCGCTCAAACAGGCGATTGAAGAAGGTGACACGGTCACTGCGGTGATCAAGTCCACCGCTATCAGCCACAAAGGCTATACACCCGGCTACAGCGTGCCGAGTGCTGCTGCGTTCGAGACCCTGCTGTCGCGGCATTTCCAGCGCTCGGGCATCGACCCCCGGAGTGTCGATTACGTCGAGACCTCGGCCTCAGGTGCAACCCTGGGCGATGTCGCTGAGTTCCAGGCGTTGCGAAGCGTCTATGGGCCGCGCAATACGCACTTGCCACACTGCCGTCTGGGTTCGGTGAAGTCGAACATTGGCCATGCAGAAGCCGCGATTGGCCTGGCGCAGGTGATCAAGGTGGCGTTGCAACTGCGTGACCGGGTGCTGGTGCCGTCGATCCTGACCGAACCGCTTAATCCACAAACCCGCGCTGATGAGGCGCCGCTGCGGGCCCAGCGCAGCCTGGAGCATTGGCACCATCCCAGCGATGCACCTGGCGGCATGCCCTGGCCGACACCGCGCCGTGCCGCTGTGCATACATTCGCCGCTGGCGGTGCGAATGCCCACCTGCTGTTGCAGGCGTACGACGCTGCACCCGCCGCCGTTGAGCCGGTCTCAACGCCAGGCCCGTGGCTATTGGTTTTTTCCGCAGCGACTAACGAGCGCCTGCAGGCTGTGCTTGGCAGTGCTCGGCAAGCATTGGCTGCCACCCCTTCGCTCACCCTGGATGACTTGGCGTTTACCCTCAGCCAGGGTCGTGAAGCCATGAACTGCCGGGTGGCATGGGTGCAGCGCCAACCTGGCGCCTTGCTCGACACTCTGGATGCGGCGCTGGCCTGTGTTCACCGGCAACAGGGCAGTGTGGACGGCGTGGTGATTCACTATGGTGACCTTGAGGAGGTCGAGGTGCCGGATACCGCGCCCCTTGAGCGCCAGACGTTGAGCCTGGAAGAGCAGGCCCGGGCCTGGGTCGTTGGACAGATCAGCCTGCAACAGGTGTCTCGCCAGGCCAGCCTGCGTGCTGGCCGCCGCATCGTCGAGCTGCCGACTTATCCGTTTGCCAAGGTTCACTGTTGGCTGCCGACCGTTGACACATCCGCCACGCCTGCGCCTGCGATAGCCATCGCGCTGGAGGCGAACGCCGAGGATGTGCATGAGGTGGTGCGTGCGCAAATCGCCGCACTGACGCAAATCGATCCGCACACGTTGCAATTGGGCAAGCCGTTGCTTGATTACGGTTTGAATTCAGTGACCATGCTGGTGCTGGCGGCTTGCCTTTGCCAGGCATTGGAGGGGCTGGATGAGAGTCGTGACGGCCCGCAGTTAGTGCTGTGTAGGACAGCCGGCGCGCTGATCGAACAGCTTGAGCAAATGCTCGCTCCCACGCCGCCTCCGGTCAGCGAGCCGATGCCGTCGACCGCTACGCCGATCGTGCCGAGTGTGCCTGCGGCGAGTAACTATGTTGCGCCGGAACAATTGCAGGTGTACCACCGCAACGGCTACGCCTTCGATTTTGCCCACCAACCCGCCGCGCTGCCGGAGCGGGCATGGGCCGGCAAACGCGGTGTGGTGCTGGGGGCCGGGCCGGCTGGCCTGGTGGCAGCCCTGACCCTGGCGGCCAATGGTTTCGAGCAGGTGTATGTGGTCGAAAAGCGTACCGCGATCAACCGTATGCAAATGGTCACGCTTTACCCTCACACCTTGCCCTACCTGAAAAGCATCGGGGTGCTGGATGCCGTGGCACGGCGCGCCGCACGGATCGTGCGACACGATTTCTACCTCAATAGCGCCGGGCAGCGCACCCGGTATTTCTCCCGCGAGTTGCCGGCCGGCATTCTCGACAGTATCGATGCAAGCATGGCGTATGGAGACGAGACAGTCGCCGAGCTGTTCGTGGGTGAGTCGGTGATGGCCATTTCCCTGGCCGACTTGCAGGCGGTGTTGATGGAGCAGGCTTGCGCGCGGGGCGTGCGGTTTATCGCCGACCATCAGGCGACGGTGGTCGCCGACGACAGCAGGCCCGCTACCTGGCAAGTGTTGCTGAGTGCAACGGCAGGTGCGCCGTCATTCCCCCTCGATGCCGATCTGGTTGTGGTCGCTGACGGTGCGCGCAGTGCCGTGGCCCAGGCCGCGGGCATCGAGTGCACGCTGCTGCAGACCCCTCAGGGCAGTGAGAGCTGGTATGTGTTTCACTGCGCCAGTGAGGTTGCGACGTCACGCTTGAGCTATGAGTTCGCCTTCGATTCGCGCGGGCGTCTCGATCACTGCGCTTTTGGCCTGGCCTACCCTGTGCGCAAAGAGTTTGGCGTGGCGTTCTACAGCAGCACACCGACGCCACCGGCGCTCGAGCTGCTTTTGGACAAAGCTGACTTCTTCGCCAAAAGCTGGGGCGTCGAGCACCAGGGGATCAACTGGTTGACGCAACGTATTGCGGTGCATCACAGCAGGGCCGAACGGGTAGTTGATGGCAACCTGTTGTTGGTAGGAGATGCAGCCGGCACCGGCTCGCCCAACGCCGGCCTGGGTTCGGGCCTGGCGATTTCGGCCTATGGCTGGGCCCTGAACGAGTATTGCCGGCGGGCTGCGACGGATCGGGAGGCCGCGGCGGATTTCTATCAGGCCGCCGCCAGCCGCTATCCGTTGGCATGGCAAAGCCGTTCGCTGCACATCTGGGACGAGATCAACAATCTGGCAGCAGGCGTGGCGGGGCAGCGACAAACCGGTACATGAGGCACCTTGGGGCAAGCAGGCACAGTGAAGAGAGGGACACACAGCATGCAACTGATCACGCACGATGGCTTGAGCCTGGAGGTGCTACACACGCAGGCGCCGGGTGGCACCGTGGTGTTCGTCAATGCCCTGGGCATCGGCAACGCCGTGACGCAGGGCGTGGCCCAGGCGCTGCAGGCGGCCGGTATTGGCTTTGTCACCTGGGAACGGCGCGGATTGCCGGGGGCGTATGACGATAGGTTTCGCGAATATGCGCTGGACGATCAGGTGCGCGACCTGGAACACCTGATGGCCATGCTCGCTCCTGGCCCGGTGGTACTGGCCGCCTGGTGCACCGGCATTCATACCGCGTTGGCTTATGCGCGCAGATGGCCCGCACGCTTGGAGGCGCTGCTGTTGTTCAACAGCCCGAATTTCTTCAATAGCCGCTACAGCGCAGTGGCTGGCGATGCCATTGGCAAGGTCAGTCGCATATTGGTCGAAGATGAGTCCAAGCTCGATTTCATGTACCACACCATCTTCGCCAATAACACGGAACAGACAGCCACCCGCCTCACAGGGCTGGCCGATGCGCGCATCCGCGGCTTGGTGGAGGCTCCCTTCAAAAGCGGCCCCCAGGCATTGCTGCGCTATATGTACCTGATCCAAAGCGCCGCTGAGCCTGAAGTGGATCGCCAGTGGTGTGCCCCGATCAGCGTGCCAGTCCTGGTGATAGGGGGGCGGCAAGACACCATGGTGTCGTTCCAGGACTCACTGAGCCTGGGAGAGATTCTGCCCAATGCGCAGGTGCGCATCATGGACGATTGGGGGCACTACACGCTTTTCTCTGATACACAAGAGAGTGTATCCAAGGTTATGCTGGGGTTTCTGCAAACGCTGGAAGCGTTTGACTGTCGTACCGTGCCACCTGCTTTTCTCACCCCTTTTTGTGCGCCGTCAGTTGTATCGGCCGCCAGTCGACAGGGTGAGGCAGACGTGGATTGACGGGCGATGGCGGCGGCAGACCGCCAGGTAAGGTAAAGCCCCGAGGGGGTGCTTTTTTTGTTTTTACTGACAGGTGTGACTGATGAGTACGGAAGGAAGTGGGCCGGTTAGATTTCCGGCAATGGAAGATGCGGTACTCGAGCGGTGGGAAAAAGAAAAGACGTTCGAGCAATCCATCAGCGCCCGTGAGGGTAAGCCGGTGTACGTATTTTATGACGGCCCGCCGTTTGCTACCGGCCTGCCGCACTACGGCCATATTCTGACTTCCTATATCAAAGACGTCATACCGCGTTACCAGACGATGCTCGGCAAACAGGTCCCACGCCGCTGGGGCTGGGATTGCCACGGCTTGCCGGTGGAGTTCGAAGTCGAGAAGGCCATGGGCTTCAAGTCCAAGCGCGATATTCTCGAGTTTGGCGTGGAGCAGTTCAACGACGAGTGCAGAGAGCTGGTGCTCAAATACGCCGATGACTGGCGTGGCTTTGTCAACCGGATGGGCCGTTGGGTCGATTTCGATGGCGCCTACAAGACCATGGATAACGACTACATGGAGTCGGTGCTGTGGGGCTTTAAAACCTTGCATGACAAGGGGCATGTCTACGAGGGCGGCAAGATCGTGCCTTACTGCGTGCGTTGCCAGACGGTGTTGTCGAATTTCGAGGCGCGCCTGGACGACGCCTTCCGCCCGCGCCGCGATATGTCCGCCTATGTCAAGTTCAGGCAACAAGATCGCCCGGACACTTTCTTCCTGGCATGGACCACCACACCCTGGACGTTGCCTGCCAACGTCGCACTGGCCGTGGCCGCCGATGAAAACTATGTGTGCATCGAGCACGGCGAAGAGCGCCTATGGCTGGCCGAAGGTTGCCTGGGCGGCTTGTTCGATGAGCCGGTGATCCTGGAACGCTGTACCGGCGCAGAGCTGGCTGGGCTGCGTTATCTGCCGGTGGTCGGCGAGGTGATCGATGCCTCGGCCCATCGCGTGGTCACCGCCGACTTCGTACAGATGGGCGATGGCTCTGGCATTGTCCACATTGCCCCTGCGTTCGGTGAGGACGACGCCTTGCTCGGGCAGCAATACGAGTTGCCTGCACCTAACCCTGTTCGCGACGACGGTACCTTTTCCGATGCGGTGGCGCAGTATGCCGGGCAGAATATTTTCGAGGCCACGCCGCGCATCCTTGCAGATCTGAAGAGCAGTGGCTTGCTGTTCAAGCAAGAACAGATCGAACACAACTATCCACACTGCTGGCGTTGCGATAACCCTCTGATCTATCGCGCGGTAGAGTCCTGGTTCATCCGCGCGTCGGCGCTGCGCGAGCAGTTGGTGGAAAACAACAGCCAGGTCAACTGGGTGCCCGAGCATGTGAAGGAAGGGCGCTTCGGGGACTGGATCCGTAATGCCCGCGATTGGGCGGTGTCACGCAACCGTTTCTGGGGTGCGCCCATCCCGGTATGGCGCTGTGACCAGTGCGGCACCGTCGAGGTGATGGGCAGCATCGCGCAGATCGAAGCGCGTTCCGGGCGCAAGGTCGAAGACCTGCATGTGCCTCATATCGACGAGCATCGTTTCGCCTGCCAGTGCTGCGAGGGCACCATGAGTCGGGTGACCGGTGTTTTCGATTGCTGGTTCGAATCGGGCGCAATGCCGTTCGCCAGTCGGCACTACCCGTTCGAAAACAAGCAGGAGTTCGAACAGACTTTCCCTGCCGACTTCATCGTCGAGTACCTTGCGCAGACCCGCGGTTGGTTCTACACGATGATGGTCATCTCCACCGGCTGTTTCGAGCAGAACCCCTTCAAGAACGCCATGTGCCACGGGGTGATTCTGGCCAAGGACGGTCGCAAGATGTCCAAGCGCCTGAAGAACTACCCCAACCCGATGGATCTCATGCAGACCCACGGTTCGGACGCCTTGCGCGTGGCCTTGCTGGCATCGCCGGTCTGCAAGGGAGAGGACATCAAGTTCAGTGAAGAGTCGGTGCGCGACGTGGTGCGCCGCTACCATCTGCTGTTCTGGAATTGCCTGCAGTTCTATAAAACGTTCACCGAAATCGACCAGTTCAGTCCTTCCGGCGACCTTGGCCAGCCCCTGGACAATGTCCTGGACCACTACTTGTTGCATGAGTTGGCGGCGCTGGAATCGGATATCAAGATGTGGATGGAGTCTCTGGATTTTTCCAAGATCTATTCGCGTATCGAAGTGTTCATCAACGTCTTGAGTACCTGGTACCTGCGCTTGAACAAGGCACGCATCTGGCGCGATGGCCTGGATGACGACAAGCGCCAGTGCTATGAAGTGCTGCACTACGCGTTATCTAATTTTGCTCGTCTGCTGGCGCCCTTCATGCCGTTTCTGGCTGAGGCGGTCTACACCGAACTGGGGTATGCCGACTCTGTGCACCTGCAAGACTGGCCGAGCATCGATCGCCAGTACCTGTCGTACGAGCTGGCCGATGAGATGAGCAGCCTGCGTAACTTGATCGCCAGCGTGCGCAATGTGCGCGAAACCAATGGGGTTTCGCAGAAGTTTCCGTTGCGCAGCATTCGCGTCGCGGGTATCGAACAGGCCGTACTGGAGCGCTATGCACAGTTCCTCGAGGAGGAACTCAACGTCAAGCAGGTCCAGTGGGCCGCCGATGCCGACGAGTGGGCGCAGCCCGTGGTGGTATTGATCTTCTCCTTGCTCGGCAAGCGACTGGGCCCGGCGATGAAGGCGGTCACCACAGCGGTGAAGGCTGGAGAGTATGTAATCGATGAACAGGGGGGGCTGGTTGCCGCAGGGCAGACGATCCAGCCCCACGAGTTCGAGCGTCGCCTGACCGTGCGTGACACGCTCAATAACGTCGGGATTGTCGAGAACATGGTGGTCTGGCTGGACTTGGACATCGATGCCTCGCTCAAGCGCGAAGGCGCCGTACGTGAGCTCAACCGCAGGCTGCAAGACCTGCGCAAGAAAGCCAAGCTGGGCTACACCGAAAAAGTCGACATCGCCGTGCTCGGCGGTGCCTATGTCGATGAGATCCTGGTGCACCACGAGGACTGGCTCAAGAGCCAGTTACTGGTCCAGAGCTTGTTGCGCAGCGATCTTGAGGCGCCGCTGGCAGTGGACGAAGTCGAGCTGCCCGAGGGCGACCCTGTGCGTATTCAACTGCGCCGTAGCGTACTGGCCTGAGGCAATGCCGACCTGGTGCCGCGCTGTCGAGCGGCACCAGGTGGTGCCGCTGGAGTCACGATGGATCGTGAGTGGCCGTTACCACCGGGCGATATCCAGTTGTGGGTCTGTCGTGATGAGTTGATCGTCGCGGCTGACCTGTTGGCCGAATATGCCGCGGTGCTCAGTGACAGTGAGCGCCAGCGGATGGCGCAATTTCATTTTGCCCGACATCGCCATCAGTACCTGGTTACCCGGGCGCTTGTGCGTCATGTGTTGTCGATGTATCGCCCCGGTATTCCCCCGCAGCACTGGTGCTTTGCCTACAACGATCACGGCAAGCCGTGTATCGATCCGGTGTTGGACCCCTCGCAGTCCCTGCACTTCAATGTTTCCCATACCGATGGCTTGATCGTCATGGCCGTGTCGCGACAGGCAATCGGCATCGATGTTGAAGACCTGCAGCGCCAGGGCGACGGCGTTTCGGTGGCCGATACGTTCTTTGCGGCCGCCGAGCGCCACGACCTGCAGCAGTGTGGCGCAGCGCACCGTGCGCAGCGATTTTTCGAGATATGGACACTCAAGGAAGCCTACATAAAGGCCCGCGGCGAAGGTCTTGCTGTACCGCTCGACAGCTTTGCCTTCCGGCTGGGGCCAAGCTGCGGGCATTCCCTTCAATTCAACCCACCGACAACCGACGCCCGGCATTGGCAATTCTGGTCAACACTGCTGCTGGCGCGCTACTGCCTGGCTGTGGCTGCCTGTCATGAATCGCCTCGGGCCAGGTTTTGCCTGCGCGTGCAGGAAGTCATTCCCCGCGTGCGTACCCTCGACCTGGCCTGCCTGTGTCGGCGCCAAGCGGCCCCCCACACGGTGACGCCGCCATGGAGGCTGCCGGGCATCTGCGCCACACCCGAGATCGACCTCGGCTAATTTACCTATCAGTGCTTATAGGTTTGGATCGCGCCGCTTTTGGTTATGCTTTTTTCGCTGGGCACTGATGTGTCGCAGGCAGGGCGCGGCAATGCATAGACCAAACGCCATCCGGGAGAGCAACGATGACATCGTGGGAAAGAGAGGTCTCGAGTGGGGCCGGCAACCGCCAGCTTCCCGTGGTCAAGGGCTGGCCACTGCTCGGCAGTGCGCTTGCCTTGATCCGCAACCCCCTGGGCTTCTTGCAAACCACGCGCAGTACCTATGGCGATGTCTACCGGGTCAAGGCCGCGCATATGAACTTCGTGGTATTGGCCGGCATGGAGGCGAACCGATTCGTGGCGGACAAGGGCAAGGATTGCTTTGTCTCAAGCGGGTTCTGGGAAGCGACCTTGCAAGAGATGCAATGCCCGCATTCGTTCATCGGCGTGGATGGTGATGCCCATCGCTTCCAGCGCAACCTGATGAAGCCGCTGTTCTCCAAGTCGGCGTTCAACGAGCGCATTCCCATGCTTGCGCAGATCTTCACGGATACCCTGCAAGCGCGCTACGGCGTTGATCAAAAGGTGTCGGCGCTGTTTCGGCATGTGCTGTCGCAGCAGATTGGTGGATCACTGCAGGGTTATCAACCCACGCCGGATGAAGTCGAGGCGCTGATGCGGTATCAGAATACCGCCATGAACGTTTGTGCCCTGAAAAAGTGGCCGCGGCTGGCGTTGCGCCTGCCGGGTTACCGGGCGGCGAAAAAGCAGGTGCAGGCGCTGGCCGACCGGATTATCGAGTCGGAACGGACCCAGGAGCAAACCCAGGGTTACTTCCAGACGCTCAAGGAAAAAGGGCAGATGGTCCAGCCCCAGTGGTTTACCCCAGGAGATATGCGCAACCACGCCATCATCTCCTACCTGGCAGGCATCGACACCGTCGGTGCCACCTTGAGCTTCATGTTGCTGGAGCTTTTCAAGCAGCCGCACTTGCACCAGGCGTTGCGTGATGAAGTGGATGCCTGTTTCAGCCAGGGATTGCCGGACGCTGATGGCCTGGAAAACATGGAGACCCTGAAGAACTTCATCCGCGAGGTGATGCGTCTTTATCCAACGGCCTACGCCGTGCGCCGTACGGCAGCGAAAGACTTCGAGTTCCAGGGTTACTCGATCGACAAAGGGCAGGACATCATTCTATTCACCACTGCCAACCACACGGATCCTGCGTGGTTCAAGAACCCTCAGGTCTTCGACATCACTCGCTATGAAGAGCCGCGGCTTGAACACCGCGCCAGCGGCGCCTGGGCACCCTTCGGTCGTGGGCCGCACACCTGCATCGGGGCGGGGCTGGCCAATATCCTGTTGTCGTTGAACCTGGCGCTGTTTTTGTATCACACCGATTTGCGCCCGGCGTGCAAGCTCAGCGATATCAAGATGGATTTCTCCAACCCCGCCGCAGGCTTGAGCGAGCGATTTGCCATTTCCTTTACGCCACGGAATCGCCCGTGAGCAGGTCCGAACTTGCGCCACCGCGATTGTGCCAGGTCGCAATCTGCTCCGCCGACGCCACCACCAGCATGCAGTTTTATGCCGCGTTGTTGGGTTTGCGTGCCACCGGCAGTTTTCAGGTTCGCGGACCCATGGCTGCCCGACTGTTCGAGATGACGGTGGTGCAGGGCGTCAATTACTGGATGGCTGACGCACAGGCATTTTTTCAGCTTGAATTCTTCGAGTTCAGCCAACCGTGCCGGTTGCCGGCGGCAACGCGCACACGCAGCGGCTACGAGCGCTTGTTTGTCGCGGTAGCCGATATAGACGCCGCCGTGGCGCGCTTGCAGGCGGCCGGTATACCCGTCGACCTCGCCGGCACAGTGCTGCGCGACCCCGATGGCGTACCGGTGCAACTGGTGGAGGCTGAGGCTGGCGGCGCGGTCGGGCGCATTATCGGCGTACGGCTGGTGGTCGAAGATCTGGAGGACGCCGTGGATTATTTTCATCGGGCGCTGGGGCTGCCGCTGTCGGCGTGCCAGCCCTCGGCCACGGTCAGCTGCGACACGCCGCGCTGCGCCCTGGATGCGGGTGAGCACTGGATCGAACTGGTGCACCGCCAAGGCGTGGGCGCCGTACGACCACTCAATGAACCCGGACTGATGAATGTCGCCCTGGGCGTACGCCGCCCAAGCCACTTCAATGCCCTTTACCGACGCGTGCTGCGTGAAGGCTTCAGCTCAAGCACGCCGCCGGTTGGCGGTGGGTTATCCCACGTGGTGTACCTGCGCAGCCGCGCTGGGCTGTCGGTGGAGTTGCTGCAATTGCCCGCCTGGATGGATGCCATCTGGGGCTTTCGCGCTCCCGGAAGGTTGGCCAGGCTGGCGCGGTTACTGATTGGAGGGCTGGTCGGGTTGTCGGCCAGGATGGCTCGCGCATCGCCTTGAGCGTTCGTGCGGTGTTTTGGCAAACAGCAACAGGAGCACAGGCAGACATGAGAGAGGAACGTAATTGGATCAGCGACCGCCTGGCTTCGTTCGGCGACGGCATTGCGCTGATCGCCGATGGGCAGCAGTCCTCCTTCAACGCCATAGGGCAAGCGATGATGTCCTGGCAGGCGCTTCTGGCGCACCAGAACATCGCGTGCTGCACGGTAATCATCAATGGTGATTATAGCTGCGCGATGGTGGGGGCGATTCTGGCCTTGTACACCCGGCATTGCGTGGTGGTGCCACTCAATCGCAGTTCGTCTGAACGCTGCGCGGCGGTGGCACGTACGACAGGGGCCAGTTGGATCATCGACGCCGATCACTCCGGCGATCTGCAGGCGTTAACCACACAGTTGCCCACCCACGAGTTGGTGGCAGGCCTGTTCGATCGCCGAGAAGCCGGTCTGATATTGCTCAGTTCAGGCAGCAGCGGCGAGCCCAAGGCCATCCTGCTCAGCCTCGAAAGGCTTTTTGCCAAATACCGCGATGCGCCGCGCTCAAGGCCTCGTACCACGGCTGCATTCCTGTTGCTGGACCATATCGGCGGTTTCAATACGTTGCTGCACTGTTTATTCAGCGGCTCGACACTGGTCAAGCTCGATTCCCGCGACGCCGTGAGCATTTGCCGGCAGATTGCTGAACACCGGATCCAGCTCCTTCCCGCCACCCCTACATTTCTCAACATGCTGCTATGGGGACGGGCGTACGAGACCTACGATCTTTCCAGCCTGGAACTGGTGACCTACGGCACCGAGACCATGCCCGAATCGACCCTGGCCGCGCTGAACGAGGTGTTCCCGGCTGTGCGTTTCAAGCAGACCTATGGCATGAGCGAGCTGGGCATCCTCTCCACGCGCTCGGAGTCGAGTGACTCGCTGTGGATTCAAATTGCCACTGACGATGTGCAGGTGAAGGTGGTTGATCAGATTCTGTGGATCAAGACCCGCACCGCGATGCTCGGCTATCTGAACGCGCCGTCGGTGATCGATCAGGAGGGCTGGCTATGCACGGGGGATCTGGTTGAAACCCGTGGCGATTATTTCCGCATCCTCGGGCGTGGAGAAAGCCTGATCAATGTGGGAGGGCTCAAAGTGCTGCCGGTAGAAGTCGAGAGTCGGCTGTTGAGCCTCCCCTTCGTCAAGGATGCCGTGGTATGGGGGCGCAAGAGTCCGGTCACCGGGCAGATCGTGGCCGCCACGGTCGTTCTGGAGGGTGAGTTGGACACCGACGACGCCAAGCGCCAGATCATGCTGCATTGCCAGCAAGGGTTGGAAGATTTCAAGGTGCCGCGTCATATCGAATTTGTGACCGGGCGCCTGCACAGCGATCGATTCAAGAAAATCAAGGTGGCCTCGCAATGACTGATGCAGTTTCTGACGCTTTACACACTCGCCATGACAGCGCTCCATCTGCGGTAAAGGGCACCATCATTGTCAGTGGCGGTAGCCAGGGCCTGGGATTGACGACGGTCCGATGTTTCCTGGAGGCAGGCTATAACGTCGCGACCTTCAGTCGTCGAGAGTCTCCGGCTGTCACGGAGTTGAGCGAGCGTGCCGACTTTCATTGGCAGGCACTGGACTGCACCGACTACTCAGCGCTCACCGCCTTCGTCCAGCAGGTGGAAAAGCGCTTCGGTGGCCTCGACGGGCTCGTCAACAATGCCGCCACCGGTGTTGAAGGCATCCTCAGCACGATGCGCGTGGCGGACATCGACAGTGCGCTTGATATCAACCTCAAGGGCCAGTTGTACCTGACCAAGCTGGTCACGGCCAAGCTGCTCAAGCGTGGCGCGGGCAGCGTGGTGAATGTGTCATCTATCAATGCCCTGCGGGGTCATTCCGGCCTGACGGTTTACAGCGCAACCAAGGCCGCGATGGATGGCTTGACCCGCAGCCTGGCCAAGGAGCTGGGCCCACGGGGCATTCGCGTCAACTCGGTTTCGCCTGGCTACTTTTCCAGTGACATGGTCAAGGACCTGAGCCCCCAGACACTCAGCAGGATCGAGCGCCGCACACCGTTGGGGCGTCTGGGTACCCAGCAGGAAGTCGCGGATCTGATCCTGTACCTGGTAGACCGGGGCACCTTTGTCACCGGTCAAAACATCGCAGTCGATGGAGGTTTCACATGCTGAATCATCAAGTCATGGATCAAGTATTCGATCAAGTAGAGCACCAGATCGCTCAGGTTCTGGGGGCGAAGGGTGGGCCTTTGGTGGCGGTGGAAATTGACAGCCGCTTCAGCGACTTGGGCCTGAGCTCCCTGGACCTGGCGACGCTGATCAGCAACCTGGAAGCGGTTTATGGAACAGACCCCTTCGCCGATGCCGTGGCGATCACCAGCATCGTGACCGTGGCGGACTTGTGTCGAGCGTATGCGCAACAGGGTGTGCCGGGGCCGAGTCCGGACCCGCTGGACGCCCAACTGCGTGATCTGCGCCAACTGTGAGCCAGGCCCTAGAGAGCCATCTGGGCGACCTGGCCGTTGTCGGGTTGGCATGCCGCTTTCCGGGTGCACCTGACCAGCGAGTGTTCTGGGAGAACCTGCGCCAGGGCCGCGAGTCGATCGTTGACCTTGACGATCAGCAACTGAGCGCGGCGGGTGTCACCCGCGAGCAATGGAGCGAGCCTGGTTATATCCGGCGCAGCCCGGTGCTTGAAGGCATCGAATGGTTCGATGCGCGGTTCTTCGGGGTTTCCGCGCGCGAGGCCATATTGCTCGATCCGCAGCATCGACTGTTGCTGGAGGTGGGGTATGAGGCGCTTGAGGATGCCGGGCATGTCAAGGCGGCTCAAGCCGGCGTGACGGGTGTCTATGCATGCATGGGGGGCATCACCACCAGCTATTTGCATCAGTTTGGTGACCGTCTCGACCCCTTGCATCATGAAACCGCCAGCCTGGTTCACCAGGGTAACGACAAGGATTTTCTCGCCACGCGCCTGTCCTTCAAGCTCAACCTGACAGGCCCGAGCATGACCGTGCAGACCGCGTGTTCAAGTTCGCTGGTGGCGTTGCACCTGGCCTGCAACGCTCTGCGCCTGGGGGAGGTCGACACTGCGCTGGTGGGGGCAGCCGCCATTCGTATTCCACACCATACCGGTTATCCCCTCGGACAGAGCCCGTTATTGTCTCGCGACGGTCGTTGCTGTCCGTTTTCCAGTGATGCCAGCGGCACGTTGTTCGGCAGCGGCGTGGCGAGCGTCATCGTGCGCCGCCACGCCGACGCGATACGCGATGGTGATCATGTGTATGCGCTGATCAAATCCAGCCATGTCAACAATGATGGGGCGATGAAAATCGGCTACACCGCCACCAGTGTGCCAGGGCAGGCCAAAGCCATGGTGCGGGCGATCACGCTGGCGCGCGCCAATGCGCGGCAGATCAGTTATGTGGAGTGTCATGGTACCGCCACCAGCCTGGGCGACCCTCTGGAAATCAAGGCGCTTGAAAAAGCCTTCCGCCTGGATACCCAGGACCACGGTTTTTGTGCGATAGGCAGTGTCAAATCCAATATTGGTCACCTTGAACAGGCAGCCGGCATCGCCAGCCTGATCAAAGTGGCGTTGATGCTAAAGCACGACACCCTGGTGCCTTCACTCAATTTCACCACGCCCAATCCGCGCATCGATTTCGAGCATTCGCCGTTCCGGGTCAGCCAGGACACCCGGGTGTGGTCGCAGGCGCTGGAGCAACCCGCCGACACTGCGCGGTTGGCAGCGATCAATTGCCTGGGGATCGGCGGCACCAATGTGTTCAGCGTGCTGCAGTCCGTTGCGCCAGCTCTGGTGCGCGGGACCGACGCAGCGGTGGACGTGCCGATTTGTCTGTCTGCCGCAACGCGAGAGCAACTACGCCAATACCTGCTGCGGTTCGCCCATTTCGTCCGTGACAGCGGGCCAATTGATCGTCTGGCGCTGGCGCATACCATAAACATCAGCCGCAGCGCACATCGCGAGCGGTTCGCTGGTGTGTTGAAAGCAGGCATAGACGTGGACAGGTTTTTTGAAGAGGCCGCACACAGCGTGCTGGATGCGCCGGCGACGTTCACGCCGCGCCTGGTGTATTACCTGTGCGAGCAGCCGCAGCACCTTGACGATGCCAGTCGGCAGGCATGGCTGGCGGCGCCGAGATACCAGCGCATGGCCGATGATTACGCAGAGTGCCTGGGCCGTCTCTCCAGTACGCCACAGACCGTTGAAGCGGCGGCTCGCTGCGCCGAACTGGCGTTCGAAGTGGCGCTGTATCAACAGTTGGTGCGCTGGGGGATGGTGTTCGAGGCCGTGATCGACAGGGGTTACGGCCACTGGATCAACCGCTGTCTGCAGCTCGGGTGCGGCGCATCGTCGGCACTAGACGCTAGCCCTGAGTGGTTGAGCGCGTTTGTGCAGGAGGGGCAGGGCGCCGCCCAGCTTGCTTCCCCTGGCTGGCCTGATTCGGCCCAGGTTGCAGTGCTCGTCGTCAGCCGCCAGGCCTGGGCTGTAACCGTGCCATCGTCCGGGCGCTGCGTGCATCTGGCCGAGGAAATGCTGACGTTCGCTGACGTGGAACGCTTTGCCTGCGACGTTGTGCAGGCCGGAATCAGCTTTGATTGGCTGGATTATTACCGCTTGGTAAAGGCACAGAAACTGTCATTGCCCACGTATCCGTTCGCCCGTCAACGCTATTGGCCAGTTGAAGACTGAAAGCCCGCGTGCGGTAAGTTTTTCATGGGCGCGGGAAGATGTCTCCCCATAAGGCTTATAGGTTGATGGCCGCCAGGAAGATGGGGAATATAAAAATCCAATCCGCACCGATGCCCGGGTCGCCGGCATCCACAGGAGGCGTAGATGCAGATCACTCGCCAGACCGTCCAGGACGCGTTGCAGGCCACCCTGGGCCGAGCCGTGACGGTCGAGCCACATGTGCCACTGATCGAGACTCGATTGAAAATCAACTCGCTGACCATGATGGCACTGTTCGCGCAGCTTGAGCGTGTCAGCCAGGTCACCGTTGCGCAAAAGGATGCAGTTGGCCTCTACGGTTGCAGTATCGACCAGATCGTCCAGTGGTTCGCCCAACGTGAGCAGTGAGGTCGTGAAGGCGTCGTCGCCGTTGGTAGAGCATCCGCCCGCTTGTCAGTTCGCCGCGAAGCGGGATGCGCTGGAGGAAGGCGGCACGCTGGCTGTTCAAGTAGAAGGGCAGGCGATATTGCTTTGCCAGGCCAGGCAGGCGGTCTATGCCGTGGAAAACCGCTGCCCGCATCAGGGTAAGACGATGGACGGCGCCTTGATCCGGCGCGGCCAACTGATTTGCCCGCACCACGGCGCCAGGTTCGACCTGGAGACGGGCGAGGCGTTGGGGCCGCATACCCGCTGCGCACTGACGACCTACAAGGTGCATCTGATCGACAGCGACGTGATGATCGAGCAACGCGCACAGGCCAGGCCGGAGTGCGGTACGTGAGCCTGCTTCGCCTGGCACCGCGGCTGGCAATGTGCGTCTTCTATTTTTGGTATGGCAAGGGAATGTGAGATGGAACAGTTGACCCCTGGCGTCGGTGCAAATGTATGCCTGGCATTAGCGCAGGTGTGCGATCGGCATGCCCAGCGTACCGCGCTGCACTTACCGGATCTGGGCAGTGCCGCGAAGCTGTCCTATGCCCAGCTTCATCAAGCTATCAGCAACGCAGCGGTGGCCTTGGCCGGGCTGGGTATCAAGCGTGACGATCGAATCGTGCTGTGCCTCGATGTCGAAGCCCATGCCTTGATCCTGGTATTCGCCTGCGCCTATCTCGGAGCGACCGCTGTAGTAGTGGGTAATCGCCTCAGTCAGGAAGAAATGCGCTACATCGTCAGCGATGCTGCGCCGAAGATGGTCGTCACCTCACTCAATGACCTGGGGTTGTTTGCCGGCGACCTGCATACTTCCATGGTAGTGGTGGCAGCCTCGGACGAGGACACCGGCGAGTGCTCCGTTTTTCCTGGCATCGATGAGCTCGTCTCCATGCGGGGGGCCTGCGTCGGCATGGCGTGCGTCGCAGGCGATCATCCAGCGCTGATCCTCTATACGTCGGGCACTACCAGCCAGCCCAAGGGCGTCGTCATCTCCCACGCGCACCTGGTGTGGTCAGCGCAGTCCAATATCGAGCACCTGCAGGTCACCGAAAACGATGTGACGCTGGTGTTTTTTCCGCTCTGCCACACCATGGCTTTTTCCTATCAAGTGCTCACCTCATTGTTTTCGGGAGCCGCCATGGTGCTGCGGCGGGTGTTCAGCCCCCAACGCTTCTGGAGCGATGCGGCACACTTTGAATGCACATGGGCCGCGATCCTGCCGTTCGTTTGTCATGCCCTGGCAGCCCTGGAGAAACCGGTTCGACACAGCTTCAGGTTTTGGGGCTTTCCCAGCCGCAACACCGACGTGGAGGCGCTGTTTGGTGTGAAGACCGTAGGGTGGTGGGGCATGACTGAGCTGTTTGCCATTGGCAGTGTGACGAGCGAGCAGCACAGCGCGGACCTCAATTATTCGATTGGCAAGCCAGTGAGTGGCTACCGCTATCGGTTGACCGATCCCGTCACGAATGCCGGGCCGTTCAATGCGCGAATCAGTGCCGATCTGCAGTTCAACGCGCAACCCGGCAAGAATCTGTTTCTGGGCTATCTCAACAAGCCTGGCGAAACCCGCGACGCCTTCACAGAGGACGGTTGGTACATCACCGGCGACCGCTTTTTCGAGACTACCGAGGGCGTGCTGTTTTTTGATGTGCGCTTGAAAGACATCATCAAGGTGGGCGGGGAAAACGTATCGGCTTCGGAGATTGAGTTCGCTGCGTACGCCAGCGCCATGATCAGCGAAGTGGCGGTAGTGTCGCGCCCCGATCCCTTGTTGACGGAAACACCGGTGTTGTTTGCCGTGCTCAACGCTAGAGGTCGTGAGGACCAGGCGCTCGCCAGGCGGCATATCGAACAGGCCTGCCGCGAGCGCCTGGCCGACTTCAAGCGGCCTCGCGAAATTATTTTCCTGGAAGATTTTCCCCGTGCCGGCTTGCGCAAGATTGCCAAAAATCAATTGCGCCAGATGGCTTTGCAACAGGCCCATGAACCGGCCTGAGCAGGCCCGTCATTTACCGTTTGAGGAAGGCGACATGAAAAAGCTCTATGTGACCGGCGGCACTGGTTTTCTGGGAAGCCATTTTATCTATCGGCATTTGCTCACCGGTGAGTTCGATGTGACCTGCCTGGTCAGGGGGCGCGACGACAATGAGTGCCGACATCGTATCCGCGATGCGGTGCTCTCGGCGGGCCAGCATTATCCTGCCACTGACGCGCGACTCTCTTTTGCCGGCTTGAAAGCCCGGCGCGCCGATATCACCCAGCCGTTGGCGGGGATGGATATCGCTCAGTCCCGGGCGCAGGCCTCGGAGCAGGCGGTCTTCCTGCACTTTGCTTCATCGCTCAATTTCGAAGAAAAGAACCGCGACATTATCTATGAGCACAATATCAACGGCCTGACCCATGCGTTCCATGCAGCACAGGCGTTGGGCTGCCAGACGTTTTTCTATATCTCGACTGCTTATACCGCAGGCGTTGGTTCGGGTGAGGTGGAGGAATGCCTGCACCAGAGCACTGAATTCAATAACTATTACGAAGAAACCAAATGTGCGGCCGAGCACTTGATTGACCGCCTGTGCACTGCCAGTGGAATTGAGTTGGTGATTATCCGACCGTCGATTGTTATCGGTCCGCAGGCCACTCAATCCGCAGGTGGCAGCACCACTGGCCTGTATGGGTTCCTGAGGGAGGTCAACCGCCTCAAGCGCGCCATGCGCAACACTGAACAAACCGTGCGCCTGTCGGGTAAGCCCCACGCCAGGGTCAACCTGGTGCCAGTAGATCAGGTGTGCCAGGACATCATGCGGGTGTACGACAATCTGGCGAGTTGCCCGCGGGGCATCTTCCACGCCACGTCGTCGACCAATATCGAAGTGCGCGTGTTGCTCGATATTATTTCCCGGGCCATTGAGCTCAGTGGTTTGCAGATCGATGAAAGCGGGCTGGAAAACCCCTCGGCCATCGAGAAACTGCTGGCCCGTAAAACCGTGTTTTACAACCCCTACATCCACAACACCAAGACCTTTCTTCGGGCCGATGGAGGCGGCTGTGCGCTGACGATTGCAGACGTCGAGGGCTACATCAAGGGTGGGGTGGTGGCGCTGAGCCAACGCAAACCTGACCTCTTGCGTCAATACGTGATCGATACACAAGACCGGGTGCCCCTCAATGTCTATGCCTCGGCGGACAAGCGCAAGGAAACCGTGGTCTTCATCAACGCAGTCGGCATGCCTTTGGAACTGGCCAACCGCCTCAGGGAGGCCCTGGAAGATGACTTCCGCTTTGTTACCTGGGAAAGCCGCGGTATCCCCAGCCCCGTGGATGATATCGACACCATTGACGTCAGTGTTGCGGCGCATATCGGCGACCTGCAGCGGATTTTTGATTACTTCAATATAGAAAAAGCACATCTGATCGGCTGGTGTTCGGGGGCCTACATCGCCTATCACGCCCGCAAGTTGAAAGAAGTCGCGAGCCTGACGCTTATCAGTGGCGCGTATGGTCTGGTGAGCGCAGAGGAAGAGGAGACCGCTTTCATGCGCAACCTGCGGCAGGTGTTGCCGCTTATTTCACAGTCGCGTAGCCAGGCAGAGCGCT
Source organism: Pseudomonas sp. B329 (assembly GCF_023127835.1). Classification (NCBI taxonomy): domain Bacteria; kingdom Pseudomonadati; phylum Pseudomonadota; class Gammaproteobacteria; order Pseudomonadales; family Pseudomonadaceae; genus Pseudomonas; species Pseudomonas sp. B329. Next base: position 42,350 of record NZ_SPKP01000062.1, on the reverse strand, counting down.
TTCACGCGTCGTTTTTTGCGCGCTCCGGCAGTGAGAATACCGAGAGTGCGACACAGAGCCGCCAATCCAGCGAGATCCTCGACGCGACGGATCCGAACCTTATCCACCTGACGAGCCTGCCCTTTGAATCCGCGGAGTCGCTGTATTGCTATAGTCGGGCTATTACCGCGCTGCAAGTCGGCGAGTACCCGCTGCAGGATGAGCAACTCGGGGTGCCGTGCCATGTCATCGCCGGCACCTGTGATGAAGCTGTGAGCCCCCATGAGTCAAAGCGCTTTATCGAACTGCATGAGGGTGCTGACTATTCGGAAATCGCTGGCATGGATCATTTTGGTTTGTATAACCACCTGGGGTTGTTGGGGGTGGTGACGGCGTATATCAAGAACCTCAGCCCGGTGATGCCGGGTTCCCAGGCGGATGCATAAGTCCAGCCTGCTCATCCACACGGCATCAAAGGAGGGAAGATGAAAAGCAAATTGATCGAGCACGTCGCGGACTTGTCCATGCCCATCGATTATCAAGAGGTCCTGGCACGCGACGATCAGAGCAGTGTCCCGGCCGATATGCGGGAGCATTTTCCCGCAGGCCGGTACAGGATGGAGGTTGATCGCGACGCCTATCTGTCTGCCGGTTTTCATCAACTGGAAATGGATCGGATGTGGTCTCGAGTTTGGCAGATGGCTGCGCGGGAGGAACAAATTCCAGAGGCGGGGGATTTGACGCTCTACGAGATCGGCGAGTTATCCTTCATCCTCGTTCGTAACGAAGCACTGGAAATCAAGGCCTACTACAACAGTTGTCGTCACCGTGGCCGGCGCCTGTGCTCGGGCGATTCGAGCGTGCGAGAACTGCGTTGCCCCTATCACGGATTTGCCTGGGACCTGGATGGCACCCTCAAGCGCATACCGGCGGCATGGGATTTTGCCCACCTTGACTGGGAGGGTCGCCGTTTGCTGGAGGTCAAGACAGACACCTGGGGCGGTTTCATTTTCATCAATATGGATCCTGCCTGCGAGCCTTTGGCCGATTATATGGAGAGCCTGCCCGGTGAGTTGGCCATCAATCAGTATGAGGGCAAGTACATTGCGGGGCACAGCCGGCACATACTCCCGGCGAACTGGAAAAACGTCATGGAGTCCTTCATGGAAGGGTTGCATGCCCCCGAGACGCACGGGCATACATGGGCCCATCTGAGCGATACCCTGCAATACGATGTTCGACCCGATGAGCGTCATGTGAGCCGCAGTTTTCACGCGGTCGGGCTATCGGTCTGCGAGGATCATGAGCCGCTGTCCGAACAGGCGATCATGGATCAATTTCATCGCAACGTACTCAATGGGAAAAGCGGCCCCTACGCCCCTCACCTTCAGGCCGGCATGACAGCAAGGCGCTACATGGCCAGTGTGATGCGTTTGCAATACGGGTTGGCCAGTGGCAGGGATGTCAGTGGGTTGTCTGACGCTGAAGCCGTCGATGTACTGCAGTATTCGCTGTTCCCGAATATGATCTTCTTTCGCGGCATTTCTCTGCCGCCCGTGCTGCGTTTTCGCCCCAACCAAAACGACCATAACAGCTGCATCTTCGATCTTTTCTACTTGGTCGACATACCCAAGGGCGCGCAGCGGCCCGAGCCTGCAGCGACCGTGGAAATGGGGCCGGACGACACCTATGAGCACGCCGGTGTACTGCCTGACTGGTTAGGCTATGTATACGATCAGGACATGGACAATATCAAGAATATGCGTGCGGGCCTGCAAGCCTTGAGCAATGACCCGCTGGTATTGAGCGATCTTCATGAATCCAGGATACGGCACTTCCATAACACACTTATGCACTATCTTGACAGGCGCGATTGAACCATTCGTCACGGGACTTAATGCGCGCCATTATGACTTTTGTTTAATTTGACAATCTATGTTTTTTCGTTAACTTACTTCTTGAAGTGGATTGGATCCAACCTGCCTGGCAAGGTGAGCGTTGCTCTTCGAATAGTGGCCATTCAATGTGGGGCGGCCACTAATAGTCCCCATATAACAAGGAGGTTAAGATGCTTGAAGACATTCTGATGTGTGAGACGCTGGAGGCCTGGAGTAAAGTGCTGTTTGCCTTGGCGAAAGAGTATGGATTTTCTTCGGTGCTGTTTGGGGTTAAGCCCACGATCAGTACGCCTTTCAGCTCTTCGACCATCATCAGTAATTATTCCAGGTCATGGCGCAGTATCTATGACGCGAATGCCTATTACGAAGTCGACCCTGTTGTGTTTCATTGCTTGAACAGTTCATTGCCGTTGGTCTGGACAAAGGAAAATTTTATTAACAAGCCCGAACAGCAATTGTATGAGGCTGCGAGTGCCAGTGGTGTTTGTTCAGGGCTGTGTATGCCCATCCATGGGCCGCGCGGAGAGTTCGGAATGTTGAACTTTATTACGGATGAGAAGTCACCGGCCGACGTCATTCGTTCCAAGGGGCTGCCACAATTTGCCTTGATGCGTGATTATCTGATCGAATCGTTCCAGAAAATACAGAGTGCTGCTGAAAAGGAGGTCGAAAAACCACCGAAGTTGACCGCTCGTGAGCTGGAATGTCTGAAGTGGGTGGCCGCCGGTAAAACCTCTTGGGAAATTTCGCGAATTCTGTCCTGTGCAGAAGTTACAGTTAATTACCATGTCACCAACTTTATGCGTAAGTTCAATGCTGAATCACGCCAGCACGCCGTGATCAGCGGCATCCGTTCCGGCCTGGTCACGCCCTGATGCGGATTATCGATAACGCCTTCAATTAAGGGGTCTTATGGTCAGCGCGTTCCACTTTCCTGAATACGACCAGTTGGACGGCATTGCGCTGGCTGAGATGGTGCGCCTTAAAGAAGTAACCCCTCTGGAGCTTGTGAGCGCCGCCGTTCAGCGGATCGACGCAGGAAATGGCGCGATCAACGCGGTGGTGCATCTTCTTGAGCGCGAGGCCAAGGCACAATGCGAGGTGCCATTGGCAGACGGCCCGTTGTCCGGCGTCCCCCTATTGGTCAAGGACCTGCTTGCGGAAATTCAGGGCTGCCCCACACGTAACGGCTCCCGGCTGTTCGCGCACTATGTTGCCAGGGAGGACTCGCAGACGATCAAGCGTTATCGACAGGCGGGGTTGATCTTTGTCGGTAAAACCGCGACGCCGGAGTTGGGCTTGCATCCCTATACCGAGTCTGATGCAACCGGTGCCACACGTAACCCCTGGAACTTGGAACTGTCGCCGGGCGGCTCCAGCGGCGGTGCCTGTGCAGCGGTCGCGGCGGGCATGACCCCGATTGCCCACGGCAGCGATGGAGGTGGCTCAATTCGGCTACCCGCTTCCCATTGCGGGGTTTTCGGCCTCAAGCCAACACGTGGTCGGTCTCCCTGCGGGCCGCATTTTTCAGAGTTATGGCAGGGTCTGGTAGTTGAACACGCGGTCTCAAAAAGCGTGCGCGACAGTGCTGCCATGCTCGATATCCTGATTGCGGGGAGTGATGATGCTGATGCTTACCGTTGGCCCGCACCGGCTCAATCGTTTCTTGCGGGTATCGGCGATGCGCCTGGCAGGCTGCGCATTGCTTACACCTTCAAGCCTTTTCTGGGTGGGGATTTGAGTCCCGACTGTCGCGCCGCGTTGGAAAGCAGTTTGAAGCTGTTGACGGACCTTGGGCACGAGGTGGTTGAAGCCCATCCACCCTTGGCATCCCCCGATCAATTATGCGAAGCCATGCTGACCCTGGTGTGCGGGGAAATGGCGAGCCTGGTGCAGAACGCGGGGCGCATGCTTGATCGCGTGGCGACTTACGCGGATTTCGAGAGCGGGACCTGGGCCCTGGCCCGGCAGGGCCATATCCTCAAAGCGGTCGATCTCGCCAGGGCGAGAGAGTTGGCGCTTCATCAGGGGCGCATCATGAGCGCCTTTCATGAACACTACGATGTGCTGGTGACGCCGGTAGCCAACCAGTTGGCATCGAAGGTGGGAGCGTTTCGCTTGAGTCCGTTGGAGGATCGCCTATCGCGTAGAGTATTAGGTAAATGGGGAATGGACTGGCCCCTGCGACTGGGCAATCGCCTTGCAGAACATTCGCGCACTGTCATGGAATATATGGGGTGGTCGACACCGTTCAATATGAGCGGGCAACCGGCGATGAGTGTGCCTCTGTACTGGAACGAAACAGGACTTCCCATCGGCACACAGTTCATCGCAAAGATGGGCAATGAGGCCTTGCTGCTGCAACTTGCACGTTCGCTTGAAGTTGCACGGCCCTGGCGACATCGTAGCCCGCCTCACTCTTCAGCGGCGTCAAGTACTCAGATCAAATAGCATTGACTGCGTCCAGGGTCTTGTTGCTCAAGTTAACTTCAACAGCGATGGCTCGTTCTACGCCGATAGTCAGGGGCGGGCCTAGTCTGACCAACTCCAGCCCCGCTTTCATCAGCATCTTTTCGACACCCACGGAAGTAACGGTGATGAGCTTTTCAACGTGCTGCGAGTGCGCATGCCTGATGAGGTGACCAATGGCCTTCATGGCGGTATTGGAAAAGCCGAAGCCGCCGCGCTCACTGGCACTTATGGCAAATCGGCTAAGCTCCCAGATGTTGGCGGCACGCGGAGGTTTTTTAGTGGTCAACAGGTTGGGGAACGTGTCTTTGAGCATATAGGGACCTGTGGTTGGCAATATACGCCAGCAGCCCGCCACTTTGTTTTCGTTGATATCATCGATCAGCAGCATATAAGTGGGGGCCAAGGCGTCGTAACCATCTATCTCCATGTCGGCAATTATCGACACATCCCAGCCTTTTTTATCCTTGAAGATTGAAGCCCGAAGTTTATGCATGCCCTCCAGATAACGTGGTGATATGTTCTCGCGTTTGTCTATTAGATATTTCATGCTGGCTTCCTCGGCTTCGAAGTGCATAGCTTTATGCAGATTGCATAAGCGTTAAACTATAAGTGTTGATAGGTATCCTGATATCAAGGAGTATGTGAAGATCCCCTTCTTCTGAGCGGGAGTTGGGCGTTTATGTATAGATGTTCAAAGTTTGTGAATGAGGTCATTTTTTTTCGAACGAAAAAAGGGATGACCCAGGCGGATTTCTGGGCGAAATTTGGTGTCACCCAGAGTTCAGGAAGTCGAATTGAAAAGACGGGGCGGATGCTTGTTCCGTTGTACATGCTGCTGCGCTTGTACTGCGCAGGGGTTATTGCAGACGATGATCTTGAGTTGGAGTTCGAGCGTATGGGCAAGTCTGCCTCGGACAGGTTCGGCTGACTCCCAAGCCAGGCGAGTACTGCTGGGTTATTTGAGTTTTTTCTTGCGTGTCTGGCGAACGGCCAAGTGTTCGAAAATAAACGACGCAGTGCCGAACACTGCAATTATTGAAAGCACGAGCATGCCGAGAGTTGAGCTTTCCACGGTGATTTCCTGCGTAGATTTGAGTTGACGATCACGCTAGGGCCTCGGCTTCCTGGCTTCAATAGACCCGACGCAAACCTTACGGCGCCGGGCCCATTGTTACGCGCTCTTTACGCGCAACGGCCGCTACGGCGTATTGCGGCTGTGACGGTAGTCGCTGACCGCTTCATACACCGCCTTTCGCAACCGGTTGATGCCGCCGATGGGGCGGTGTGCTTCCACACCGAACCAAGGGTTGAACGACTGGTTATCGCAGGCCAGGTTCTGCGCCGGCGTGTCGAAATCCTGGGCAGGAATCCTGACCTTGGCCACGGTTTCATACGGCGCATCGCTTTCTTTCCATTCGATGCTGGTGTCTTCGATGGGCATGAACTTTTGCGGGTTCTGCCGTTGGATCTGCAGCACGAAACAGGCCGCTACGCGGTCGGTGGACAGTTGCTGATTGAGGGCGCTGCGCAGGAAGTTCGGCAGGGCCTGGTTCTGTTTGGGCAGCGCATAATCCGGACAGCTTTGCGGGTCGGGCGCGACGCGAAACTTGGCGTTGGCCGCGCCAAACTTGTAGGGCGACACTGAAAAGTAAGTCGTCTGCGTCGGGCTGGCCGGTGCGGGCGCCAGCGTTGCCAGGGCGATAAACAGGTGGCGCACTTGCCAACTGCGCGGGTCGAGCTTGGGAAAGAACGCCAGGACCTTCTTGCCATCCGCTTGCGCGCCGATGTTCTGCGCGTATTCGGCGACATCGCTGACAAAGAAATTCGGGTGGCTGAACATCACGAAATCCTGCTCGGTGCGGGCTTGCTGGTCGGCCATCAATTGCTTGCCCGGCACATCCAATAGCTTGATCGCCATGCCGCGGGCATCGCGGATGCTGTCGAATTGCGGGTAGGCGTTGCCGTTGGACAGGCGCATCGTCGCCTGCCAGGTCTTGCCCGCCTCTGCGAACACCCCCTGGCGCAAGGCCGGGTCGAGATCCGCCAGAACGCTGACCTCGGCTTTCACGCAACCATGGGCCTTGGCATGGGCATCGCGCAGGTAGCGAGTGCCTTCGCGGTGCTGGTCAACGATGCGTACGGCGGTCTGGATGATGCCTTGGGTCATCGCTGCTTCACCCGGCGGGATCTGTTCATCCGCTGACACCGGGCCACTGTGCTGCCAGGCGAACCATACGGTCGCCAGTAGCCACCCCAACAGCCCAACGCCCACCAGCCACAACAGGGTCTTGCCGAGAAAAGCGCCGAGACGCAGCCAGAGACGAGCGAGCATGGAACGTTCCTTGTTTTGTGATCGAATAATCATGGCAGTTGGTGCTCCAGCGGGCCGCCCAGTACTTTGAGGTACTCGAGCAGCGCCCAGCGCTCCTGGGGCAGCAAGCCACGGCCAATGACGCCATTGCCCCGCGCGCCTGCGCGGAATTCGTGGCCGCTGTTGTGATTGCCGGTGATTCGGGTATCGAACAGGAAGGCATTCTTGAACGAGGCGGTTTCAAAACCCAGATGGCGTGGATCGTAGTTGAACGTGCCTTTATAGAAGGTGGTGCTGCGTTCGTCCTGGGGCGAAAGCAGTTGGTAGATCGTCGGCACCGAACCGTTGTGCAGGAACGGCGGGGTAGCCCATACGCCTGCCAGTGGTCGCGCTTTATAGGCACGCAATTCGCGCACGCCAATCGGCAGGCCGAACCCGTCCAGGCTCGGGCGCTCGGCCGGGGTCACGCCAGCAGCGCGGTAGGCATGTTCTTCGACAAAGGCGGTGACGTAGGCCAGCCCCTGGGCCACGGACATTTTTTTCAGATCCAGTGGCGCGGTGGGCGCAGGGTGTAGTTCAACATTGAGTTGGGCCAGTTCGGCCGGGTCCCATTGCAGGGCGCTGAGGTCATAACGCTGGTCGGCAATGTTGCTGGCGGTGCCGGGGTCGGTGCCGATGTAGTCCACCGGCAGCATTTTCAACTGCTGCACCGGGCGGCCATTTTCCTCGGTGACCGCGGGTATATGGCAGCCAGCACAGTTTTCGGCGAAGAGTGCTCGGCCTTGGGCGGCGAGGGGTTTGTCGATGGCGCCGAACAAGTCCTCCGGCCAGGTTGGCGGCTTGAGGCGTTGCAGGGTTTCTTCGATCAGGTGCAGGTCCCGCACGCGTACGCTGGACGGGTAGCGAGCGTCGCCCTGGAGCGGTTGGCCGGCACTGTCGAAGAAGGCCAGGGTTGCGCCTACACCAAGGGCTTCACCGATATTGCGCGCCATGGGCTGCTGAGCCGAGCCATTCCACTGCACCCAGTCGAATGTCCAGATATCCCACAACTGCGGGTAGTCCACTGGGGCATTGGCGACACGATAATTGTCGGGGGAAATAGCGTCGCCAAAGCTGGCATTGGCGATGCGCCCGAAGGCGTCAGTACGACCGGGGCCTTCTTCGGTGGGATAGAGGCCGCGATGGGTATCATTCCAGGCGACTTTGAGGAACTGGTTCAGCGATTGTTTGAAGTCCTGGCGCAGCTGATTGTGCTGGGTATCGTACTGATCACCCAGGACTTTGCGGGCGAAGCGCTCGAACTTCCACGGGTTGTAATACGTAGCGGCAAGGCTGGCGACCAGGGCTTGGCCAAAACTGCCGCCCCGCAAGGTGGGTACGCTGGAGGGCAGCACGTGTTGCGCCGAGCCACCGTCGATACGCAGGGCCTGGCCCTTGAAGTGCAATTGACCGGTGTGGCAGGCCGCACAGGTGATATCCAGGTATTGAACCTGGCTGTCGGCGTTCTGGTGTCGGGCAAAACCTACCGGCAGGTTGCCAGGGTTTTGCGGGGTGGGCACTTGCTTGGGGTCGACCAGAAAACCAAAGCGCGCCAGGTACTCCGGCGCGGCAAAGCGTTGCTCGGAGAACGGCAGCTCCAGGGCCGTGAACCAATCGTAGTGCAGGCCCTTTACCTGGGTGCCCTGGGGCGTGAAGTAGTAGGTCTGACGGTCAGCGGCACTCCATTGATCCTGGTAGTGCACCTGCTTTACTGGCACGTAGTCCGGTAGCTTGGGGTTGAGGGTGTAATAGAGCACCACGGCCAGAATCAGGCCCAGGGCGATCAGTATCAGGAGTAAAACACGGGAAAAAGTGCGCAAGATAACTATCCTTGTCGAATTGTCGCGTTGTTATGCCACTGCGCCACAGGTGCGGCAAGTAGCGATGAGCCTGCTGGCAGGCGGTCCCGCGATCCGTCGCGGTGCCCCATGATAAATGGAAATGCTTTTAAACACGTGAACTTATCAGAAGTTTCCTGCTCACATGCCGGTAGCCATTGGTCGTGGCCGCCTGATAAGCTCGCGACTTTATTCGAATGCCCTTTTGGCGCATGAACAAGGAAATAGCATGAAACAGCATCGGTTGGCGGCGGCGGTGGCCCTGGTTAGCCTGGTACTTGCGGGTTGTGATTCGCAGACCAGCGTAGAGCTGAAAACCCCGGCGCAAAAAGCTTCCTACGGCATCGGCCTGAACATGGGCAAGAGCCTTGCCCAAGAAGGCATGGATGACCTGGACTCCAAAGCGGTAGCCCAAGGCATCGAAGATGCTGTCGGCAAGAAAGAGCAGAAGCTCAAAGATGACGAGCTGGTTGAAGCCTTCGCCGCGCTGCAAAAGCGTGCCGAAGAGCGCATGACCAAAATGAGCGAAGAGTCGGCAGCTGCCGGCAAGAAATTCCTCGAAGACAACGCCAAGAAAGACGGCGTCGTCACCACCGCTTCCGGTCTGCAGTACAAGATCGTGAAGAAGGCCGACGGCGCACAGCCCAAGCCAACCGACGTGGTGACTGTTCACTACACCGGCAAGCTCACCAACGGCACCACCTTTGACAGCTCCGTGGATCGCGGCAGCCCGATTGACCTGCCGGTCAGCGGCGTGATCCCGGGTTGGGTCGAAGGCCTGCAACTGATGCACGTTGGCGAGAAGGTCGAGCTGTACATCCCGTCCGACCTGGCCTACGGCGCCCAGAGCCCGAGCCCGGCGATTCCAGCCAACTCCGTGCTGGTATTCGACCTGGAACTGCTGGGCATCAAGGACCCAGCCAAGGCAGAAGCTGCTGACGCACCTGCTGCACCAGCCGCCAAGAAGTAATCGGCGCCTGAACACACAACGCCCCGTCTCGACGGGGCGTTGTTGTTTCTGGGTAAATCCGATAGAACCCGCAGCATTGCGCGCAGTCTGATGTAAGACTCGAGCACGGGTAGCCGCACATACAGGCCAAGTCAATGAAATCTTGGGTTTTTTTTATGTGCGCAAAAAACGCCCGATCTGACTGTAAGCCTTATAGACCGTGGCTTTCAGCTGATAAAACAGGCTCTGTTCACAAGGTTATCCACAATTTGTGTGGATAACCTTTTACCTCGCCTGGAACTGGAGTGCCTGATGAAACCACCCTTCAATTTCACCCGCTTTCTGCCCATGGCCGCGCGCCTGCTGGGCCGTGGACGTTTGCCGACCTTGCTGTTTGCCGTTGCGGCCAAAGGCTCAAGCCAGGGCAATCGCCTGGGCCAGCTCAAGGATGATCTCAAATTGCTCCAAGCCCTTTGCCTGGCTTACTGGCGCGGCGAATACCGAGCGATCAGCCCCAAGGCGTTGATCTCGGTGGTGGCGGGGTTGATGTACTTTCTGAGCCCGATTGACGCGATCCCGGACTTCATCCCGATGTTCGGCATGTTCGACGACATCGCGGTGCTGGCATGGGTCATGAAGACCCTGAGCGGCGAACTGAGCGCCTTTCGCGCCTGGCGGGATGCGCAACGCCCGGAAAAACTCGCGGTGGTTGAGCGCCTCCCTGCAACGCCTGAGCTGCTGGCCCAGGAAAACCCACAAAAAAACTAATGATGCCGGGGATCCCCCAGCGACCTTCGCGGCTGTTAGGATTACACTTCTAAGGAAAGAACTTACTTAGTAAGTGTTTTTATCCTACGGGGCAGTCATGGATATTCAGATCATTTCACGCGATGGCGCACCCGAATATGCGGTGTTGCCATGGGACCAGTACCAGGCACTGCTAAGAGCTGCCGGTCAGCAGCCACCTACACCCGCTTCTTCTCCTGCCGCCTCTACCGCCATCGACCAGGACCTGCGCCCGCTCGCAGACCTGCGCGGCCTGCGTGAAGCCAAGGGCCTGGCTATCGAGACCCTGGCACGCACGGTGGGGATCAGCCCCTCGTACCTTGGTTTGATTGAAAGTGGTGAACGCCAGCCGGATGCCGCAATTCGCCGCAGCCTGGCCTGGGAATTGGGCGTGGCAGGTTGGAGGGATGAGTCTTGAGCCTACGTATCAGCCGTCAACACTGGGATGGGTTGCTCAACGAATTGGATCAGGCGCGTCGCCAGCGCCATTTGTTGACGTACCGGGCGCTGCTTGAGCGCCTGCAATTTCCGACGCCAGCCATGCAGACCCTGGCGGCTGCCCTGGAGCACCTGGCGGCGCTGGATGCCAAGGCCGAGCAGCCGCTGCGCAGTTCCCTGGTGATCAGCCAGGGTGCCAGCCGCCTGCCACGTACCGGGTTCTTTGAGTGTGTGGAGCGTCTAGGGCGCTTCAGTGGACCCTCCGATGGCGTGGCGGCTGCGTCCTGGCACGCTTCGGAAGTGGTGCGGGTGTTCGAGTACGAATACCCGGAGTCCGCCGAGGCTTAAAGCGCTGCTGAGTACATGTCCAGGCTGTCGATCACATGGATGCTGTAGCCGGCCACGTCCTTGGCATGGTGCTTGGCTTGCGAGGCCAGTTCTGCCAACTGGCTGGCATCGAGTTGCGCACAGGCCTGTGGATACAGATGCACCACACCGATAGACAGCGATAGCAAGGCGAACTCCTGGCGCACGCCCTGACGGTTGAGTGACACGAAGCAACCAGCATCCACGTGCTCGGCGCGGTAAAAGCGTCGGCATTGGGTATGGAAGTCGTCCAGCAACTGGTTGAGCCGCTTGCGCCAATCCTGCGGGCCCAGCACCAGCAAAAAGTCATCGCCGCCAATATGCCCGACAAAGTCGCGGCAGGGGTCTACCTGGTCGTTCAGGCATTGCGCCAGGCACAGCAGCACTTCATCCCCACGCCCGTAGCCGTAGATATCGTTGAACGGCTTGAAACTGTCGATATCCACATAACAGATCAGCGACTCGCGCTGTTGCTGCAACAGCCGAGCCAGGCATTGCTGGATCGGTACGTTGCCTGGCAGCAAAGTCAGCGGGTTGGCGTAGCGCGCCTGCTGGATTTTCAGTTCGGTGATCAGCTTGAGCACGTCGATCACCCGGCCCAGGCCCAGATAGTCACCGTTCAACGTGATGATGAAATCTTCTTCGATGCGCTGCCGTGCGCGGCTGGTCAATAAACGGCTGACCTGTTGCAAGGACTGGCTCAACTCCACCGCCAGGAAATCATCGCTCATCAATCGGCTGATCGGTTTGCGCGCAAACAAGTCGGTCGCGAACGGCTTGAGCAGCGCGTCCGACAGCGAGTGTCGGTGCACAATTCCAATCGGGCGACCGCCGCCATCCAGCACCGCCAGTGAATTGAGATTGGCCTGGTGATGGAACGCTTCCAGCACTTGAGCCGTGGCGGTGTCTTGATCCACCGCTGGCTGTTCGTTCAGCAGGGCGCTGAGGTCACTGCCTTCATCGCTGAGGGCAGTCGTGGTGTTATCCGGCTTGGGCAACATCAGGCGCGCTTCCTGCGGTGTGCAAACTGCCTTGAGCCAGGATTGAGCCCAATGCATTCAGCGGTTCGGTCACGGTCATGGCGATCTCGATCGAAAAAAAAGGACCGCAGGCGTTAAGCCTGCGGTCCTTTCATTTCACGACAGAATGATGTCTATATGATGACACTGCGTGGAGCGGTCACATTAAATTGCCATCATTTACTGCTTGGCCACCTGCTTGGTGATCTTCAGGTAGTCGAGGAGGATCCGGCCAGTCTCGGCCAAGTAGGCATCATCTTCCGGTTTGGTTTTATCCGCTTCGGTCGGCAAGGCATCTTCATCTTCTTTCTTCAGCTCTTTGAGCGGATCTTCACCCTTGGCTTTGCGGCGAGTGTTTTCCAGCACCAATTGCTGATTCTCGATGCTGGAGTGCTGTGCACGGCGATCCGCTTCGTTGAGGCTGACGGTTTTCTCTTCCATCAGCTTCTTGGCCAGGGCCAGCTTGTCGCGGATAAACACGAACTCGGCATCCTTGGCAGAGCGGGTGTCGTGGTCTGCCTTCAACTGCGTCAGGAACGGCTTGAACGGATCCGACGCCGGCTTGATCGCAGGGCGGATGGTGTCCCATGGCATGGCTTCAGGCAGTGCGCTTTCGCCGATTTCCTTGGTGTCGATAATCGACGGGAAATCGATATCCGGCAGCACGCCCTGATGCTGGGTGCTCTGCCCGGAAACCCGGTAGAACTTGGCCAGCGTCAGTTTCAGCTCGCCATGGTTCAGCGGCTGAATGGTCTGCACGGTGCCCTTGCCGAAAGTCTGGCCGCCGATGATCAGCGCACGGTGATAGTCCTGCATGGCGCCGGCGAAAATCTCTGAAGCCGAGGCCGAGAGACGGTTGACCAGCAACGCCATCGGCCCCTTGTAGAAGGCGCCCGGGTTCTCGTCTTCCAACACGTCGACACGCCCATCAGCATTGCGGACCAACACGGTTGGGCCTTTGTCGATAAACAGGCTGGTCAGCTCGGTGGCTTCTTGCAGGGAGCCGCCACCGTTGTTGCGCAGGTCGATGACCACGCCGTCGACTTTTTCTTTCTGCAGTTCCGTCAGGATCTTCTTCACGTCGCGGGTGGTGGACTTGTAGTCCGGGTCACCGGCACGGAACGCCTTGAAGTCCAGGTAGAAGGCCGGGATCTCAATCACGCCCAGCTTGTAGTCCTTGCCATCCTGCTTGAGGTTGAGGACTTTCTTCTGCACCGCCTGGTCTTCGAGCTTCACCGCTTCACGGGTGATTGACACGATCTTGCTGGTCTGGTCGTTCGGTGCGTTGGTGTGCGGAATCACTTCCAGGCGCACCACGCTGCCTTTGGGGCCACGGATCAGCTTGACCACTTCGTCCAGGCGCCAGCCGACCACATCGACCATCTCTTTGTCGGCCTGGGCCACGCCAATGATCTTGTCTGCCGGGGCGACCTGCTTGGTCTTGTCCGCCGGACCTGCCGGTACCAAACGTACGATCTTGACCTGGTCATTGTCGCTTTGCAGGACGGCACCAATGCCTTCCAGGGACAGACTCATGTTGATATCAAAGTTTTCCGCGTTATCCGGCGACAGATAATTGGTGTGCGGGTCGTAGGACATCGCGAAGGTGTTGATGTAGGCCTGGAAGATATCTTCGGCACGGGTCTGGTCCAGGCGCGCCAACTGATTCTTGTAGCGCTTGGTCAACAGTTCCTGAATGGCCTTGGGCTCTTTGCCGGCGATCTTCAAGCGCAGCACTTCGTCCTTGACGCGTTTGCGCCACAGGTCGTCCAGCGCTGCCGTGCTGGTCAGCCAAGGGGCATCCTTGCGATCCACCAGAAGGGTTTCCTTCTGGGTGAAGTCGAGCTTGTCGATGCCTTTGTTCAGCTCACCCAGGGCGAAGTCCAGACGCGCTTTGACGCGGTCCAGGTAACGCTTGTAGATGGTGAAGCCGGGCTGCAGGTCGCCGCCTTTGAGGAAGTCGTCGAACTGCGTCTTCCACTTGTCGAACTCAGCGATATCGCTGGCCAGGAAGTAGCTGCGCGACGGATCCAGCAGCTTGAGGTAGCTGTCGTAGATGATCACCGAGCGAGCGTCGTCCAGCGGCGGCTTGCTGTAGTGATGGCGCTTGAGCAACTCGACAACGTTAAGGCTGGCAATCACCTCATCGCGATCAGGCTGAAGGTTGTCCCAGCTATTGGCTGCGAACGTATTGGTCGACATCGACGCGAAGCCGAGACCAATGAAAAAAGCGAGGGCGGTGCTGGGGAACAGATGCTTCATGCTGATTCGACGCGGGGGCAATTGATAACGCATATTAGGCCGTCTTTGAGGGAGCCGGTTCCATATGGTCCGGTCGCATAATGCAAAAAGCCCGACGCTACTGCTACGGGCTCAGTCCAGACTCACTATGGAGGCACTGTGAAAGCATTGCAAGGCGTTGAGGGGCATGTGGAGGGTTAGAAGAACCCAGTCCTACATTCGATGTAGTCCATATTGCCAACAGCCTGACCGAATCCTGGATTGAAATGCAGTCAGTGTGGGAGCTGGCTTGCCTGCGATAGCGGTGCACCAGATGAAGAATTCTTCACTGTTGCACCGCTATCGCAGGCAAGCCAGCTCCCACAGGTTGATCTCTATTGATTCAGGTCCAGTGGTGGATCGGCCAGCCGGCCTGTTCGGCATGGGCGCGCAACACCGGGTCCGGGTTCACTATCTGCGGGTGATCCACCTTGAGCAGCAGCGGCAAGTCATTGCGCGAATCCGAGTAGAAATACGCCCCCTCCAGCGTTTCTCCTTCCTGCTCCAGCCATTCCAGCAGGCGCGTGATCTTGCCTTCACGATAGGTCAGCACGCCTACGGTGCTGCCGCTGTACACGCCGTGGCCGACGTCCAGGTTAATCCCCAACACTTCTTCAATACCGATACGCGCCGCAATCGGCGTGACCAGGTGAGTGCCCGAGGCGGAAATCACCAGGATCCGGTCGCCATTCGCACGGTGGCGGGCGATGGTCTTGGTGGCGTCGCTATAGATCAGCGGCTCGATCACGTCCTCAACCCACGGCTCCACCAGATGCTCGATTTCTTCCGGGGTGCGGCCGATCATCGGCTCCAGGCTGAAGTCCATGAAGTCTTCCATGCGCAACTCGCCTCGGCTGTAGGCGTCCATCAATTCGTTGTTCCTGCGCATGAACGACTCAGGGTCTACCCAGCCCAGGCGGCCCATCTGTTCGCTCCACAGGGTGGCGCAGTCGCCGTGGATCAGGGTGTCGTCCAGATCAAAAATTACCAATGCCATCCGTCATGTTCTCTCTCAATAGGTCGCTGCCTGTCAGGCTACTTCACACAGGGCGCTGGGGTCGATGGAAAGTGCCAGGCGCTGGCCGTCCGGGTGCAGGTCGTCGGCCGAGCGATTGAGTACGTCGACCACCAATTCCACGCCACGGGCTTCGATGCGGTAGCGAATCACGTTACCCAGCAAGCTGTGGCTGCGCACCAGCGCATCGAGCTCGCCGCTGCGGCTCAACTCGATGGCCTCGGGGCGAATGGCAATGCGCCCCTTGATTGGCCGTTGCAACAACTGGCTGGCCTTGTCGGCATCGAGCAGGTTGTAGTTGCCGATAAAACCGGCGGCAAACACATCCACCGGGGCGGTATAGAGGGTTTCGGCATCGCCGCTCTGCACGATCTTGCCCTGGTTCATCAAAAAGATGCGGTCGGACATGGTCAGGGCTTCTTCCTGGTCATGGGTCACGAAAATCGTGGTCAGCCCCAGTTCGCGCTGGATCTGGCGGATCTGTTCGCGCAAGTGCTTGCGAATACGTGCATCCAATGCCGACAGCGGTTCATCGAGCAACAGTAGGCGCGGGCGGGTCACCAGGGAGCGGGCGAGGGCGACGCGCTGGCACTGGCCGCCGGACATCTGGTGCGGATAGCGGCCGGCCAGTTCCGTTAGCTCAACCAATTGCAGCACTTCCTGCACGCGCTTGTGGCTGTCGTCGGCGTTGACCTTTTGCATGCGCAGGCCGAACGCGACGTTCTGCTCCACGGTCATGTTGGGGAACAGCGCGTAGCTCTGGAACACCATGCCGATCTGACGTTTCTGCGGGCTCAGGGGCACGATGTCCTGCCCATCCAGCAGGATTGTGCCGCTGTCTACCGAGGTTAACCCCGCGATGCAACGCAGCAGGGTGGACTTGCCGCAACCGGACGGGCCGAGCAGGGTGACGAACTCGCCCTTGGCGATTTCACAGTTGATATCGCTGAACACTGGCGTGCCGGTGTAGCTTTTTTGCAGATGTTGGACGCTGACGAAGCTCATTGGCTTTTGTCCTTGTTCAAGATATTGGCGGCCCAGGTCAGCACCAGCACAAAGAAGAAATAGGAGATCACAACGGCACTGGTGAAGTGGCCGCTGCTGTTGCGCATGTTGTTGAGGTACACCTGCAGGGTCTCGTAGCGCGTGCCGACGAGGATGTTGGCGAACACGAACTCACCGAACAGGAACGAGAACGACAACAGCAATGCCACCATCAGGCCTTTGCGCAGGTTAGGCAGCACCACCAGGATCGCCGCTTGCCAGGTGCTGGCGCCGAGCAGTTGCGAGGCGTCCATCAGGTCGCGCAGGTTGATGGCTTGCAGGTTGTTGGTGATCGCCCGGTACATGAACGGCAGCGCCACGGTGAAGTAGCAGCCGATCAGAATCCACGGCGTACCCACCATCGCCAACGGCCCGGAACCGTACAGTTGCAGCAAACCGACTGAAGACACCACCGGCGGCACCGCGAAGGGCAGCAGAATCAGAATGTTCATCAGCGCATCAAGCTTGGGAAAGTGGTAATGCACCACGAACAGCAGCGGCAAAATCAATACCACCGAAAGGATCAACGCGCCCACACATACCAGCAACGATTGCCCGAACGCCATCAGAAAGCGCGGGTCGCTCCACAGCTGTACGTACCATTTCACGCTGAATCCGGCGGGCAGGATAGTCGCCGACCAACTGCTGGAGATCGAGTAGACAAAGGTGCCGATCAGCGGCAGTACCAGAATAAGGAACAGCAGGTACACCACTACCCGATGGTAGAGGGAGGCCGGGCCGGCATCAGCGCGAGACATGGTAGCTCCTCTTGAGCAGCAGTTGATGGACCACGGTGACCACCGTCATCAGCGCCACCAGTACCACGGCCAGGGCGCTGGCCATGTTCGGGTCCAGCGACACATCACCAGAGACCAGCCCCGCGATGCGGATCGGCAGCACGTTGAAGTTGCCGGTGGTCAGGGCGTAGACCGTGGCGTAGGCGCCAAGGGCGTTGGCCAACAGGATTACGAAAGTGCCAAGCAGGGCAGGGGTGAGCACCGGCAAGCCGATATGTCGCCAGAACTGCCAGCCATTGGCGCCGAGCAGCGCAGCCGACTCACGCCAGTCTTCGCGCAATGCATCAAAGGCCGGGTAGAGCAACAGCACACCAAGAGGAATCTGGAAGTAGGTGTAGAGGATGATCAAGCCGGTCTTGGAGTACAGGTTGAAGTCCTGAATGATCCCGGCCTGCTTGAGCATGATGGTGATGCTGCCGTTGAAGCCCAGCAGGATGATGAACGCGAAGGCCAGGGGCACGCCGGAGAAGTTGCTGGTCATGTTGGCAAAGGCCGTGACGAAGTTGCGCAGCGGCGAATCCACCCGGCGCAACGAATAACTGCCCAAGGTGGCGATGACGATGCCGAAGATGCTGGAGTAGAAACTGATCTCCAGGCTGAACTGAATCGCCTGCCGGTAGAACTTCGAACTGAAGATCCGTGTGAAGTTTTCCAGGCCCCAACCGGCCTCTTCGGTTTGCAGGCTGTTGATCAGCACCCATACCAGCGGCGCGATCTCGAACACGATAAAGAACAGTGCGAAGGGCACCAGGCACAGCAGGGCCAGCCATTTGCCGCGGGTCATCGAATTCACTTGAGCAACTCCCGGCACACCGGTTTGTCGTGCGGCACGCCAAGCAGCTCGCAGACGGTACCGCACAGATCGGTTTGTTTCGGCGCGGCGTCAGCATCCAGGCTGAAGGCGTCACCGAGGACAAACAGCGGCACTTCGCGCTCTTGCGGCAATAGGCCGTTGTGAGAGCGGTCGTTGTTCATGCCGTGGTCGGCCGTGACCAGCACCTGGTAGCCGGCGTCGAGCCAGCCTTGCAGGTAGTCGGCCAGGATAATGTCGGCCGAACGGGCGCTGTTGCGGTATTGCGCGGTGTCGAGGCCATGCTTGTGGCCGGCATCGTCGATATTCATCGGATGCACCAGCAAAAAGTTGGGCGCGTGCTTGAGCCGCAGGCTCTCGGCATCGGCGAACAGATGGGAATCCGGATAGTGGTCAGTCCAGTAGAAATGCCCGTGCTGGATCGCCAGTGCCTTGTTGTCGGTGTGGCGATCACGCGCGGCGACAAAGGGCGTGCGGTTATATAACTCGCTGACCCAATGGTAAGCCGCCGCTGCTGTGGCCAAGCAAGCATCGGTGGCGTAGTGGAAAATGCTGCGCTGGTTGGATAGGCGCGAGACGTTGTTATGGACAATGCCGCTGTCAATCGGTGGCACGCCGGTAAGGATGCATTCATACAACGGGCGGGACAGGGCGGGCAGTTCGCATTCCAGTTTGTAGAGGGCTGCGCGTCCTGCGCCGACGTAGGCCTGCAAGTGTCCCATGGCGTGCTGGGCGACCTCGAAGTTCAGGCCGTCGAGCACGACAAGGATGACAGTGTGCTTCATGGGGGCTGGGGCTCCGCGACAGATGGGCAGATATCGTTTTTTCGGTTGAAACCGGATCAAATGTGGGAGCTGGCTTGCCTGCGATGGCGGTGTATCAGTGGACACCAATGTTGAATGTCAGACCGCTATCGCAGGCAAGCCAGCTCCCACACTGACCGCACTTCGATCAGAGAGACCGATTACTTCATCTCTACGATGACCTGCTCGTTCCACATCTGCGGAAGCTTCTTGGACGTCGCTTCCCAGGCATCGGCATCTTTGATCGGCTGCGGGTTGGCCTTGGTGTATTGCTCGCCCGGGATCAGGTTCTTGGCGATATCGGCCGGCAGCTTCAGGTCGGTTTCCGCACGGATCGGACGCGCATTGCCCTTGGCCAGGTTGAGTTGGCCGGCATCGCTGAAGATGTATTCGCGGGTCAGCTTGGCGGCGTTCGGGTGCTTGGCGTATTTGTTGATGATGGTGGTGTAGCCCGATTTCACCGAGCCATCCGATGGAATCAGCACCACGTAGTCATCCGGGTTGGCCATCTTGGCTTTGTAGCTCAGGCCGTTGAAGTCCCAGACAATGCCAACTTCGACTTCGCCTTTTTCCATGGTGGCGATGGTCGGGTTGGACAGTGAGAGGCGACCTTGCTGGGCGATCCTGGTGAAAAACTGCAGGCCCGGTGCGATGTTTTTCTCGTCGCCCTTGTTGGCGATAGCGGCGGCGAGTACCGCATTGGAGGCTTGGGCTGCGGTGCTTACATCACCCACCGACACCTTGTATTTGCCGGTTTGCAGGTCGGCCCAACTGGTCGGGACTTCGGAGCCGTGCAGCAGTTTTTTGTTGACGATAAACGCGATGGTGCCGGTATAGGCCAGGGCCCAGTGACCGTCCTTGTCTTTTGCCCAATCCGGAACCTGCGCCCAGGTGGAGGGTTTGTATGGCTGGGTGACTTCCTGCTTCACCGCGATCGGGCCGAAGGCTGCGCCCACGTCACCGATATCGGCACTGGCGTTGTCTTTTTCGGCTTTGAACTTGGCGATTTCCTGGGCCGAACTCATGTCGGTGTCGATGTGCTTGAGGCCGTAGGTCTTGGCCAGGTCTTCCCAGGTGCCTTTCCAGTTGGCCCAATCATCGGGCATGCCGACGCTGTTGACGGCGCCTTCCGCCTTGGCGGCGGCTTCCAGTGTTTTTAGATCGGTATCAGCGGCCATGGCGGCGGTGCACATGGCAATGGTCGAGCCTAACAGTGATGCCAGGAAAAGCTGTTTCATCCGAAGCTCCTTTGGGCGTTTTACACGCGGCGTCTTATACGAACGTTGGCGAGGGTGTGGTCTAGGTCAGCAATACCTGAGCCAATTTAGGCCCGATGGATGACAGTTTCATGTCGATGTCGTTTTTGAAGCACGGGTGTCGCTCAGTTCAGACTTAGCGTAGACCATGCCCAACAGCCCGCAGGCCCTGGACTTGGCCGATGTATTGCAGGGTGTGGTGCAGGCGGTGGATACCGGCTGTCATCTGTCGGTCATCTGTAATGCCTAGGCTGGCTCGCAGCAGCAAAAGCCCAGATAGAGCGCGATTTGTGCACCTGAACGGTGCTGGTCTAGTCCAGATAGGTAAAGTTGATGCGGGATGAGGCAATCAAGGCGGTAACCTCCATCGGTCTGGCACTGCAAGAGCAGATCGACCACGGCTTGTTGCCGCCAGCCAGCAAATTGCCCGCCGAGCGCAAGCTCAGCGAGTTGTTTGGTACCACCCGCATTACCGTGCGGGAAGCCTTGTTACAACTGGAGGCCCAAGGGCAGATTTATCGCGAAGAGCGCCGGGGCTGGTTCGTCTCGCCACCGCGGCTGGCCTATAACCTGATGCAGCGCAGCCACTTTCACGCGATGGTCAGCGACCAGGGGCGCGAGGCTTCCACGCAGGTCATTTCCGCACGCTTGCAACCGGCGTCGGCGGCGGTGTGCGCGTGGTTGCAGTTGCCGGCGTTGTCGAGCGTGATCCAGATTTGCCGGGGCCGCAGGATTGACGGACGCCTGGTGTTGTACGTGGAGCACTACCTGAACCCGCAGTATTTTCCGGGGATCCTGGCGTGTGATTTGAATCAGTCGATGACTGAGCTGTATGCCAGCAAATATGACTTGCACTACGGGCGGGTGCGTTTCGAGATTGTGCCGACCTCACTGCCGGTGGAAGCGGCCGCTGCGCTGCGCGTCTCGGTGGGCAGCCCGGGCTTGCGCATCGCCCGGGTCAACTATGACCAGCACCAGCGTTTGATCGACTGCGACCTGGAGTTCTGGCGCCATGATGCGATTCATGTGGGGGTAGACGTTATGGCGTCAGCGCCTTGATCACCTGATCCACATTGGTTTGCAACTCTGTCACCGGTTCGGCGCCGTCCACATTCAACACCAGCAGTGTGGAGCCACCTGCAGTGACAGCTGCTTTTACCACTTCACTCGGCTGACGATGGTGCAACACCACCGCCACTTCGTTGTCCTTGAGCTGCGCACTGAGTTTTTGCAGCGCTTCAGGCGTCCAGTCTGCGTCTGGGCGAGCATCGGTGCTGACCAGTTCCAGGTTCAAGCTGCTGATCAAATAGGCAAAGTGATCGCTCAAGCTGACCACACTCAGGTTATCGGCCTTGGCCAGGCGCGCCTCGCTGTCGGCGGTGAGCTTGAGCAGGCGTTGTTTGAGTGCCGCCAGGTTGGTATCGATCTTTGGTTTGGCGCCTGGGGCGAGACGGCTCAGGTCGGCGGCCAATACATCGGCCATACGGCCCAGATTGTTGCTCGATTGCCAGGGTTGGCTGTTGAGGCCATCGGTGACACCCGGTTGTACCGCAATGCCCGGCAAGCCACCGTCCACCGGGCGTGCAGCGTCCACTTCAACGATGCGGATATTGCTGCGCCGTGCCACGGGGTACAGCGGATCATCGGCCCACAGCGAGCGCAAGCCGATGGCGGCGTCGGCGTCCTGCGCCAAGGTGTTGAGTGCCGCCGCGCCGCGGCCGGTGAAGTAGGACACCTGCCGCGAGCCAGGTAGGTTGGCTGGCGCGGCGCGTTCAAGTTGCACGTCGGTATCCTTGAGCAGCACTTCGGCCAAACCGTAGGTAATGGGCAGCGAGGCCAGCACCTTGACCGGTTTGACCGACTTGGCCTTGGTCAGCGCGGCATGGCCGAGGCCGTGATTGGCCTTGAATTCCTTCGGGTCAAAACCATCAACGGCAGCCAGTGCCGATGTACTGATCAAGCAAGCGATGGCCAGGGCCATTGGGCGAAAGACAGTGCGCATTATCCAAGATTCCCTTTGAGGCTGGGCACGGTGCCGCGGGCGATGGCGGCGAAGGCGAAGGCGATACCGGCAACCAGAATGATTGCGGCGCCGGACGGGATCGGCAGGTCGAAGATGATCGGCAGCAGGATGCCGCACAGGGTACTCACAGTGGCGATCAGCACCGAGACCCAGAAGAAGCCCTTGAGCGATTGGCTCAACAGGCGCGCCGCGGCGGCAGGGATCACCAGCAGCGCACCGACCAGGATCGCGCCGATCACCTTGACCGCAGCCACGGTGATCAGCGTCACCAGGATCACGAACAGGTAGTCCAGCGTCTTCACCGCCACACCGCGCACCGCTGCCAGTTGCGGGTTGAAGCTGGCGAGCATGATGCGGTTGTACAGTGGCAATGCCAGGGCCATGACCAGCGAACCGACGATTGCCAGTACCAGCAAGTCATTGCCGTTGACCGTCAGTACCGAGCCAAACAAAACGTTTTCGAGGATATGCACGTTGATCTTGCCGGCCAGGATCAGCAGCAGGCTGGCGCCCAGCGCCAGCGACACCGACAGGAACACGCCGATCAAGGTATCCGGCGCCAGGCCGGTACGATTGCGCAGGTAGTTGAGCAGGATGCCGAACAGCAGGCAGTAGCCGAACAGGCTGCCATAGGGCCCGGTGTAGGGTTCGCCCAGCAGGATGCCTACGGCCACGCCGGTCAGCGCAGCATGGCCGACCGCTTCGGAGAAAAACGCAAAGCGCTTGACCACCACCAGGGTACCCAGGCCGCCCAGTACCGGGCCGATCAGCAAGCCGGCGAGCAGGGCGTTGACCACAAACCCGTAGGCCAGGGCTTCCGGCAGGTAACCGGAAGACGCCCAGCCCTGGACCATCAAGCGAAAGGCTTCATAACTCATTGCGCCGGGCTCCGCGGGTGAGTGGAGAACAGGGTCAGCAGGCGGTCTGGGGTCAGCGCCTCTTTTGGCGTGGCGTCGAACAGCACGCGGCGGTTCAGGCCGGTGACACGGTCAGCCAGGCGGCCGACGGCTTCCAGGTCGTGCTCGATCCACAGCACGGTGATCCCGGCCAGGCGCCAATCATTGAGCAGCCGTTCGAACACCTGGATGCCGGCTTCATCAAGGGCCGACATGGGTTCGTCCAGCACCAGCAGTTGCGGTGCAGGGATCAGGCCCTGGGCTAGCAGCACGCGCTGGCGTTCACCGCCGGACAACGCGCCCATGCGACGCTTGCGTTTGTCGTGCATGCCGACGCGCTCAAGTGCGTCACCGATCGCCGCTGCGTAATGCCGGGACAGGCCAAGGAACGCAGGCCGCCGTTGGCACATGGCAGCCATGAAATCGTCGACGGTCATCGGCAGGCCGCGGTCGAACTCCAGCGCCTGAGGCACGTAGCCAATGGTGCCGGGCGCGGCCGGCCACTCCAGGCTTAAACGGCCCTGGTGGGGCGTTTGGCCGAGCAGGGTCTTGATCAGCGAGCTTTTGCCGCCGCCATTCGGACCGACCAGCGCATGGATGCTGCCTGGCTGTACCTGGAAATTCACGTCATCGAGGATCACGGTGCGCCCCAGGGTCAGCGAGACCTGGTCGAAGTTCAGGGTCGGGCCGACGCTGACGGCGTTCAGTTGTTGCGCCGCGGTCATGCCCCTGACTCCTGGATTGCGCGGACCACGGTGTTGAGGTTGCCGGTCATTTCCACTTCGTATTTTTCAGCGCTGTAGTCGCCATAGGAAATATGCGACAGCGGGTACAGCTTGACCCCGGATTCACGCTGGATGGTCTCGACGTAGGTGGACGGGAAATCCATCTCCGAAAAGATCACCTTCACATCCAGGGCGCGCAGTTCATCGATGGTTTTCTTCAACTGGCTGGGGCTTGGCTCGATACCATGGGCCGGTTCTACCACTGCGGTGACTTCCAGGCCGAACTCGCGCAACAGATAGTCGTAGGCTGCGTGCACCGTGGCAACGCGCAGGTCCGGGTTGGGGGCGCTGGTCAGCTTGGCCAGGGCGTCGGCGCGCATCTGGCGCAGGCGCTTGCCATAGGCGCGGGCGTTCTGGGTGTAGGTTTTGGCGTTGTCCGGATCGAGCTTGCCCAACTCGCGGGCGATGTTGTTGACCTGGGCAATCGATGCACTGATCGACAGGAAGGTGTGCGGGTTGACCACCTTGCCCGCACCGCGCGCGGCATTGCCGGTGGCCGCCAGCAGCGGCACGTTGGCGTTGGCCTCGATCACCTTGATGTCCGGGCGCTCGCTGGTGGCGATCATGCGGTCGGCGAAGTCGTCATGGCCAACCCCGTTGAGCACGATCACGTCCAGGGTACCGATGCGCTTGATGTCGTCGGCGCGGGGCTCGTAGGCGTGTGGATTGAAGCCGGCCGGGATCAGCGGTACCACTTCGGCCTTGTCGCCGACGATATTGGCCACGTAGCTGTAGTAGGGGTGGAGGGTGATGCCGATACGCAGGCGTTTCGCTGCTTCGGCATTCACCAGGGGAGCGAGCAGCAGGCTGAGGAAGCTGACCACTAACAGGCGCAACAGGGGTGATGAAATAGACATGGGCAATCGGTCTTCTCGTTCAGTGACGATGCTGGCGGGTCACGCCGGCATCGAATTGCGCAACCACTTGCTGCCAGCCGGCTGCGATCAGTGCCTGGTCAGTGAGGTCGGCGGGGGCGGCAAGATTGACGCTGCGGTTGAGCCAGATATCCGGCTCGTCGCCCTGCACGCGCATCAGCAGCGAGCCGCTGGTGGCCGGTGCCTGGCTCAAGCCCAGGTAGGCTGCCGAGGGGAGTAACTGCCAGCGATGGCCACCACGGCTGACCGAGCTGGCATCCTGGGCAAAGGGGGCGAAGCCTTCGTCGGCCAGTTGCTCAGGTGTCGGCAGGGCGCTTTGCTCCTGCTGCAACAAGTGGATTTCATCCAGAGTCACCCGCAGGTCGGCGTAGATGCCTTGCTCGGCGGCGCTCAGGTCACGGCGGGCGTCCAACTGGTGGCTTGGCAGCGCCGCAATTTCCTGGGTTTCACCGTGCAGCGCCACGACCGTACTCGCCACCGCCAGGATGAGCAGACACAGCAGCAACACATAGAGCGTTTCATGGCCGGCACCGGCGGGGCGTACAACCTGTGTGGTACTCATTGCGCCTGGATATCCGCTTGGTCGATTTCCACCACGTGGCCGGGGCCTGCATCAAACAGCACATAGAACTCGGCTGCGGGCTTCTTGAAGGTCAGGGTCGAATCTTCACCGAGCTTGCCGGGCACCAGGATGGTTTCGTCGTAGCCGATCACATCCAGCGTCACGCCGGGTGCGCCACTGCCGTCGGAAAAGCCGCCCTTGCACTGGATCTGCTCGCCGGGGATTTCCTTGCATTCGCACATCGGGTTGTGGGCAAAGGCGGTGGTACTCAAGCCGGCGCACAGTAACAGTGCGGCGCGGGTCAGGCGCTTGAACGTCATGGTTTGACTCCTTGCTTGTTCAGCCAGGCAATGGTGGCAGGCGAAGCCTGGTTCAGCGGGATGGAACCCTGGTGCATGCTGCCGTCCCAGCCTTCCATGGTCACCCAGACTTCGGCGTCCACCGGTGTGCGTTCCGGCACTGGCAGGGCGGCGCCCATGCGGTATGGCGTACCGAAGAAGATCACCCCGGCGGCGCGCAGGCTGCGGGGTTTACCGATACGCAGGTAGGTGGCCTTGACTTCGTTGGCGCAGGTGTCACACAGGGCGGCGTTGAAGAATTTCATCGGCCCGGCCGGGTTTGGGCTCGGGCCTTCATTGCGGAACTCGGCCAGGGTCAGGCTCCAGGGGCCGACTTGCACTTGCCCGGCTACGCGCTCGCCGATGCCGGTATCCCCGCGAAACAGTGCGGCGTCGGCGAAGTACTTGGGCATGAACCCCAGCGGTATCAGCAACAGCAGAACATTGATGTGAAAACGCCATTTCAGCCAGAAGGCGCGCAGGGGGGATGGCGGTGCGGTCGCGACCTTGCTCATCGCTGTGCCTCCGAGGTTTTGGCCTGCATGGCCGGGATAGAAGCGGGCTGACGTTGCGTCTTGGCTTCGCGCTTGAGGGCATTGAGGGTGGCCAGGGCCGTGCGCTTGGTCCAGATCAGCAAGCCGCTCAATACCATCATGCTCAGCACCAGGCCGAAGAAGGCCCAGATCAACTTGATCCACAAGCCGCCGAAGTCACCGGTGTGCAACGGGCGCATCGACTCGGTGACGAACTCCAGGGGGGTGCGGTCGGACAACAGGTTCGAGACGGCAATTTCACCGTCATAGGGGTTCAGTTGCGCGGTCTGGAACATCAACGGGTACCAGCCGCGCCCGCCGATTTGCAGGTGGCTGTACGCGTTGCTTGGCATGAACACGAAGCTGGCGTCCAGCCCTGGGATTTTTTCGGCGGCGATGTCGATGGCCTTATCGATAGGGATCATCGGTGCCGGGACGCCCGACGCCGACAATGGCACCTTTTCACGGGCAATCACCGGCACGATGGGCTCACTGGAAATGGATATCTGGTTGTCGCTCAAGGCCGCCTCGATCAGGAACCAGGTGCCGGTGATTGAAATGACCGCGATAAACCAGATGGACCAGATGCCGCTCAGGCGGTGAAAGTCGCCCCAGAAGATCCGCGCACCGTGTCGGATACGCAGGGTAGGGCGCAGGAAACCTTTCCAGAAGCGTTTGTACACCACCAGCCCGGTGATCAGCGAGGCAAGCAGTGGCAAGCCCAGCGCGGATACCAGGTACCAGCCCCAGCTGTACCCATTGGTGAACGGCACCAGCCACCAGCCATGCAGCGCGCGGGTAAATTGCTGGAAGTTGAACGAGGGGCTGATGCCCTGGATCGCTCCGGTATAGGGGTTGGCGTAGACGTCCACCGAGCGCCCATCCGGGTAGCTGAGGCCGACGCTCAGGGCGAAGTGCGACTCATCCGGGCGAATGATGGACTGGACGATTGCCTTGGGCTCATCGCGCTTGATGGCCGCGATCACCTGGTCAAAGCTCAGTGGCTGGGCGTCATCCGACGGCTTGCTCGCACGGATATCCGGGTTGGCCAGCCACACGATTTCCTGGCTCACCACGGCCAGGGTGCCGGTGACACAGACGATCAGTACAAAGAACCAGATGGGCAACGCCAGCCAGCTATGTACGAGAAACCAGAGTTTGGAGCGTGACTTCTTCGACATATGAATGAGGGTCTTGAGCGAAGGGGGCAATGAAAGCCCGGAAAAGGCCAGTCGTAGCTTTTGCTGACGCGACGGGCTGTATCTAAATTAAGACGAATGAGAATGAGAAATCCCTAAGGCGCATATGAAAGAAAATGTTTCAGGTTCACATTCAGGCCGCATTTGAGAGCTGATCGAACACGCAATACACCAGCCCGCAGGCGTTCAGCGGCTTGCGTGAGGCCGGGCCTGACCTCCAGGGACGTGATCATGCCGCTGGGTGATTTCGTCATCAGCCATGCATTTGAGCGCCACTGCCTCGCGCCCAACCCCTGGCTCAGCGGAAGTGCGGCTACGTAGTTATATAAGTAGAAATAACGCTCTCTATAACAGCGGCGCGCGTTGCTTTCAGTATTATTTGTTTTTCAAATAGCTTGGCTTGAACGAAAGCCCCCCCTTGTCATTAAAGGGTGTTGGCGCGGGTGCAGGTTAATTCCAGACAAATTACAAGTTTATTGTATTGACACATTGGCGGGTATCGGCTTTAGTGGGTGCGGACTTGGAAGTCGAAATATTATAAAAAGGAAGTTGATTGCATGACCGTGCTAGTCGTTTATTCGCGCCCTCAAGTGGCGAACTGTTATATCTCTCTGGTGCCGGTGATCAAATTAGTTACTTGATCGTGGTCTGTCGTATCTCCGTCGATTGCCATTGCTGCGAATAATACTTTTCCTGCGCTGGAAAAGTACGCGTCCCTATGCCTTAACAGAGAGTTCAAACTCATGTCGATTTTTGATCAAGCCATGCATCGTTCAGTTCAGTGGCAAGACTGGCGTTGGCAGCAGAAGAATGCCATCCGCGATGAACCTGCACTGCGCAATGCCTGCGGTGGATGGGGCGAGGCCACAACGGCGCATATCGAGCACAACCTGCAAGATCGCAAGATGCAGATCACGCCTTACTATATTGATTTGATCAAGCG
Source organism: Pseudomonas sp. B329 (assembly GCF_023127835.1). Classification (NCBI taxonomy): domain Bacteria; kingdom Pseudomonadati; phylum Pseudomonadota; class Gammaproteobacteria; order Pseudomonadales; family Pseudomonadaceae; genus Pseudomonas; species Pseudomonas sp. B329. The sequence goes on along the minus strand of NZ_SPKP01000062.1, from coordinate 14,095 downwards.
TTCACTCACCACCGGCGAAGTGATGGACCACCCACTGTGGCGCCAGGTAGTACCGTACTGGAGCGAACAGGTGCAGGGCGACTATGACGGCAGTTCCGAAAACTGGGAACTCAATCATGAGATGAAGACGCCCATCTGCCAGCACAAGTACGACAACCGCGTGATCCTGCGCACCACCAACACCTGCAATGCCTATTGCCAGTTCTGTTTCGAGGCGCTGCGCACGCTGCAGGTGGGCACCGACAAAGCTAACGCCAACACCGACTCGTTCAAGGATTCGGTGGAGTACATCCGCGCTAACCCGGCGATTGAAGAGGTGATTCTCAGTGGCGGTGACCCACTGATGCTGGCCGACCGCAAGCTTGAGGAGATGCTGGCCGCATTGCGCGGCATTCGTGATGACCTGCTGATACGCATTCATTCGCGGGCTTTGAGTTTCAACCCGTTTCGCGTGACCGATGAGTTGGTGGCGATGCTGCACAAGTACAAAGTCAATGCATTTGGTGTGCATGTCTGCCACCCGCTTGAACTCAGTGCTGATTTTGCCCTCGCGGTTAAACGGATTCAGGGCGTGGTGCCGATAGTATTCTCTAACATGCCGCTGTTGCGTGGCGTGAATGATGATGAAGCGACGTTGCATAAATTATTCATTGATCTTTATCGTCTGGGCGTAAAGCCCTATTACTTATATCACTTCATGCCGTTTTCACCCGGTGCTTCAGAGTATAAGGCCTCGATCAGCCAAGCCATCGTCATAATGGATCGGCTCAAACGCCGCGTATCCAATATTGCCCTGCCCGAATATGTACTTCCTCACGCACAAGGCAAGTTCACCGTGCCGTTGTTGGACTTTGAAAAACCTGAAGACTTACCGCATTTTGAAGTTCGCGATGGGCAGCGTACTTACCGTTTTCGCAACTGGGAGGGCCAATGGTGCAGTTGGCAGGATGCGGTATGAAACAGGGTGCGATTCTGTTTATTGATGTGGATGACAGCGCTTGCGCTCGCTACCGCTACCGGGAACCGCATTTCACGGTGGCCCGCGCCCACGGCTTGGCGTGTTTGACGGCCGCCGTGGCGGGGCGCAAGCACCTGCAACGACTCAGGGACGACAGTGACGAAGTGTTCCTGCTCGAAACGCTCAGTGAGCAGTCCATCCTGGAGTTGGTCGGACAGTTGGACGGGCGTTATCAGGTGCGGGGGATTTTCTGCCAGGCCGGGCACCCGTCCGCACAAGGGGAGGTGGGCTGTATCGTTGCGCAGGCGTGTCAGCGGTTGGGCTTGGTCTACAGCCACCCAGAGGCGATTGCGGCGTGCAATAACAAGTTCTTGATGCGCCGCGTGTTGAAACAGCATGAGTTGCGTTCGGTACCGTTCGTGCTGTGCAACAACGAACAGGAACTCCAGCAAGGCGCCGAGCGCGTGGGTTATCCACTGATCGCCAAACCGCCCTTTGGCGGGGCTTCGGCGTTTATCAAAAAATGCTCGAACTGGGAGGAGCTACGTAGCCACTATCGGCATTTCGTGAGTGATCATGGCGCCGCCGCTTATGCGGACTTCTACGGCTGTGCGCACGCCCTGCCGCCTGAGGGTGGGCTGCGGCGTGAATACCTGCCAGGGCGCAGCATTCTGTTGGAAGGTTATATTCCTGGCATCGAAGGCAGTGTGGAATGTGTGATTGCCGGCGAGCGTGTCCATCCGCTGCTGATCAATGAAAAACTGCTGCTGACCGAGCGCAGCGGCACAGTCCTTGAGAACCTGCTGATTTCCCCGCCGACGTCGTTCAGCCAGGCCCAGTGTGAGCAGATCCGCCAGTACGCGGTGGACTGCCTGCACGCGGTGGGCCTGACCAACGCTGTGGTGCATTTCGAGTTTCGCATGACGGACGCAGGGCCGGTGGTCATCGAGATCAACCCGCGCCTGGGCGGACTGTATGTGAACTCGGCGTTCCGCGACTTGGCCGGTGTCGATCCTTATCAGTTGTACATGGGATTGTTGTTGGGCGAGAAGGGCATCAATGCACAGTTGGAGGCCGGTGCACATAAGATCGCCGAGGCGCGGCAACACTACGCGATGCTGGCGATTTATCCGCAGCACAGTGGCCTTTTCAGGGGCATTGACGGCCTGCAGTTCCTGGACCAACACCGCTCGGTGCTGAAATACGCCCCGCAGGACCCCGGCCACTACATTGACGCGGATATCGAGGAGCATTATTTGCTCAAATGCTGGGCCCAGGTTGGCAATGCCGCCGACGCCCATGCCTTGCACGATGCGTTGCAGCAACACCTGCGCATCCTCATCGATCCACCGGTTGCAGGATAGCGATATGGACATCCCTCAGATTTCGGCGCTTTTGCGCGAACATCACTTCTGTCATCGCCCGGACTTTCGCGAACTGGTCAAAGTTGAACCGGGTGAGGAGCAAAGCTTTCGCGCGTATTGGGATAACCTGGTGCGCGACGAGGCGTTCAGGACTTACACCCACCGCGAACGGCGCATCTTGCGCTATCGTCTGTTACCGTCACGGCAATTGCAGATCGACAGGAATACGGCGTTCAAATCGCCGGTCACCTACGCGGTGAACTATCGCCAGGGCGTGAACCACCTGAGCTATAGCGAGGAGGGCTTTATCGAGCACCCAATCATGCAGAAGCTGCTGGCGACGGACCTTGCAGTGATTGCCCCGCACCTGGGCGAACAGACTTATACGATCGATATCCATCAGTTCCGGGTGCGGGCGGATGGGCCATCAAGCAGCCCGACCACTTCGGGGATTCACCAGGACGGCCTGGATTGGGTGTTCATGCACTTTATTGGCGAATGCAACACGGTGCCGGTGGTGTCGGAGGTGTTTGCCGACGAAACGGAGCACAGCCGGCTGCTGCAACTGCCGATGGAGAAATTTCTGGAGACTATCGTGATCAACGACCGTGGGTTCTACCATCGGGCCGGGGAGGTGCGACCGCGGGTGGAGACGGCACCGGCCTGGCGCGATGTGCTCTTGGTAAGCCTGCGCAGTGTCGAGGAGGCACAGCCTGCATGAGCCACGATCAACAACTGAATCTGTCGACCCGCAACGCTCGCCTGATCATCTTTGCTCGCGGTGTGTCGGATTTTGGCGCGTTCCTCAACATGGTGGCGTTGTCCACTTATGTGTACTGGCTCAGCCAGAGCGTAGTGTTTGTCAGCATTTTCCTGGCGTGCCGGGTCACCGGCGGGATTGTCGCCAGCCTGTTTGGCATCCCGTTTTTTCGGCGGTTTGCCGGGCGTGGGACGTTGGCGGGGTTGGACCTGGCCCGGGCGCTGTTGCTGACGCCGCTGCTGGTGTTGTTACCGGCCCATCAACTCACCCTTCTTCCCTTTATCGCCTTCGGTATCGGCCTGTGCAATTCGCTGTTTGCCATTGGCCTCAACAGTCAGTTGCCCACCTGGGTCGCGCTGGAGCAGCGGGTGAATACCAATGCATGGATCACCTCGGCGGCCGCCACCGGCGCGGTCTTCGGCAGTTTGCTCTCCGGCTTGCTGATCGCCACGGGCGGATTTGAAGCGGTGTTTGCCGTCAACATCGGCACCTATGTGATTGCCGCTTGCCTGGTCTTGCCCTTGCGCGCGTTGTTTAGCGTTGCTGTTGCCGCGCATCGCGGGCTGGCCGCCGAATGGCACGAGCTGACCAAGGGGTTGCGCGGTGCGCCGGTGCTGGCCGCGATGTTGCTGATCAGCATGCTCGACACCCTTGGCAGCGCGGCCCATAACGTCGGCTGGCCAGTGCTGTCGCAGTACATTTCACCGGACACGGCCAAGACGGTCATGGGCTATCTGCTGGCCGTGTGGGCCTGTGGCAAGTTTGTTGGCGCGCGCATCGCCAGTGCAGTGTTGAAAGGTCGTGGCACCCAAGGCATGGAGCGCTTGTTCATGCTCGGTGTGGCGTTGATGTCCAGCGGCTTTATCCTGACATTCCAGCAGACCGAACTGTGGCTGGCGCTGTTGCTGGTGGTGTGGGCAGGGCTGGGCGATGGATTGTCCGAGGTGGCGTTGATCTCCCGTGCGCAAAGCGAGCCCGATAGCTTGCGCTTGCCGCTGTTCAGCCTCTTGACCCTGATCCAGATGGCCGGTTTTGGCGTGGGCATGCTGGTGGTCGGGCCGTTCTATGTGACGTGGACGCCGGCCCAGGTGATCGTGTTGTTCCATGGGCTGCCATTGACCGCCTTGTTGGTCATGACGATATGGCTGGGGCGCAATGCGTACCGGGGTGTCAGATCGACAAACCCTTGAAGTGTTCCAGACTCCACACAGGCCTTTAGCTTGCCGGAGCAGGCCACGCGTGTTGGCCGGCTGGAACCTGGGGCAAGGCGTGGCGTGTTGCAGGCGCGAGCAAGCTCACGCCCACAGGGTTAATTTTGCTTGAACATCTGCATGGCACGCTGGCGGATTTGCTCCTCGGTCAGGTCCTCCTTATGGGTGGCCAGGAACCAGAGGTGACCGAACGGATCCTTCACACTCGCCGAGCGATCCCCATAGAACTGATCCTGCGGCTCGGACACTACGCTGGCGCCGGCATCAACCGCCTGTTTGAATTGTGCGTCCACGTCATTCACATACAGGTGCAAACCGACACTGGGATGTGAGTCGGGATTGCGCAGGGCCGTTTCGTCACAGGGCGTGCCTAGCATGATCACCGCTTCGTCAATACGCAGCTCCGCATGGCCGACCCTGCCGTCGGGCATGTCCAGGCGCATGAACACCGAGGCGCCAAAGGCCTTTTTGTAGAAATCTATCGCCTTTGCGGCCTCGTTGATGCCCAGGTAGGGAGTAATGCCGTGGTAACCCTCGGGAATAGGTTTAACGCTCATAACGTTCTCCTTTGATTGTGGTTATGGAGTTACAGCCTTTTCACTATAGGTCACGTTGCATTGCGCAACCGGCTTTACCGATCGGAATCAAGCGTGGGCTCCAGCAGTTGCGCACCAGGGCCACGCTCACCCAACTGGTCATCGTGATTGCGCAACGGGCACGCCTCCATCGACAGGCACCCGCACCCGATACAACCATTGAGCTTGTCGCGCAGCAGCGTCAGCTTGTTGATGCGCTCATCCAGATCTTGACGCCACAAGGCCGACAGCCGTTCCCAGTCGTGAGCGTTCGGTGTGCGCCCATCGGGCAGGGCCCGCAATGCCTCGCCAATGGTCGCCAGCGGAATGCCCAGGCGTTGGGCAATTTTGATCAGCACCACCCGGCGCAGTACGTCCCGTGGATATCGCCGTTGATTGCCGGCATTGCGATTGCTCTTGATCAGCCCTTTGGATTCGTAGAAGTGCAGGGCGGTGACCGCTACGCCGCTGCGGGCGGCCAACTGACCGACGCTGAGTTCGTTGCTGAGCATGTAAGACTCCCAAACAGTGCTTGACCTCGACTTAACTAGAGGTTTTACCCTGCGTGACATCGAATCGCAAGATTCTGCCTACAGAGAAAGGGGAGTGCTCATGCAGGTATCAGAGAAAAATCGCAGCTTCACTCAATTGATCGAATTTCAGATCGAGCCCCGCCAGCAATCAGCCCTGGTGGCGGCCTTGACCACCCAGAGCGAGCGCCTCGCGGCAAGCCATGGTGGCTTTCTGAGTGCCAGTGTGCAGGTCAGCGATGATGGGCGGCGGGTGCTCAATTACCTGCAATGGCAATCCCGCGAGGACGGAGAAGCAGCCTTCAAGCGTTTCGAGCACGGCGACGAAGATTTCTGGACACTGATCCGCGCGCATCAAGCGACGGCTGTGACCTTCGGATCATTCCAGGTGTTGCGCAGTTTTGAGCGCAGTCAGGACGATGCTTTGCACTGCCGCTTAAATGGATAAATGCAGCATCCGTTCGCCCTGCAGCGTTTGCCCGGGCCGGCGTTTGTTTACCGCCAGCTCGCCGATCTTGATCAGGCGCGTGCGCGTAACGTTGCGGCTCAGGCCCAGCAGGTTGGCGGTGTGCACCTGGTTGTAATGGCTGAAGCGGTAAGCGGCGCGTAATAAAGCGTCCTCGACTTTTTCATGCAGGGCGCCGGCCTGTTCCTCGAAGAGCTTTTGAAACGCCCGCGCAAGCAAGGCTTCGGCGCTGTTGTCGGTGGCGTGCTGGCTGTCGTCCTGGCGCTCGATGCGCATATTCGACAGGCGCAGATCGTCGCGCTCGATCACGCCGTTGCGGCAGATCAGCAAGGTGTGGTGAATCACGTTTTCCAGCTCGCGAATATTGCCCGGCCAACTGTAGCGCTTGAGTTTGTGCTCGGCCTCGCTGCTGATGGTGATCGGGCCGTAGCCCAGGCGCTGGCTGTAGGCTTGGATAAAGTGGCGGGTCAGCGGCAGGATATCGCCGGGGCGCTCGCGCAGCGGGCTCAGCTCCAGGCTGACCACATCGAGGCGGTAGTACAGATCTTCGCGAAAATGCCCGGCGTTGATGGCCTTTTCCAGTTGTACGTTGGTGGCGGCCAGGACTCTTACATCAATAGGTATGCTTTTGCGTGAGCCCAGGCGCACCACTTCGCGCTCCTGCAACACCCGCAGCAGTTTGACCTGGATGGCCATCGGCAGGTCGCCGATCTCATCGAGAAATAAGGTGCCGCCGTCTGCCTCTTCGAACCAGCCGGCCTTGGCGCTGAGGGCGCCGGTAAACGCGCCTTTCTCGTGGCCGAACAACTCGGCTTCCACCAGGGATTCAGAGAACGCCCCGCAGTTCACCGCTACGAACGGCCGGTTGCGCCGAGCGCTGAGGTTGTGGATATGCCGCGCCACCAGCTCTTTGCCGGTGCCGGTCTCGCCGATGATCAGCACGCTGGCTTCGCTGGGCGCCACTTGTTGGATATGGTCGAGCAGTGCCTGGGATTTGGGGTCTTCGAAGACCTGGGCCGTGGCGCGGATCGAGGTCGCAAGGGCGGGCGAGGGCGGTAGGGTCAAAAGCTGCATGGGCACCTCTCTCAGGAGTAGAACGTCGGGATCGGCAGGGACTGGCTCAATTTTAACGGCGGGGTACTGAGCAACAGAGGTGAAGTAGGTTGAACAAGGGCTGTACCAACGGGTTCAGGCTTTGATCTGTATGGGTATGGCGCTCGCTGCCGAGAAAGGGAGTTGTTGTCTGACCCCAGTTTTGGGGTTGGCTGTTGCCACTGCACAGTTGCTGACGTGTGAAGCTATTTATAGAGAAAATGATTTATTCCGTAAATGGATGTGTTTGCATATTTATAGATCTTTAAGGAATATTAGCAGCCGATTGTTGAAGGTGGCGTGCCGGTTGATAGCGACTATCACGGGCGATGATTTTTCACCGAGAAGGACCGGGAGTAGCCTGTGTTCATTGACTTGAACCCCCTCTCGCAGAGCCGCCGCCATGAACCGTTTCCTCGCTGTTTCGCTGCTACTTGTTACCTCTGTCCTTGCCGGATGTGCGTCCCATCCAGCCCCGGAATTGCGTCCATACACCGCCGAGGAGACCCGGCAATTGGCCCTGGAGGCGCTGAGCCGTCGCGGCTTGTCGTTTGACGAATATCAGCAGCAGCGCGCTGCGTTGCTTGGCCAGCCACAGAAGCCTTTCTCTTTTGATCGCCAGGGTGAAATGAACGCCGAGCGCAGCGTAGTCCTGCATGGTCGCCCCAGTTGAGCCGGCCTCTTGCGATAAAAAGCCCGAGGATTCCCTTAAGGAACCTCGGGCTTTTTGTTTGCCATGGAGCTACTTCAGCCTGTTAAGCTCAATTCCAGGAGCGTTCCTACGCACATTTAAATAAAGTTACCTTCTTTAATGGCATTCGATCGGTTAAACCTGACGACCTCTGTTCCGGTCGATGCCCCCCCGAGACGCTGCTTTCGGGAGCACGCTCTGCGAGTTCTAACGTCATGAATAAACGTCCGTTGTATTTTGACTACGCCGCTACCACGCCGGTGGATGAACGGGTTATCCAGGTGATGGTCGAGTGCCTGGGCTTCAATGCCAATTTTGGTAACCCGGCGTCCAGTTCCCATGCATTCGGCCAGGCGGCCCGGCACACGGTTGAACAGGCGCGTCGCCAGGTCGCTGAACTGGTCGGCGCCCAGCCGGAGCAGATCGTCTGGACCTCCGGCGCCACGGAGTCCAACAACCTGGCGCTCAAGGGGGTGACCCAGGCCCGTGGCGTGGCGGGTGGGCATATCATCACCAGCCAGATCGAGCACAAGGCCACACTGGATACTGCGCGGCAACTGCAGGAAGCCGGCGTGGCGGTGACCTACCTGGTGCCGGATGCGGACGGCTTGATCAGCGTCGAAGCGGTCAGCGAAGCCCTGCGCGAGGACACCTTCCTGGTCTCGCTGATGCTGGTCAATAACGAGCTGGGCACCCTGAATGACATCCCGGCCATCGGTGCGCGGGTACGTGAGCATGGCGCGTTGTTTCATGTGGACGCGGCGCAAGGGGCTGGCAAGGTAGCCATCGACTTGGGCCTGTGGCCGGTGGATTTGATGTCATTCTCCGCGCACAAGCTGTACGGCCCCAAAGGTATCGGCGCGTTGTATGTCGGGCCTTTGGCGCAGCAGAAAGTGCTGGCGCAGATTCATGGCGGTGGACACGAAGGGGGCTTGCGTTCTGGCACCCTGGCGACCCATCAGATTGCCGGCATGGGGACGGCGTTTGCCTTGGCGGCAGCGTCCTTTGCTGATGAGAAGGCTCGGATTGCAGCGTTGCGCCAGCGCCTGCTGGATCACCTGACGTCAGTTACCGGCTTGCGCCTCAATGGCAGCCCAACTCAGCGTATTCCACATACCCTGAGCCTTACGTTCAGCGAGGGTGAGTTCAACTCTGCCACACTGAGCGCGGGCATTGCCTTTTCCGCGACTTCGGCGTGCAATTCGGCAAGCAACGCACCGTCCCATGTGCTTCTGGCCCTGGGGCATGATGCTCGCACCGCCGGTCGTACCATTCGCTTGAGCCTTGGCCGGTTTACCACCGAACAGGACATCGACGAAGCCGCACAGTTGATCAAGGCAGCATTGGCCAGCGCCCCGGCGTTTTGGGCGGTCTGATTTATCATTGGCAACATATAACAATTATTCGTGGTTAGCAGGAGACACAATGAGTACGCAGCCTTTGACCCATGGAACGGTTCCCCAGCGCCTGGCGCATACCCGTGAACTGATGCGCCGCGAGGGCATTCACGCCCTGCTGGTGCCATCGGCTGACCCGCACTTGTCCGAATACTTGCCGGGCTACTGGCAGGGGCGCCAATGGTTGTCGGGGTTCCATGGTTCGGTGGGGACACTGATCGTCACGGCGGATTTTGCCGGGGTCTGGGCCGATAGCCGTTACTGGGAGCAGGCGACCAAGGAACTCAAGGGCAGTGGCATTGAGTTGGTAAAGCTGCAACCGGGCCAGCCTGGGCCGTTGGAATGGCTGGCCGAGCAAACCCCTGAAGGTGGCGTAGTGGCTGTGGACGGTGCGGTCATGGCCGTGGCTTCGGCACGTACTCTGGGGGGCAAGCTGGCCGAGCGCGGCGCCCGCTTGCGCACTGATATCGACCTGCTCGACGAAGTCTGGCAAGACCGCCCGACGCTACCAAACCAGCCGATCTACCAGCATCTGCCGCCTCAAGCCACCGTCAGCCGTGGCGAGAAACTCGCCGCACTGCGCGCCAGCTTGAAAGACAAGGGCGCCGATTGGCATTTCATCGCGACGCTGGACGACATCGCCTGGTTGTTCAACCTGCGTGGCGGTGATGTGTCCTTCAACCCGGTATTTGTATCTTTTGCGTTGATCAACCAACAGCAGGCTACGTTGTTTGTCGCGCTGGGCAAGGTCGATGCCGAGTTGCGGGTGATGCTCGAGCAGGATGGCGTGACGTTGCGCGACTACAGCGAAGTGGCCGATGCACTGCGTGCCGTACCGTCGGGGGCCAGTTTGCAAGTGGACCCCGCACGCGTGACGGCCGGCTTGCTGGAAAATCTCGATGCCGGCGTCAAGCTGGTTGAAGGACTCAACCCGACTACGCTCGCAAAATCCCGCAAGAGCCTGGCGGACGCGGAACATATTCGTCAGGCCATGGAGCAGGATGGCGCTGCGTTGTGCGAATTTTTTGCCTGGCTCGACAGCGCCCTGGGCCGCGAGCGCATTACCGAACTGACGATCGACGAACACTTGACTGCGGCGCGTACCCGCCGCCCTGGCTATGTGTCGCTGAGCTTCAACACCATTGCTGCGTTCAACGCCAACGGCGCCATGCCGCATTACCACGCGACTGAACAAGAGCATGCCCTGATCGAAGGCGATGGCTTGCTATTGATCGATTCCGGTGGCCAGTACCTGGGCGGCACCACGGACATCACGCGGATGGTGCCCATCGGTACCCCGAGTGATGAGCAGAAGCGCGATTGCACGCGGGTACTCAAGGGGGTGATTGCCCTGTCCCGTGCACACTTCCCCAAAGGTATTCTCTCACCGTTGCTGGATGCGATTGCCCGTGCGCCGATCTGGGCCGAAGGGGTGGACTACGGTCACGGTACAGGTCATGGCGTAGGTTATTTCCTCAATGTGCATGAGGGGCCGCAGGTTATTGCCTACCAGGCCGCTGCCGCGCCACAAACAGCGATGCAACCTGGGATGATTACTTCCATCGAGCCGGGGACTTATCGCCCTGGTCGTTGGGGTGTACGCATCGAAAACCTGGTGTTGAACCGTGAAGCGGGCAAGACCGAGTTTGGGGAGTTCCTCAAGTTCGAAACCCTGACCTTGTGCCCGATTGACACCCGTTGCCTGGAACCGTCGTTGCTGACGGCGGATGAGCGCGAATGGTTCAACGCCTATCACGCCGAGGTGCGTGAGCGCTTGAGCCCGCTGCTCAGTGGTGCGGCGCTTGAGTGGTTGCAGGTGCGTACCACAGCTATTTGATTGGCTGCAGCCGGCCTGCGCCGGCTGCAAGCGATATTTAGCTGAGGGCTTCGCGCACGAAGTCCAGTCGGTCCTGACCAAAGAACAGCTGATTGCCTACAAAAAAGCTGGGGGCACCGAACACGCCGCGTTTAACGGCTTGTTCGGTTTTGTCCTTGAGCGCGTTTTTGACGGCTTCATCATTGGACAGGGCCAATACCTGCTCTGGGTCGAACCCATGCTCGGTCAGCACGTGGGCCACGACCTCGGGATCGCCCAGGTGTCGGCCTTCCACCCAGAGGGCGCGGAACAGGCAGTCGATAAAGTCGGAGAAGCGCTCAGGCTCATGGATTTGTATGCCGGTGATTGCGCGCATCAGTACCAGTGTATTGATGGGAAAGTGCGGGTTGAACCTGAGCGGTACATTGTAGCGTTTGGCGTAGCGCGCCAAGTCATCCAGCATGTAGCGACCCTTGGCCGGCACAGTGATCGGTGAGGCGTTGCCAGTAGCCTTGAATACGCCGCCCAACAGCATCGGTTGATAGACCAGATGCGCGCCGGTCTCGGTGCAGAGTGCCGGTAGTTGGGTATAGGCCAGGTAAGTCGCGGGGCTACCGAGATCAAAGAAAAATTCCAGGGTTTTACTCATGGTCGATACTCGCTGCTTATTGTTATAGGGGCGTGTTACCAGGGTTCGTTCCAGGGGCGCAGGTCCAGCTCGAACGTCCAGGCGTCCCGGGGCTGGCTGTGCAGGTACCAGTAGTTTTCGGCGATGTGGTCAGGGTTGAGGAGGCCGTCCTGATCCTTGAGGGCATATTTTTGCGGGAAATTTTCGCGAATGAACTCGGTATCAATGGCGCCATCGACTACTACATGGGCGACGTGGATGTTCATCGGGCCTAATTCCCGCGCCATGCTTTGGGCCAGGGCGCGGATACCATGTTTGGCCCCGGCGAATGCGGCAAATCCCGCGGCCCCACGCAAGCCGGCAGTGGCGCCGGTGAACAGGATGGTGCCGCGTTTACGGGTGGCCATACGCTTGGCGACTTCGCGCGCGTTCAAGAAGCCGGAGAAACACGCCATCTCCCAAATCTTGAAGTACTTGCGTGCGGTTTCTTCCAGAATGCTGCAAGGCACGTTCGCACCGATGTTGAAGACGAACGCTTCAATGGGCCCCAGCTCCGTTTCGATTTGCTCTACCAGTGCGATCACGTCTTCTTCTTTACGTGCATCACAGGCAAAGCCATGGGCTTGCCCGCCCGCCAATTGAATGCTGTCTACCAGTGGTTGCAGTTTGTCGGCACTACGACGGGTAACGCAGGCGATGTAACCTTCGCGGGCAAAGCGCTTGGCTATGGCGCCGCCGGTTGCGTCACCGGCGCCTACCACCAATACGATTTTGTTGTTGTGCGTCATGGGAACTCCATTGGCTCGATGATCGAGCAGGAGTTTAGTCGCCATGTCGTAAATGGCCTGGCCTGTGTGGAAATTTAAGATGAGCAGTCAGGGAGACTGCTCGGGCAGCTATTTGCAGATGACGATCATGCTGCGGCTGGTATAGCCGGCAGGGTTGAGACCGAAGGGATAGTCCCCTGGCTCTTCGGAGTTGTCGCCGGACTTGGCAATCACTCGATAACCCTTGGCGCCGCATGAATTGGCGGCACTGGTGTAGCACTGGTCCCAGGAGGAGGACAGGCCCGAACAGTTGATATGCAGTCCTTTTTTACCGCGTTTCACTTCTGTTTTAGTGGTGGCGGCACACCCCGCGATGCCCACAACCAGCAACAGTATCAAAATTCGTTTCATTCCCATCCTTAATAGCCGCCCTGCAAAGAACAGGGCTGCTTTACTCGCTCTCGAGCGAAGCGTTCATGCAGTCCGTGTCGAAATTCTCCATGAATGACATTCGGTTACGGCCTAAACATGGCCTAAATGAGCGGCAAATACCAGAGCTGGGGTTAAAGATGATCAGTCGGCGGGTACCAGTGGTTTGGATTTGTGGCTCATCGTCAAAGTGGCACCGACCGAGGCCAGGATAATGCAGGTGATGGCCAGCCACTGGGCGAGCGATAGATGCTCGTGCAGGAAAAACAGGCCGGAGAGGGCGCCGAACGCCGGCTCGATACTCATCAGTGTGCCGAAAGTACGGGCGGGAAGGCGTGTTAGTGCGACCATCTCAAGGGTGTAGGGCAGGGCAGTGGACAGAATCGCCACGCCGATGGCGACAGGGATCAGTGCCGGCGTCAGCAGCGCGGCGCCGGCATGCACGATGCCGATCGGTGCAACGAAGAGGGCGGCAATCATTACCCCGAGCGCGGCGGTTTGGACGCCATTGTCATTTCCCGCCTTTTGGCCGAACAAAATGTAGAGCGCCCAGCATACGCCGGCGCCCAGCGCGTAAGCGGCCCCTATCAGATCAATGCCGCTACTGGCCTTGTCCGTCGGAATCAACAGAAGCAGGCCAATGATCGCCAGAGCAATCCACACGAAGTCGACAGCTCGGCGTGAGGCATAGATAGCTACAGCAAGCGGGCCTGTGAATTCGAGCGCTACGGCAATTCCCAGGGGGACAGTGCGCAGTGACATATAGAAGAGGAAGTTCATGCCACCTAGCGCCATCCCGTAGATGATCACTGTGCGCAGTGACTTGGCCGTCAGCTTGGCGCGCCATGGTCGCAATATGAGCAGCATGATCACACTGGCAAAAATCAAACGCAGGGCGGTGGTGCCTTGTGCGCCGACAACGGGAAACATGCTCTTGGCCAATGATGCCCCGGATTGAATGGAGGCCATGGCGATCAACAGCAGGCCGACGGGAAACAGTGCCGAGGCCAGGCTGCGGGGTGAAGTGGTCATTGAGAGGGCTCTTCTGAGGTCGTAGTCAATAAGCAGAAGACGCTATGATGCTTAACTGTCAAGCGATGAGCAATATATTGCTCAAATCGCACGCAGTGGTTGTCTATATAGTGTAATTCTTGAGTTTGCCGCGGATTTAATAGAAAACCCA
>NZ_SPKP01000062.1:0-218 GCF_023127835.1 Pseudomonas sp. B329 | reverse complement strand
CACTTCCGGCGCAGTCGAAACGGAAAACTCCTTGGTAAACAATGAGTTACGTGGTTTTCGGCAGCAAGCTGCTTCAGTTCATCGAAGCCAAAAAGGAAGTTGAAAAAGAGGTGTTGACAGCAGCGTGTAACGCTGTAGAATTCGCCTCCCGCTGACGAGAGATCGGAAGCGCAAGTGGTTGAAGTTGTTGAAGAAATCTTCGAAAGCTTCTGAAAATA
>NZ_SPKP01000061.1:0-1017 GCF_023127835.1 Pseudomonas sp. B329 | reverse complement strand
CACCGGATGATGTCTACAAAGGCGATCAAACCGTCACCACCGCTATCAAGGGCGTGACCGGTGGCGAGCACTTCGAGAACCTGGTCCCGGGCACTACGGCGGTGAACACCACCGTTACGGATACCCCAGGCACCGATAACACCACTACCGTGACACTGACCGCGCCTAACGCCGTTAACGAAGGTGGTCAAATTACGTACACCGCTACGCTTTCCAATAAAGCGGGCACTGACGTCACGTTGAAGCTGGATAACGGTTCGTCGATCACCATTAAAGCGGGCGACACCGTCGGCACTGTGACCGTGCCTGCGCCTACCGATGATGTGTTTATCGATAAGAGCACGCAGACCGTTCAAATCACCGAAGCCACAGGCGGCAACTTCGAGAAGTTGGAAGTCGCGGGCAACGGCGCCACCACCACGATCAACGACACCATCGACAAGGTGGACGTAGTTCTGACTGCCACCACCTCCGTAGGTGAAGGCGGCAATATCGTTTACACCGCCAGTCTTGTGGATAAGAACGGCGCACCGGTGACCAACATCACCAACCCGCTGACCGTGACTCTGGATAACGGCCAAACCATCACCATTGGCGTGAATGAATCCAGCGCTAGCGTGTCGGTTCTTGCACCGGATGATGTGTACAAAGGCGACCAGACCGTCACTACCGCCATTCAAGGTGTGACTGGCGGCGAGCACTTCGAGAATTTGGTTCCAGGGACCGATAAAGTCACTACAACTGTGACTGACACACCGGGTACCGATAACACTACGACTGTCACGTTGACCGCGCCAAACGCAGTGAGCGAAGGTGGCCAGATCACCTACACCGCAACTTTGAGCAACAAGGCCGGCACCGACGTCACCTTGAAGTTGGATAACGGCTCGTCGATCACCATCAAAGCGGGCGACACGGTCGGCACCGTGACCGTCCCTGCACCTACCGATGACGTGTTCATCGACAAGAGCACGCAGACGGTCAAGATCACCGACGCTTCCGGCGGCAACTTCGAAA
>NZ_SPKP01000060.1:0-20890 GCF_023127835.1 Pseudomonas sp. B329 | reverse complement strand
TCCCTGTCGAATTCCGGCCAGCGTGGTTTAACGGGGCGCCCAAGATCAAAAGCAAGATCAAGAGCGGCTCGCTTCGCATCGTGGTTACGGTCGGCAGCTAATAGGTTGTGTGGATGTCCGTGCCCATCGGGGGCAAGCCCCCTCCCACAGGGGACCGCCTACAGCCTGAGGATTTACCAGAACCGCTGCTGGGTCAAACGGCTCCACCAGGTCAGCAATACCCGGTCTACCGAACCGCTGGCCGCCAGGCCCACGCGCTCTTGCAGGCTTTTACGCTCGGCATAGTGCAGGTGGAACACTTCGGCAGTCTTGGCCTTGGTGGCCAGGTATTCATCGCTGGTCTGCAGCTCGTCGACCAACTGTTTGTCGAGGGCGGCCACACCCAACCACACTTCACCGGTCGCTACATCATCAATCGCCAATTGCGGGCGGTACCGCGAGACAAAGTTCTTGAACAACTGGTGGGTAATGTCCAGGTCTTCCTGGAACTTCTCCCGGCCCTTCTCGGTATTTTCGCCAAACACCGTGAGGGTGCGTTTGTATTCACCGGCGGTCAGCACTTCGAAGTCGATGTCGTGCTTTTTCAGCAGGCGGTTGACGTTGGGCAACTGCGCGACCACGCCGATGGAGCCGAGGATGGCGAACGGTGCGCTGATGATCTTCTCGCCGATGCACGCCATCATGTAGCCGCCGCTGGCCGCCACCTTGTCGATGCACACGGTCAACGGCACGCCGGCCTGGCGGATGCGCGCCAGTTGCGACGACGCCAGGCCATAGCTGTGCACCATGCCGCCGCCGCTTTCCAGGCGCAGCACCACTTCATCCTTGGGTGTGGCCAGGCTCAGCAGCGCGGTGATTTCATGGCGCAGGCTTTCGGTCGCCGACGCCTTGATGTCGCCATTGAAATCCAGCACGAACACCCGTGCCTTGGCCTGGGGCTTGTTCTTGTCTTTCTTCTTTTCGGCTTTGCTCTCGGACTTGCGCAGCGCCTTGAGCTGGTCTTTGTCGAGCAGGCTCGACTCCAGGCGCTCGCGCAGGCCCTTGTAGAAATCATTCAGCTTGCTGACCTGCAGTTGGCCGGCGGACTTGCGACGACCCTTGCTGCGCAGCGCTGCGAAGCTGATCAATACCACCAGAATAGCGACCACCAGGGTGACGGTCTTCGCCAGAAAGCTCGCGTATTCGGCCAGAAAATCCATATGTCTCCTTAAAAAATGCACTGCGCCAGGCGCGGATGGCCCCAGCATACCGACGCCACTGCGTTGGAGCCAGTGCTCAAACCGCCAGCAGGCGGGCTCCAATGGGCTTTTAAAACAAGCGTATGTTTTTTCATTGACAGCTCGCAGGCATCCTCATAACCTCGCCAGACTTTCAACGTACCGGGAAAACGGACGTGGGCAGCATCTATCTGATTCGACATGGCCAGGCCTCCTTCGGTGCAGACGACTATGACGTCCTGTCGCCCGTCGGCGTGGAACAGGCGCAAGTGCTCGGTCGCCATCTGGCAGACCTGGGCCTGGTGTTCGACCGCTGTATCGCCGGCGACCTGCGTCGCCAGCAACACACCGCCAGCGCCACGTTCGATCAATACCGCGCCCTCGGCCTGCCGGCCCCCATACTCGAAACCGACAGCGCCTTCAACGAGTTCGACGGCGAAGCCATCATCCGCGGCCTGCTGCCTGATTTACTCGGCAGCGAGCCCGATGCCGTGCATATCCTGCGCAATGGCCCGCAGAACCGCAGCGAGTTCCAGCGCATCTTCGCCCTGATCATCGAGCGCTGGCTGGCCGGCACCTATGACCCACCTGGGCTGGAAAGCTGGCTGGGGTTTGTCGAGCGGGTCCAGGGTGGCTTGCAACGCATCCTTGAGGCCGCCCGGAGCGCCGACAAAATCGCGGTGTTCACGTCCGGCGGCACCATCACCGCCCTGCTCCACCTGATTACCCGAATGCCTGCAGCCCAGGCGTTCGAAATGAACTGGCAAATTGTAAACACCTCGCTCAACCAGCTGAAATTCCGTGGTCGCGAGGTGGCACTGGCTTCCTTCAACAGTCATGCCCACCTGCAACTGTTGAAGGCGCCGCAGCTCATCACTTTCCGATGAACTGCGGCCAACCGTGACCCCAAGGTCACTGGACTCACCATAAAAGGATCGAAACCATGACTGACGTAGCCAAAGCTGTAGAAGCAATGAAAGCCAAATTCAACCCAAGCGCTGCCGAAGGCTTGGACCTGGTGTTCGGTTTCCGTATCGACGACACCAAGAATTTTTCGCTGGTGGTCAAGGACAAGACCTGCGAACTCCAGGAAGGTGAAAACCCTGACGCCCAGGTCACCCTGGTGATGGACAGCGAGACCCTGGAAGGCATCGTCGACGGTTCCACCGACGGCATGCAGGCGTTCATGGGCGGCAAGCTGCGCACCGAAGGCGACATGATGCTGGCGATGAAGTTGAGCGAACTGTTCCCTTCCTGATTCGGTAACCCGGGTCAAACAATCCCGTCTTTACAGGCGGGATTTTTTTGCCTGCACGCCTGGCCCCATCACCACCCGTCTCTCAGTATCCGCAACTCCAAATGCTGCAATAACATAATCGTTTTTCCATCCACAATATCCCCACTCTGCACCATCGCCAGCGCCTGCTCGAAGCCCAGCTCCAACACCTCGATATCCTCGCCCTCTTCTTCCAGGCCACCGCCCGCCCCCACTCGATCGCCTGGCTGATACTCACCGATAAAAAAGTGAATCCGTTCAGTCACCGATCCCGGGCTCATAAACGCTGCATAGATTTTCTCCACATGCCCCACGCGGTAGCCGGTCTCTTCTTCGGCTTCCAGGCGTATACGCTCTTCGGGGCTGGCGTTGTCGAGCAAGCCGGCCGCTGCTTCAATCAGGTAGCCGGAGTAATCGTTGACGAACGTCGGCATACGGAACTGGCGAATCAGCAGCACCGTGCGGCGCTCGCGGTTGTACAAAAGGATCGTTGCGCCGTTGCCCCGGTCGTAGACCTCACGCGTCTGGGCTTGCCAGCTGCCGTCGCGACGGCGCAGGTCGAAGCTGTATTTCTTCAACAGGTACCAGTTGTCCGAAAGGGTTTCTTCGCCAGTGATGCGCACGGGGCTATTGTTCATGGTCAAGCCTTGGTAGAGGGAGACAGATTCAGGTGACGGCCTGGGTATGCGGCTGTTTGATGCGCGACCATGCGGCAGCAACATCTTCAGCACTCCCCGCTTTTATACGGGCGAGATTGCGCGGGTAATCCACGCCGGGATTTTCGCTGAAACGCGTCGCGGTGAATTGACCGTTGCTGGCGCGCAGTATGTAGCCGGTATCCGTGCACTGCGACGAAGCAAGGAACAAGACCCCCGGCGTCACCCACTCCGGCTTGAGTTCGTCCGGCTCGTCGGTCACGCCCCACATGCGTGTCTTGGCCACCGGCGAGATCGCGTTGACGCGGATTCCGGCCTCGGCGCCTTCATGACTCAGCGCGTTCATGATGCCCAACTGTGCCATCTTGCCGGCGCTGTAAGCCACTAGCCCGGTTTGCTCGTATTGCGCATACATGGCGCGGTCGGAAGTGGTGAGGATGATGCGCGGCGCGCTAGAGCGCAGCAGGTGCGGCCAAGCGTGCTTGCACAGCCACAGCGGGGCGTAGAGATTGATGTCCATGGCGCGCTGAAGGAAGCTGGCGTCCAGTTCTGCGATGGGCTGGTAACCCACCCAACCGGCGTTGTGAATCAGGATGTCGAGCCGGCCGAACATTTCGAGGGCAAACGCGATCAGTTGCCGGCACCCCTCGTCCGTGGACAAGTCACCGCCATGGCCCACCACCGTCAGCCCTTCGTCACGCAGGGTGTCGGCGGCCTGTTGCACCACCGACGCATCGGTGCCTGCACCCATCTTGTCGGCACCAATATCGCTGATGACCACACGGGCGCCGGCCAGGGCCAACCCTCGTGCATAACTGAGCCCCAAGCCGCGTGCGCCGCCGGTGACGATCGCGGTTTTGCCGGTGAAATCCATGTACTTACCCTCCTGTTGGCCGTCTACCCTAACAATCGGCACCCGTGTTGTTCAATGCTGTAACACTTTCATCCGTCACGACCGTCGTATTAATACCTGCGCTCGCGGACCTTCTGGTAAAACCCGTGTTTCGCCTTTGTCCTGGAGCCTTCATGCCATCCTCTTTTCCAAAGTGACCCGCTGTAAAAGCGGAACCAATAGCGGCCGTTACCACAGGAATGGACATGTACTCGGTCTGATCCAGCCTCGTGGTCGGCCCTGAGGCCGCCATCGGGAGCAAGCTCCCTCCCACAAGATCAGTGTTGCTTTTAGGCCGTCACGAGAACAACCTGGCTCCCGCAATCGAGCTCAGCGCTGCGTCGGAATGCGAATATCACCGCTACGGCATTGGCTTTTTACACTGCGCGGGCATCCGGTGAATGCCAGTTCCTTGGTCAGGCACACGCGCACCTCCGACAGCACCTTGCCCTTGCAGATCACTGCCAAGCCGTGATTGCCCATGCGCGGGTTACTCTCGCGAAACAAGTCCTCAATCTCACGCGCCTGTAGCGACGCGGGTGTATTGAACGGCTGCAGTTGCGGCGGGATGACTACCGCGCCGAGTGCCGTGTCGGTCTTGTCCAGATACTCCAGCGGTTCGAGCCCGCTGCAGGTGCCATGCTTGGCCCACTCGTGCTTGAGCAGCGCACGGGTTGGAAACATTGCCGCCCCCTTGTCCATTTCCTCGTCATTCAAGCGTGACTGTGGCGCACAGGAGGCCGGCCACCCTCCCCGCGCGTATTGCGGCCACAAGCCGTGTAACACAAACCCATAGCCCTTGCCCGTGCACTGTTCATTGCCTGGGTGCGTCAGGCAGAAGGTCGGTGACCACGACAACGACAGCACATAAAAGTCAAACTCCCCCGGCAGCCCTTGGTCACGCGGCGCCGCAGTTGCAACTGTGGCGATCAGGAGCCACAACACCATCCAGTATTTCATCCCGGTATTCCTTTAAAAAATGAAGTCTTACGCTATCGCGGCAGCTAGGGATGATTGGAGTAACGTTGCAACACCTTGTCCAGGATGATATCGGTCTTCAACGCCTCGATCGCCAGCGACGGATGTTCGGCGTCCCCGCGAATATGCGCATTCATGCCCAGTACGTGGTGCCACTGGATATGTGCATGGCACGGCACTTCCAACACCTCGCTGGTTTCGCCTTCCAGGCGCAACGGCTGGTCCTCGAACACTGAAAACTGAATGCGGCCACGGCTGCCGATCAATTCGACACGGTCTTCGCGACGGTCCGCCACGAAGTTCCAGCAGCCCATGCCCAAGGCACCATTGGCGAAGGTCCAGCAGGCCGTCACGGCATCCTCTGCCGCGTAGCGCCCGGCCTGACGCGCGGAAAAGCCTGAGACCTCGACAATATCCCCGGCCAGGTACTGGAACAGGTCGAACCCGTGGCTGGCCAGGTCGGCGAAATAGCCGCCACCGGCAATGGCCGGATCGGTGCGCCAATTGGCGGCGTTGCTATCAGTTGCAGCGGCAGGCTTGCACAGGGTCCAGGTCAGGTGCCGCAACTCACCGATACGCCCTTCCTGCAGCCAGCTGCGCACTTGCTGAAAGCGCGGCAACGAGCGCCGATAGTAGGAAACAAACAGGTGCAGCCCGGCGCGCTCGAAGGTGCGTTGCATCAATGCGCTCTGCTCGGCATTCAGCGACATGGGTTTTTCGACGCAGCAATGTTTGCCCGCCGCCGCCACCATCAGGCTGTATTCAAGGTGACTGTCGGGCGGTGTGGCGATGTAGACCGCATCCACCTCAGGGTCATTGATCAGTGCCTGGGCATCGGTATGAAAGCGCGCGATACCGTGCCGCGCCGCATAATCGCGCACCGCCTCGATACGCCGCCCCATCACGGCCACCAATGCCGAACCTGGCGCTTTGTAGAAAGCGGGTCCACTCTTTAACTCAGTGACACTGCCACAGCCGATCATGCCCCAGCGTATGGTCTTCATCGAATGCCCTCGTTCGTCTTCGTCAATCGGGCAGTATCCACATACAGAACCCGGCACGCCATAACCACTTAGCATGACATTTGCATTACACTTTTGTGACATTCATCCGGCGCGGGGGCACATACGATGAAAATTAGGGCAACCGTCATTTGCGAACATGAAGGGCATATTCTCTTTGTGCGCAAGGCCAGATCAAAGTGGGCCTTGCCGGGCGGCAAGGTAGAACGCGACGAACGCCCGGTGGGCGCCGCCGAACGCGAGCTGGAAGAAGAAACCGGATTAAGCGTCGATGGCTTGCTGTACTTGCAAGAGCTGAAGGCCCGCGACACGCTGCACCACGTGTTCGAGGCCTCGGTGGTGAATATCGAGGAGGCGCGGCCGTGCAACGAAATCGTTGCCTGCCAGTGGTACGCCTACAGCGCCCTGGACGAACTGGACACCACCGACGCCACCCGTCACATCGTCAAATCCTTCCTGCGGCGCCTCTGACGCCGCGCACAACCACTAACCTACCGCCGCAAACCCACGGCGCCCGGCCTTGATCTCGGCACGCAACTCACCAATCAGGTTTGAGATGGAACGGATGCTGTTTAGGCCTTCAGGGGATACGCACGTCAACAGAAGATCGACGCGACCGGACTGCGGCTCATAGATGCTGATGCGCAGCGAGCCATCGCTGTTCAAGGTGCAGTCGCAGCAAAGAGGCTGGAACCCCGAGGCCATGATGCGGTTGAATTCGACGATCGAGATCATGACAAGCGCCCTTGTACGGGCCTACCTGATGGTTGTGATCCAAACAGCGTAGATGAGGTTTTGCCGCAGGCCGGACGATTGATGCAAAAGTGTTAGCCATGCCTCATTTCGCCCGGCAACGAGCGCGTTTCGAATGACAGGTCGTATCGCTGCCGTTATTGCCCGTACTTAATTCCAGGCAAAAAAAATCCCAAGTAGCTGATGGAAACCTGGGATTTAAAAATGCATAAACCGTGGGAGGTGAACGCCCGGCTATAGTAGCGACTGTAAAAACGTGTAACAAGATTATTTTAATCCTTTCGTCGGATTGAAAGCGCCGTAAGTCATTCAATAACCACATGTTTTTTATGGTAACGGGAACAGTTAGTGCCACTTTTTGGTGCAAGTAACGGTTATACCCGTGCCATAAGTCCATTTATAAAAAAGGGTTCTTGATTAGGTACGGCACACTGTTCAATCACTGTTCACTCAATTGCTTGCACGTCTGTTGAAGTTCAGCGCGCCTGGCAGCGCTCACCTCCACGACGGTCTCCATGTGCCGACAAAGCGCCAGGCGCTCAGCGGCCTCTTCACGCTGGCGGTCCACCTGGGCGTTGAGTTGAACGAAATAGAACCCCAGTAGCGCCGCGAGGCACAGCACCCCCACGGCGAGATACAGCAAGCCGTTGGAGGATGGGGGTTTTTGGGCACTCATGACCTTAGGGTGCCCTGCTCTTATCGTAGCGAACATCGTCGCCATCAACTGGGCCGACGCTGGACCAGCCCAGGCGTTGATAGAAACCGTTGGCACGGATTTCATCACGCCCGTCAGTGATCAGGTACAGCCTGTTGTGGCGTTCAAACAAAGCGGCTTCAGCCACTGCCATCAGTTGCCGTCCCAGGCCCAGGTTCTCGTGTGTGGGCAACACGAACATCGCGAACACTTCACCTTCATCCAGATCAACCATGGAAAATCCGGCGGCCTGGCCGTTGACTTCGGCGACCCAGGCGCAAGGCGCTTGGCGTATCGCGTCGACCAGTACCGGCGGCGTGATCCCCCGTTCGGCCATCTGCTCAAGGCTCAGATGGTTTTGCACCACCGAGGTGCGAATAGCGCACAGCGTATCGACATCATCGGCTGTCGCCGCTCGAATAAGCACTCGCATACAAGCCTCCATGAAGAAGTGCGCAATTGTATGCAAATACTCACACAGGGTTTGTGGGGGATTTGTAAGCGTCGTTAAACGGCTTCGGCTTATTTACGTGCGACTTTGTAGCGCAGGCAATCCTGGTAAAAACTTTTGCGGATCGCCTCCGGCTTCAGTCTTGAGTGGCTGTCATAGGTTTGCTCGGTAATCCCCATGGCCATCATGCGCATCCAGGATTTGTTGAACTTGATGGTCTGGATCTTCTGCCGAGCGGCATACAGCGACACTCCGGACAACTTCAACTCCTGAGCCCTGGCAGCTGTGCCCGCGCCCCAACTGCACATGTACTTGTCACCCTCACGCAACTCCCGAGCCTGTACGGTGGTCGCGCCCCCCGCCAGGGAGCAGGCAATCAGCATCATTCCAACAGTGCGCATTTGCATCCCCGCCTAACCACCTGAAAATAAAAGTGATTTTGGCGAGGATTTTGTTACAAAGGGGCCATTAAATTGCCTTATTGCGCAATATTTCGGGAACGCTGCGCACCGTGGCGAGGGTGCAAGCGCCTTCGCCACAGCAAGTTCACATCAAGGCTTGAGTTCGAATAGCGCCGGCATCGGCGGCCACTCCGAGGGGACTTTGCGGAAATGGCTGAAACCGGCCGCCTGCGCCATCTGGCGCGCACGTTTCTCACCCATGAACGCACCCAGCCCTTCCCCGCCATGGGACAGCGAGCAAGTCATGCAATAGAGGGTGCTCTGCGGGTACATGACGCGGCCGAACAGGTTCATGTTCTCGTGCAGCTCTTCGGACAGGTTGAGTTCTACCATCAGGTAGGTGCCGTCTTTGGCCGTGGCGGCGCGCAGATCCTTGAGCATTTGCTGGGGGTCAGTGGCGTCGTGGATCACCACGAAAGTGGTCACGAAGTCGAACTGCTGGCCGCGCAGGGCATCCGAGTCGTTGACCTCGAACTGCACCCGGTCGCCCACCCCAGCCGCCTCGGCGTTGGCGCGGGCCAACTCGATGGAAGGCAAGTGGAAGTCGCAGCCGACGATGCACGCCTCGGGGTAAGCCTTGGCCATAGTGATCGCCGCCAGGCCCGCGCCGCAGCCGAAATCCAGCACACTGCCGCCGGTTTTGAGCTTCTCTTCGACACCGTCCAGGGACGGGATCCAGTGCTGGACCAGGTAGTGCTTGTACCAAGGCATGGTCATGCGCTCCATGCCTTTCCAGGTTTCCAGCGGGAACGCTTCTTCGGCGCAGCCACCGCCATGGCGGAAGGCTTCGATGACTTTGGGCGCCATGCTTACGAACGGCACGCTCAACTGGATGATGCCACCGGCGAAATACGGCGAGTCTTCATCGGCGAGTACCGGCACAAATTCAGCGGGCATCCGGTAGCGGCGAGTTTGAGCGTCATAGGTCACATAATTTCCGGTGACCATACTGCCCAGCCATTCACGCAAGTAGCGGGCGTTGTAGCCGGTCTTGTGCGCCAATTGTTCCAAGGTGACGGCCTCGCCGTCGGCCAGTGCCTTGAACAAGCCCAACTGGTCGCCGATGTAGAGCATGGCGCCGCGCAGCGTGTTGCCGTAGTCCTCCATGATGCGCGCCGAAAACTGTTGAACCTTGGCTTGATCAACTTCCATAAGTTTGGACATCTGTCGCTCCTTGATGATTGTGTAAGTCTGTTCAGTGATCAACGCGCCGCCAGTTTGGACAGCACGTTATCGACGATGTGTTCGGACATGCCCAGGTGAGTTCTCGGCTCGAACAGTCGCGCCAAAGCGCCTGCATTCATGACGGCAAGCACCCGGGCGTCGGCTTCGATTGCGGCGCGGATCGACACGTGATCACGCTGGCTGGCCTGGGACACTTCAAAGATGATCTGGTAGGCGCTGCTCTTGCCCAACTTGCGCGCCATTTCGAACACCACGGCTTCGGTGCAGATCGCATCGCCGTAGGCATGGGCAGTGCCCTCCATCCTTTTGACGTTAACGGTGAGCCCATCGATGGTGTCGGTCAGGATCGACAGCGCCATCAGCGCATAGTGAGAAACGTCCGCCACCGCACACCATTCCAGGCGTGTGCCGCGATAATCGCGCTCGTGTTCGAGGATCATCGCGTCCAGGGCCAGCATGACCTGGGCCTTGGCCAGCCGCGCCAACACCACCACTTGCTCGCAGCCTTCGGGGTTGCGTTTGTGCGGCATGGTGCTGCTGCCGATCTGCTGGTCGCTCCAGCCCACTTCCACTTCAGCGATTTCCCAGCGATTGAGCGTGCGGATCTCATCGGCCACACGGGCCAAGGAGGCCGTGACCATGGCCAGGGTGCTGACAAACTCCGCGACGCGGTCACGGGACACGTGCCACCCCGTCAGCGGCACTTGCAGCGACAGGCGCTGCGCGAAGCGTTCCAGCATCGGTATCGCTTCCGGGCCGAACGCCGCCATGGTGCCAACCCCGCCGAACAGCTGCACTACCAGCACACGCTGACGCGCTTCGGCCAGGCGCTGGCGATGCCGCAACAGTTCATCGATCCAGCCGGCGACCTTCAGCCCGAAGGTGGTCGGCAATGCCGGGATCGAGTGAGTCCTGGCCACCATGAGCGAGTCACGGTGCGCATCGGCCAGGGTCGACAACTTGCCGAGCAAGGTCTCCAGGGCCTGGTCCATCGCGTCGAGGACGTCGCGCATTTCCAGGGACTGGGCGGTGTCCTGGATATCCTGGGTGGTGGCGCCGTAGTGAACGTACTCGCGGGCGCTTGGGCTGCAATTTTTTTGCAGGGCGCTCAGCAACGGCATCAGCGAATGGCCGGTGGCTGCCACGCCGTCGGCCAACTGGCGCACATTGATGCCCGACAGCAAGGCGGCTTTTTCGATTTCCAGGGCGGCCTCGCGCGGGATGATATTCACATCGGCCTGAGCCATGGCCAACGCGGCTTCCACATCCAGCCAGCGTTGCAAGCGACAGTGACTGCAGAAGATCTTGCGGCTCTGCGGGCCGGCATAGCCTGAACCGTGGGTTTTCGAGTCGAGAATGTGGCTGTGTTCATGGCGGCATTGCTCGCCTTCATGATCAAGGCCCAGGTGTTCGGTGCGTGCGGTGCAAGACGCACGGGCTACCGTTTCCAACGTTTGCGCATCCATTACATACCCTCCATCGCATACTGGGACTGACTGGTATTACCTTGGGTTGCCATCACCGCTTCAAGGTCATCGCTTGAACAGCGGGGGATTGTTTTATTGGCCACCTGCTCGACCATCTCCGCCGCCAACCCGGTGTAGGCGGCCGGGTCAAGCAGGTCGTCGAGCGCCTGGCGGGTGAAACAGCCGTGCAGACGTTGATCGCTGAGCAAGGCTTCACGAAAAGAACCACCCGAACCTTGGGCTTGCAGGGCGATGTCGTGGATCAAGTGATGGGCCGTCTGCTTGCCCAAACGCGGCGCCAGCGCGAGCATGATGCGTTCCGACAGGATCAGCCCGCCGAGCATATCCAGGTTGCTGCGCATCCGTGCTTCGCGCACGTCCAGACCGGCCAGCAGTACGCCTTCCATACGGGCGAGCAAGGCCCCGGCATAGATGAACAGCTCCGGCAAGGCAGCCCACTCAATCCGCCAGGTGGTGCCGTCTCGTTCATGCAGCTGGAATGCCGCGTCGGTGAGCGCAAGCATCTGCGCACGCACCAGGCGCGACAGCGCGCTGATCAAATCCACCGTCGACGGGTTTTGCTTGTGGGGCATGGTGCTGCTCCCCACCTGCCCTGCCCGTCGCCCTTCGCGCACCTCATCAATCTCGGTGCGTTGCAGGTGGTAGATCTCATTGGCAACCCGACCCAGGGTTGCCGATGCCTGCACCAGCAACCACGCCGCCTCCAGAATGCGGTCGCGGGCGCTGTGCCAACTGCTCAACGGTGCCGCCAGGCCGAGGCTTTCCAGAGTCCGGCGCTGCACCTCCAGGCCCTGCGGGCCAAGACCGGCCAGGGTGCCCACGGCGCCGGTGAGATTACCCACCATGACCCGGGCATAGGCTTCGTCAAAACGCTCAAGGTGTCGATCGATCTCATCGACCCACACTGCCACCTTGTAGCCGAACGTGGTGGGCAGCGCTTGTTGCCCGTGGGTCCTGGCGACCATCGCCGTGTGTTTGTGTCGCAGCGCAAGCTTGAGCAAATGCCCACGGATAGCGCGCAAACGCTGCAACACCAGGCCCCAGGCATCGCGGACCTGCAACATAAGGCCGGTGTCGAGGATGTCCTGGGTGGTCACGCCGTAGTGCACGTATTCACCCAGGCCATCGGCGCACAGGGCCTCCAGTGCGCGAAGGGTCGGCACCAGGATATGCCCGGTTTCCATGCTTTGGCGTCCCAGGGCATCAAGGTCCAGCAGTTCCACACTGGCGACCCGGGCGATTTCCCGCGCGGCCTCAGGGGGGATGATGCCCATCTGCGCCTGGGTCGCCGCCAGTGCTGTTTCAACATCGAGCCACTTCTGCACCTGATTGGCATCAGAGAAGATCGCGGCAAATTCCGGGGACGAGTAAGCGCCCCCGTGGATACGGGATTCAGTTATATGACTTGGCATGTCGGGGTACTCGCGTTGTCCAGGGAGGGCTATTTCACGCGCTGCATTTCTTCCCAGACCGCATCGTAATAAGCCCGCTCCAGCCGGAAGTGCTCGGCCAGCGACGTCAGAAACGCGTTCTGGAACCCGAGGTCCGGAATACGACGTGAAATCAGCGCCCATTCACGCTTGGCCCGTGGCGGCACCAGGCTGATATGCACTTCGTAGTACTGCGCGTCGTCCTGGCTCAAGCCCGCGTTACGCAAAGCGTTGTACAGCTTGCCGTGATTGCCGGGCACCACCAGCTCGGTGATATAGAACACCGCCAGGCCCCAGCCGACATCGGGGTTACGGAAACACCGCGCGCGGTTGTTCAGGTAGGCGATTTCTTCGGGCATGGTCGAGATGGCTTCGAAATCGGCGGTCAGGCCAATGGCGGCGAGGAGCTTGGCCAACAACCGAGGGTGGGAGCGCTGCTCGTCCTCTTCACCCAACTCGCCGTACAGATAACGGCCGAGTGCGGCGGCCTCGTCGACGTCGGTCAGGTTGACCAACAGGTCGGCGGCATCACGGTACAGGCGGTAGGTGCGGAACCATTGATGGCGCAGAAATACCTGCAGTTGTTCGCGGGAAGCCTTGCCCTCAAACACATACTGCGACATCGGGTGATGCTCTCGCGATTGCGCGGCAATTTGTTCTTCCAGGCGTTGCTGGAAGCCGGTTTCGCACAAGGGCGATGCCAGATCCACCGACGGCATGAAGCGCTCTTGCACGCGATAGATGGCATTGGCCAGCCAGCGACGGGTCGAGGCGCTGGCAACGTCATCGCTGAGCGAAAGGATATACAGCAATTGCTGGCACTGCGCCGCGTTTGCGGCGTCGCCCTGCAAGCCCGACTCGCACAGGCCGCTCAGCATATTGGCGGCAATTTCGATGCGATTGAACGTTGCCTCGGGCTTCAGCGCTTCGGCCAACAAGCGGGCTTCGGCGGTGTGGATATTCTGCAACTGCGGCTGCGAGAAATTACGTGGGCTCATCATGTGCTCCATTATTGTTGTTCTGCGATCACAGGGCTCAGGCAGACAGGCGCTGTGCCTGCATCTGCTGCCACAAACTGTCGAAGTAGGCCTTGTTGATTTCGAAGTGACGTTTCAACGCGCGCATGAACGTGCGCTGGAAGCCTTCATCGCCGGCGAACTTGGCAATCAGTGCCCACATCTCCTCGGTATCGATCTCATCCTGGGTGCCATGCAGGCGATGGAATTCACTGGGTTGCTGTGGAACATCCAGGCGTTGCAACAGCTCGTAGATGCGCCGATGGTTGACGCAACTGACTGACTCCACCGCATAGAGCAGTGCAAGGCCCCAGGCGACATCGGTGTGGCGCACGCAGCGAATGCGATTATTGAGGTAGGCCTTTTCCAACGGATGCAGCGCAGGAAAATCAATCGCCAGCGCAATATCGAAATACTCCATCAGATGGGCCAGCATCGCCGGGTGCGAACGCTCCGGCATCTCGGCACCCGCTTCACCGTAAAGGTTGCGGTAGAACACCGAGGCGTCTTCGATCGCTTCAAAGCGAAAGGCCAGTTCGGCCAGCAGGCTGTAAAAGTTGTAGGAGCGGGTCCAGTGATGCTCCAGGAAGAACCGCACATCTTGCACAGGCGGCGTACCCTGGAACAGGTGCACCGACATGGGGTGGTTGACCCGGCTGCGAGCGGCGATTTCAGCGTCGACCAG
This sequence comes from Pseudomonas sp. B329, assembly GCF_023127835.1. Lineage (NCBI taxonomy): Bacteria > Pseudomonadati > Pseudomonadota > Gammaproteobacteria > Pseudomonadales > Pseudomonadaceae > Pseudomonas > Pseudomonas sp. B329. Next base: position 6,687 of record NZ_SPKP01000060.1, on the reverse strand, counting down.
CTGTCGGAACTCATCCACCGGCAACGCGGTGAAGCCCGGCAGGTCAACGGCGAACTCATCTTCGGCGCGGTAGACCTCACTGGCCATCCAACGGCGGGTCGGCTCAGTGCGTGGATCGCCCGGAATGTGCAGTTGCAGCAGGGCTGCCTGGTAGTGGGCGTAGGCATCGGCATCCCCCGACAAGCCTTGCCGGGTCAGCGCGAGCAGTGCTTCCAGCGCGCGGGTGACCTGGGCGTAGTGGGCGCCGGGTTCCAGGGCACTGGCCATCAGTGTCGAGGCCGTGGTGAACAGGTCGGAATCCGAGCGTTGTAACAGGGCAGCAGTATCCATTGATAACCCCTCGATTCTTGTTTTTGTGATTTGGCGTACTCGAAGAAAAGGCTAAAGGTTCCTCTAGTGGCAAGGTCAATACCTGTAGGAAATTTCTTTTCCCAATGGACATTTACCTGGCGTGTGGAGAGCAAAATGTGGGAGGGGGCTTGCTCCCGATGGCAGTGGGTCAGTGCCAGATGTACTGACTGACCCGCCGCCATCGGGAGCAAGCCCCCTCCCACATTTGCACTGCCGTGCTGTGTTTTTGCTCGGCTGTGGCTAACGCAGCGCCGCAGCCCCACTGCAAGCCTGCCCCGCCTGTTCACAAATCTGCCAGCCACCGCCCAGCGCCTTGTAGATCCCCACCACCGCCAAGCGCTGCTGGGTGCGCGCCGCCGTTAACGCACGGCGACTGGTGAAGTCGGCACGTTCGGCCTCAAGCACATCCAGATACATGCCCTCGCCTTCGGCAAATCGCGTGCGCGCTAACCTGGCCGCCTCGCGATTGGCCGCCGCCTCCAGCAGCCGCAGGCCCAAGGTGCTGCCCGCGGCACTGTTGGCCTGGAACGCATCGTCGATTTCCTGCAGGGCACGCAATACGGTCTGGTCATAGGCGATCAAGGCCGCTTGTGTACGCGCCTCGCTGGCGGCGATCCGTGCGCGTACACGCCCGGTGTCCAGCAGCGACCAGCGAATCACCGGGGCGATAACGTTCGACTGCATGCCTGCATCACCCAGGGAGCCGAGGCTTCCGGCCAGTAGTCCGATGGAGCCCTGCACCTGGATATCCGGATACAGGCCGGCGGTTTCCACGCCTATTTGCGCAGTCTCAGCCGCCAGGGTGCGTTCGGCCGCAGCGATATCGGCGCGCCGGGCCAACAAGCCGGCCGGGTCGCCGACTTGCAGGGTACGCAGGTTCAAGGCCTCACGGCCGGGCTTGGCCGCAGGCGGATTGAACCCCTGCGGCGCTTGCCCCAGTAGCACGGCCAGCGCGTTGGTGGAGGCGGCGCGTCGCCGTTCAAGGTCGGGCGCTACCGCCTCGACATTGCGCAGCAAGGCCTCGGCGCGCAGCCGGTCGAACTCGGTGGCGGCGCCGACGCTGACCAGATGTTCCACCAGGCCCAGGCTGTCGCGCTGGCTCTGGCTGATATCCGCGACCACCGCCTGTTCAGCTTCGATCCCTTGCAGTTCGAACCAGGTGGCCGCGACGGTGGCGGCGACGCTCGCCTGTACACTGCGCAGCAATGCCTGGCGCGACCCCGCCTGCGCTTGCGCTGCCTCTACCGAGCGGCGGACGCGCCCAAACAGGTCGATTTCCCAGGCCGCATCCAGCGCCGCGCGGGTGGTTTCGATTGAGCGTTCCTGGCCCAGCGGCGTCTCGACTTCACTGCGCCGTCGGTGCTCATAACCGAGGGCGGCACCGCCACTGGGCAGAAACCCTTGGCGGCTCTCGCGCAGCATCGCCTTGGCTTCATCCAGGCGTACGGCGGCGATGCCGATGTCGTGGTTGGCCGCCAGCGCCTGCTGAATCAATTGGCTGAGTGCCGGCTCGTCGAACACTTGCCACCACTGCACCTCGACCTCACCGCTGCCCAGACCTGCAACGGGCGCACCGAAGCTTGCCGGCCTGTGCGGGGCGTGCAGCACCGGCGCGGAATAGTCAGGCCCTACCGCAGCGCAGCCGGCCACCAGCAGCAACGGCAACATAAAGAGTGGAAAAGACCGTTTCATGATGCGCGCTCCTCCAGCTGCAACTTCGGACTCGAACCCTGACGCTGCAAGCGCAGCGCCAGGCTGCGCATCACCACGTAGAACACCGGCGTGAGGAACAGGCCGAACAGCGTCACGCCCAACATCCCGGCAAACACTGCAACCCCCATGGCATGACGCATTTCGGCCCCGGCGCCACTGGCCAATACCAGCGGTACCACGCCGGCGATGAATGCAAGCGACGTCATCAGGATCGGCCGCAAGCGCAGTTGGCACGCGTGGACAACCGCCTCCAACGGGCTCGCACCTTCGGCTTCGAGGCTGCGGGCAAACTCGACGATCAGAATGGCGTTCTTCGCCGCAAGCCCCACCAGCACCACCAACCCGATCTGCACGAACACGTTGTTGTCACCGTCCACCAGCCACACGCCGATGATCGCGCTGAGCAAGCACATGGGCACGATCAGCAAGACCGCCAGAGGCAACAGCCAACTGTTGTACTGCGCGGCGAGGATCAGGTACGCCAGCAACACACACAGCGGGAAAATAAACAGCGCCGATGACCCGGCGAGTTTTTGCTGGTAGGTCAAATCCGTCCATTCATAGGTCACGCCTTCGGGCAGTACCTCCTGCGCCAGCCGCTCCATCAGCGCAACAGCTTGCCCCGAGCTGACCCCAGGCATCGCCCCACCGGAGATATCCGCCGAAGGGTAGCCGTTGTAGTGAATCACCCGGTCCGGGCCGGAACCCGGTGTGACGGTGACAAACGCCGACAACGGCAACATGTTCCCGGCCGCATTGCGCACTTGCAGGCGGCCGATGGCTTCGGCCTGCATACGATGGTCGGCATCAGCCTGGGCGGTCACCTTGTAGGTCCGGCCGAAACGGTTGAAGTCGTTGACATACAGCGACCCGAGATAGACCTGCAAAGACTCGAACACATCCGCCAGACGCACGCCCTGGCTCTTGACCTGGGTGCGATCGATGTCGACGTTCAACTGCGGTGCGTTGACGTCCAGGCTGGTCATCAATCCGGCGACCTGGCCCGACTCAGTGGCTTTGGTCATCAATACCTGGGTCTGCTGCACCAATGCCTCAAGCCCAACCCCGCCACGGTCCTCGACCTGTAACTTAAAGCCACCGGTCACCCCAAGGCCGGGCACCGGCGGCGGCGGGAATACGCCGAGGAATCCGTCAGGGATGCTCGCGAACTTGGCTTGCAGGCGCCCGGCGATGGCGACCGCAGTCATATCGGGCGAGGTTCGTTCCTTGAATGGATCGAGCATGACGAACATCACCGCAGCATTCGGCACATTGACGAAGCCGTTGACCGATAACCCCGGGAACGCCACGACGCTTTCGACACCCGGTTCATCCAGGGCGATCTTCGACATCTGCCGCACCACCGCATCGGTACGGTCCAGCGAGGCCGAATTGGGCAATTGGGCGATACCCACCAGATAGTACTTGTCTTGCATCGGCACAAAGCCCGCCGGTACAGCGTTGAAGCCGAACCAGGTCAGCGCCAGTAATGCGCTGTAGGCGACCAGCGCCACCCCGCGGCGGCCGACGACCTTGCGCACCGAGTTGCCATACGCCTGCGGCGCCCGCTGGAACGGTCGGCTCAGCACCTGCACCCAATGCGCAGCACGACCGCGCAGGCTGCGCGGGTCGTGCGCCACGGCGGCGCTGCGCGGGCGCAGCAACAGGCCGGCCAGCGCCGGACTCAGGGTCAACGAGTTGACCGCCGAGAGGATCGTGGAAATCGCGATGGTCAGCGCAAATTGCCGGTAGAACTCACCCTGCAGACCACTGAGAAACGCTGTGGGAATAAACACCGCCGCCAGCACCGAGGTAATGGCGATGATCGGGCCGGTGACCTCCCCCATTGCCTTGCGCGCTGCCTCGGTGGGCTCCTCGCCGTTCTCGATATGCCGCTCGACGTTCTCGACCACCACGATGGCATCGTCGACCACGATGCCGATCGACAACACCAGCCCGAACAACGACAAGGTATTGAGGGAAAACCCCATCAGATGCATGACCGCGAAGGTGCCAATGATCGACACCGGCACAGCCATCAACGGGATCAGCGATGCGCGCCAGTTACGCAGGAACACCACCACCACGATGACCACCAGCAGGATCGCTTCCATCAGCGTGATGGCGACTGACTCCAGCGAAGCGCGCACAAACACGGTCGGGTCGTAGGCTATCCGCGACACCAGCCCTTCGGGGAAGTTGGCCTGCAGGCGCTGCATGGTGTCACGCACCGCCTGCGCTACATCGAGCGCATTGGCCCCTGGGCTCTGGATGATCTGCAAAGCCACGGCCGGCTCGCCATCCAACAGGCTGCGCAGCGCATAGGCATCGGCGCCCATCTCGATACGGGCCACATCGCGCAGGCGCGTGACCTGGCCGTTATCGCCGGTGCGGATGATGATGTCGCCGAACTGCGCTTCGTCCGTCAGGCGCCCGAGAGTGTTGACCGTGACTTGGAAAGCCGCATTGGAATCAGGTGACTGGCCGACCGAGCCGGCTGCCACTTGCACGTTCTGCTCGCGTACGGCGCCGATCACATCACCGGCGGTCAAGCCACGGGCAGCGATCAGGTCCGGGTCGAGCCACAGCCTCATGCTGTATTCACCGGCGCCCCACACCAGCACGTCGTTGATCCCCGGTATGCGCGACAGCTCATCGCGCACCTGCAAGTAGGCGTAGTTGGAGATGTACAGCGGGTCATAACGTTGGTCGGGAGACAGCAGGTGGACCACCATGAGGATGTCCGGCGAGGTCTTCTGCGTGACCACACCGAGACGCTGCACCTCTTCGGGCAAACGCGGCAACGCACGCGAGACGCGGTTTTGCACCTGGATCTGCGCCATGTCGGCATTGGTGCCCTGGGCGAAGGTCGCCGTCAGGATCATGCGGCCATCGGTGGCCGACTGCGAGGTCATGTAGAGCATGCCCTCAACGCCGGTGATCACCTGTTCCAGTGGCGCCGCCACCGTCTCGGCAATCACTTGCGGGTTGGCCCCAGGATAATTCGCGGTGACTTGCACAGTGGGTGGCGTGACCGCGGGGTATTCGCTCAGCGGCAGGTGGAAGAAGGCGACAAGGCCGCCGATCATCATCAACACCGACAGGACGATGGCGAAGATGGGCCGATCAATAAAGAACCGTGGAAAGCTCATTGCACGCCTCCCACAGTCAGCGGTGCCTCAAGCGGCTTGCCCTCGATGCTGGCGGCCAGCGGCGTCACCGTCATGCCCGGGCGCACCAGCCCTTTGACGACAATGCGCTCGCCCGGTTGCAGGCCCTGTTCAATCACCCGCAGGCCGTCAGCCATCGGGCCCAATTCGACCGGGCGGTATTGGGTCTTGTCGCCGTCACCGACCACCAGCACATAGCGCCGGCCCTGGTCGGTGCCGATGGAATGGTCGGCAATCAACACCCGCGTTTGTGCCGCGCCGGTGTCCAGCTTGACCTTGGCGAACAGCCCGGGGGTCAGGCGCCCGTCCGGGTTTTCGACCACCGCACGCACGCGCACGGTGCCGGTCTTGCGGTCGGCTGCGTTGGCCAGAAAGTCCACCCGCCCGGCCCGCGCATAGGTCGCATCATTGAGCATCGCCACCATTACCTTGGCAGCTTTGTCCCCCTTCGATCCGGCGTGTTCACGGGTCGCTGCCAACGAGTGCAGATAGGTGCGCTCGTCGACATCGAAGTACACATGCAACGGATCGACCGAAACGATCGTCGTCAACGGCGTCTCCCCTCGGGTGACATAGTTGCCTTCGGTGACGAGGGCACGATCGATGCGGCCGCTGATGGGCGCGGTGACGCGTGTGTAGCTCAGGTCCAGCTGTGCCGTATCCAATGCCGCCTTCGCCGCCTCGACCTGGGCCCTGCCGGCATTCAAGGAGGCAATGGCGGTGTCGAGGCGATCACGCGCCACCACCTTCTTGGCGAACAGTTGCTCGGCTCGGCCATGCTCGGCCTGGGCCAGCAACGCATTGGCCTCGGCCTCGCGCAAACGCGCCTTGGCAGCGTTCAACGCGGCCTGAAATCCCCGCGGGTCAATCACAAACAACGGGCTGCCCTTGGTGACGAACTGGCCTTCGGGCACGCTGACACTTTGCAGATAACCACTGACACGCGGGCGCAGCTCGACCTGCTCAATGGCGGTCAACGAACCGGTGTACTCGACAAACGGCGTCACCGCTCGCGCCACCACTTCGGCCACCGGCACGCTGGGCGGCTTGGCGGCAGCGGCCGGCGGCGCGTTGTCTGTGCATCCGCCCAGCGTCAACACCACGGCCATTGCCCCGGTGATCAGGCTTATTGGTTTGGCGTACATCGTTCACCCTCCTTGGAATTTTCAAGACACATCGACACTGGAGGTTTTTATCGGGCTTGCCACATTGGGAAGGTCAAGCGCTATAAAACCGGGAGGGTGTGTTTTTGTCTGGAGGGTGTTTTGAGTGGGGATTGGGTGCGCAGGTCAAGCGCGCTTTATAGCAGCCGACGGTAACCACGATGCGAAGCGAGCCGCTCTTGATCTTGATCTGCTTTTGATCTTGATCTTAAGCGCCCCGTCAAACCACGCTGGCCGTAATTCGACAGGGATTTGGGGGGTAAACCGGCAGGGATGCCGGTTTAGCCGCC
>NZ_SPKP01000059.1:7537-143352 GCF_023127835.1 Pseudomonas sp. B329 | reverse complement strand
CTGTAAAAGCGGAACCAATATCAGCCGTTACCCAAATAACGGATATGTACTCAGTCGGATCCAGCATCCTGGCCGGCCCTGAGGCCGCCATCGGGAGCAAGCCCCCTCCCACAGGTGCCGCGTCACATCACATCCTGATGCCTAGCCCCTCAATTACACGGCTTGTCGTCACGACGCACTTGCGCCTGGGTAGCGCTCCAGTCCGTCAACAGGCTGTACGCCACCGCCAGCAGCGTCGGCCCGATAAACAGCCCGATAAAGCCAAAGGCGATCAACCCCCCAAACACCCCCAGCAGCACAATCACCAACGGCAGGTTACCGCCACGACTGATCAGATACGGCTTGAGCACGTTGTCCACACCGCTGATCACAAACGTACCCCATACCCCCAGGAACACCGCATAGGTGTAGTCACCCTTCCACGCCAGCCAGGCCGTGGCCGGAATCCACACCAGCGGCGGGCCCATGGGGATCAGGCTGAGCAGGAAGGTAACAATACCCAGCACCAGCGCACCCGGCACGCCGGCGATCAGGAAGCCGATCAGCGCCAGCAAGGCCTGGGCCGCCGCAGTGCCGATCACACCATTGACCACCCGCTGCACCGTACCGGCCACCAGCTCGATGTAATAGCCGGCACGTTCACCGATCAGCCGTTCCAGCAGACGGTGCACAAACATCGCCAGGCGCGGCCCATCACGGTAGAAAAAGAACACGAAGACCAGGCTCAGGGTCAGCTCAAGAATACCGCCGCCAATTTGCGCACTGCGTGCCAGCAACCAGTTGCCGACCTGGCCGAGGTACGGCTTGATGCTGACCATCAGCGCCGCGCCTTGTTGGTCAATGCTGTCCCACATCGCCACCAGGCGCTCGCCGACGAACGGGATCGAGCCCAACCAGGTCGGCGCCTCGGGCAAGCCGTCGACCTGAATGTCTTTAATCAGCGCCACCGCATCGCGCACATGGTCGGCCAGGTTGAACCCCAGCCATACCAGCGGCACCGCCACCAGCAGCATCCAGCCCAAGGTCAGGATGCCGGCGGCCAGAGACTCCCGCCCGCCCAGCCAGCGAGTGAGCAAACGCATCAGCGGCCAACTGGCAAACGCCAGCACCGCGCCCCAGAACAGCGCCGACCAGAACGGCGCCATGACCCAGAAGCTGGCGCCAAACAGCACCAGCAGCAGGATTTGCACCAGCAGGCGATCGTTATTGAGCATCGGGTATCTCGAGAATAAGGCTGTAGGAAGAGAGCTTAGGCGAACGGCACGGGTCCGTTCGCCTTGTAATGGTCAGCGTATCAGATGCAGGTGCAAACCCTTAGCGTCACCGCTGCCGGTTTCCAGGCGTGCGGCGCGTACGCCCTTGTCGACCAGGGCCTGGCGCCAGGCCTCGGCTTTCGGGCCGGTCAGGCTCACGCGCAAGGTGGTATCAAGGTTCAACCCACGGGAAATCAAGGTCAGCCAGGTGTCATCAGGCTCGGCGGCCAATGCAGGGAGATCCAGCTCGCCCGTGCTTTTGAGCTCTCGCAGCAGGGTGGCCGAGGTGGGTAGCAGATCGCCCAAGGGCGCGCTGGCATCGAGTTGCTCCACATGCAGGTAAGCGCGTCGGTTGCCGCGAGTAATGCCGTACAGCGCGACCAGCGAGTTGTTCTGCGGGGCGGCCAGGCGCAGTAGCAGGTATTCCTGCTGGCCGTCGGCCCCCACCAGCTTGGCGTTGCCGAACACTTCATTGGCCCACAGGCTGCTCTCGCCGCAATCGCGGGCCTGGCACCAGAACAACAGCTGCGCGCCCTTGGCCTGCAAAGCTTCGCGCGTTGCAGTAAAGGCGGCGCTGGAGCTGTGCTCCGCGGGCAATTCATAGGTGATTGCAGTGGCCTGGCCGCGCGCGGTGGCCTGGCCTTCGTAACGCAACTGGCCGCTGATCTTGCGGATCGCGCCCATGGGGTAGATGCGTTCCTTCTCTTCAGCGGGGCGATAGTCGACAATTTGCGCGTCAACCTGGCGGGACACGGCAGGTAAATCCTGGCTGCCTGGCACATCGGCGGCAAACACCAGGGGGCTGAAACAGCAAAGGCCAAGGGCACGGATACATCCTTTACCCAGGCTCATCGGATCGATAGGCCCTGGCCAATGGAGGTCACAGCGATGTTGAGTGTGTTCATGGTTGACTCCCTTTCAATCCGCCCAGCCTCGGCAGTTGACCCCGCCAAGTCAAGGCGTGGAGAAGAACCGATTGAAACAGTCTGCAACAAGAGCGGCGCCGGACTCATCATTCAGGTGCAAATGATGGCCACCTGGCAGCGTAGTAACGCTGAAGGGTAGCTGAGAAAGCAATTCGGCATGTTTCGCCAACATGCCGTCAGCCGCCACCACCAACTGCGCCGGGCAACTGACGCGACGCACAAAAGCCATGGCCTGTTCATCGGTCAGACGCATCGGCGATGCCAGGGTCAGGCGACTGTCGCTGCGCCAGGTGTAACCGTCCGGTACCGGCATCAAACCGCGCTGGGCCAGCAGTTGCGCCGCTTCACGACTGACCGCCACCACGCCCTTCATTCGCGCTTCAACCGCTTTTTCGAGGGTGTTGTAGACTGGCTTGCGCTTGTCCTGCAGGTTCAGTTGCGCCTGCAAGGCCATGCCCAGACGCTCGGCTGCATTCTCGCCGCTGGCGGTCGGCGGGATCACACCGTCGATCAAACCCAGGTGCGTCACTCGCTCCGGCAGCGCCCCGGCCAACACCAGCGAGACGATGGCGCCCAGGGAGTGGCCAAGTAATGCAAAACGTTTCAACCCCAGTTGTTCGGCCACCTGCAGCACGTCGTAGACATAATCCCACAAGGCGTAACCGGCGCCTGCCGGGCGATGGGCCGAATGCCCGTGCCCAGCCATATCCAGAGCGATGATGCGCAACCCGTGCAGCTTCGGCGCCAGGCGCGCAAAACTGTTGGCGTTGTCCAGCCAGCCATGCAGGGCAATCACTGGCAGGCCATCCTCGGGCCCGAACAGGTGCGCGGCCAATTCGATATGCCCCAGGCTCAGGCGAACCTCTTCGACCGGTGTACTCATGCGCAACTGCGCTCGCGGGCTTGCCAGCGGGCGAACAGGTTCTTGATCAAGGCAGCCGTGTCCTGGGGGCGTTCGAGGGGGAACATATGACCGCCTGGCATAGTGAGCATTTCGCCCATGGGCAAGCGGCCGACGCCGCTGGCATGGTGACGCATGACCACTCGGCTCTGGCGACCACGCACCACGGCCAGTGGCACTTTCAGCTGGCGTACCTGGCCCGGGCTGGTGTGCGGCACGCCCCGGTAGATGCTGATTTCGGTGGCCGGGTCGAAGCGCAGGCGCAGGCGGTCGCCGACTTGCTGCAAGCCATGCTCCAAATACGCGTCAAAGCATTCGGGGTCGAAGCCACGAAACAGGGTTTTGCCGGCGAAGTAGCTGCGTGCGGTGTCCAGGTCGGTGAATTCTTCACGCCGGCCAAGGGTACGTCCTGCCGGTGTCAGTCGATCGATAAAACCAAAGCGCTTGGCGGCGCGGATCACCCAGCGGTCGGCACGGGTGAGCACCGGCGAATCCAACATCACCACGCCACGGTACAACTGCGGGCAACGCATGGCCGCGTACAAATGCAGCACGCCACCGAGGGAATGGCCGACGCCCCACACGGGTTCCGGCTGTTGCTCAAGGTGGTGGATCAACTCGTCCACCAGGTTCTGCCAGTTATCATCCACCGGGAACCTGGGGTCGTGACCGTGCTGGGGCAGATGCGCCACCGTATATTCCGGGGCCAGCGCGGCAAACAGCTTGCCGTAGGTGGCCGAAGGGAAGCCATTGGCGTGGGTAAAAAACACGTGCTGCGACATACAGGTTCCATCGATAAAAACAGAGGTTGATTGTCACCATACCGGCCGCCTACAGCAATGACTGTAACTGCCAGGAATGATGACACTCACGCCACGCCTATCGTGCCGGCGGGTTTTCGCCCAGCGGCACCACGGCCATGGTCAGGCGCGAGACGCAACTGGCCTTGCCATCATCGCTGCTCAGGCGGATATCCCATACCTGTGTAGTGCGCCCGATATGAATGGCCTTGGCCACCGCCGTCACCCGCCCGCTGCGCACGCCACGCAGGTGGTTGGCATTGACCTCAAGGCCCACGCAATAAAACTTGCTGGCGTCGATGCACAGGTAAGCAGCCATGGAGCCGACGCTCTCGGCCAACACCACCGAGGCGCCACCATGCAGCAGGCCGTAGGGCTGATGGGTGCGGTGATCGACCGCCATGCTGGCAGTGAGGGAGTGCTCGTCGAAGCTTTCGAAACGAATATCGAGCAACTCACCGATGGTGTTTTTCTGGATCGCGTTGAGTTGTTCGATATTCGGTTGGGTGCGCCACAGGCTCATAGGGTTGTCCTTGTTGGTTTTATTACGATCCTAATCCTGCCACAGAACGGTTTCAGCGCGCTCGCTCCAAGTGTGCAAATGTGGCCCGTACGTCGACTCGATCACGTTGCGCTTGATCTTCAAGGTCGGCGTGAGAAAGCCGTTTTCCACCGCCCAGTTGTCTTTCACCACCACCAATTGGCGCAAGCGCTCATGTTTATCCAGCCCGGCGTTGACCTGTGCCAGCCAGTGGTCAAGGTGGGTTTCAAGCGTTTGGCGGGCTTGGCCCTGTGCCGACAACACGCATAGCCCGATCGGTGCGCCAAGCCCCTCGCCGACTACACACACCTGTTCGATGCGTGCATGTTCGGCCAGGCGATTTTCAATCGGCGCCGGGGCCACGTATTTGCCTTTGCTGGTCTTGAAAATCTCCTTGAGGCGCCCGGTCAAGCGCAGACGACCGTCTGCGTCCTGCTCACCCTTGTCGCCGGTACGCAGGAAGCCATCTTCGGTAAGGGTCTCAGCGGTTTTTTGCGGGTCCTTGAAGTAGCCCAGCATGGTCGCGTCGCTGCGTACCTGCACTTCGCCTGATGGGTCGATGCGCACTTCTACGCCTGGGCAGGGCAGGCCAATCCAACCCAGCGTCTGTGCACCGGGGCGGCATACATGGGAATAGCCGCAGTTTTCGCTCATGCCGTACACCTCCAGCACGTCCAGGCCAAGGCGCTGATACCAACCCAGCAACGCCTCGGGCACGGGTGCCGCACCGGACAGGGCAATACGCAGTGCATCCAGCCCCAGTCCCGCGAGCACTTTATGACCGACGCGCTTGCCGATAAAAGGCAGGCGTAACAGGGTGTCGAGGCGTTTTTCCGGGATCTTGGCGTAGACACCCAACTGGAACCTGGTCCAGATACGTGGCACGCCAAACAAGGCCGTCGGCCGTGCCCTGCGCAAATCTTGCAGGAAGGTATCCAGGTTTTGCGCAAAAAATACGGTTTGCCCGGTGTAGATCGCCGCCATTTCCACAAACATGCGTTCGGCGACGTGGCACAGCGGCAGGTAGGACAGCAACCGATCGCCCTCCCCCAGGCCGAACAACTCGGTGCCGCGGGTGGCAGCGAAGCCCAGTGCCCCGAACGTTTGCATCACACCCTTCGGCAAACCGGTCGTCCCGGAGGTGTAGACGATGGTGGCCAGTGTCGAGCCAAGGGGTTCGGGGTGGTCCTGGATCGGTGAGCAGGCTTGCAGGTCCGCCCAGCTGAAATCGAACGTCCCCGCCGGGCACAGCGGCAGGCTAATGGTTGGCACACCCGCTGGCACACCCGGCGCCATTGCCGGCCAGTCATCGAGCTTGCCGATCAACGCCAACGCCGCCTCGGAATGGGTCAGCACATGGGCGACAGAGTCAGCGGTGAGGTTGGGATAAAGCGGCACCGAAACGTGCCCGGCCATCCAGATCGCCAGGTCGGCGATGATCCAGTGCGCGCAGTTTTTCGAGATCAGGGCGATGTGCGACCCTTGGGGCAAGTCACGTGCACGCAACCAGTGGGCAGCGCACCGGGCCTGGTGGCCGACATCGCCCCAGGTGAGGGTCTGCACCTCGCCACCGTCAATGGGCTGCACCAGAAAAACCTTACGCGGGTGCCGCGCTTCACGCTCGAAGAAGACCTGCAACGGCAAACGAAAAGCGACAGGCATGGGACGCGCTCCTTTGTGATCCGAGATACAGCCAACCAAGCACTTGCTTGGCTGACTGTATAGCACACACAAAGCCAACCATTTCTCAGGGAACACAGAACAGCCAACCGTAACCACGATGCGAAGCGAGCCGCTCTTGCTCTTGATCTGCTTTTGATCTTAGGCGCCCCGTCAAACCACGCTGGCCGGAATTCGACAGGGATTTGGGGGGTAAACCGGCAGGGATGCCGGTTTTAGCCGCCCCGCGCCATGGATGGCGCGTGGCGGCGGCCCCCCAAATCCATGGCGGATTACGGGCACACCGAGCCCAGGCGAGGTGCCGAGTGGTGGGGCAAGAGCGCTTTGGTTACTTTCGCCTGGGCCGGCATTCCGGCTTTTCGAAAGTGACCCGCTGTAAGAGCGGAACCAATATCAGCCGTTACCGCAGCAATGGATATGTACTCGGTCTGATCCAAGCCCCCCGTCGGCTACAAGGCCGCCTTCGCGAGCAAGCCCGCTCCCACAGTTGGATCATGGAGTGTCGGGCAGACAAGCGTCGATTGGCAGGTCGTCACGGGAGCAAGCTCCCTCGCCACAGGCCCAGCGTCGCCCCTTATGCCTCGGGATTCTTCACCCCCACCAGACTCATCAAACCCGCCAGCGGAAAATCCCCCTCAAGCTCCGCCAGGCTGGCCGTATACATCGGCTGTGGCTGGCGCTGATGCCCATGCTGCAAAAAGCTGATCAAACTGCCCACCAAAGGCTGATGGCTGACCAGCAACACGTTGTCATCAGTATCAAGTTCCCTCAGCACCTGCTGAACATCACCATCAGGCGTCAGCCACGGCACCGTGCGCACATCCGGCTCGAACCCCAAAACTCCGCGCACCAATTGAGCCGTCTGCTGCGCCCGCACATAAGGGCTGGCGATGATGGCACTGAGAGGCTGCCCGATCAGGTGCGCAGCGCTGAGCAATACTTCGGCACGGCCATGCTCGGTAAGATTGCGTTCAGCGTCCGTGCGGGCGTGCACCTGGGCCTCCCCGTGGCGCAAAACCCACAACTTCATAGCTTTGGCTCTTCATCACGCACCGGGTGCGGTGCTGGCGGCACGCTGTGGGCGGCTTCGCCTTCGGGTGCACGCGGGGCTGGCCAATCGGCAAACGGCCAAGGCTTTTGGTCGGTGTGGAAGCTACCGAAGCGGCCGATCTGCGCCAGGAACTGGCTGAGGCTATCGCCAAAATTCATCAGGCCCAGGTTCGGCGCACCGTAGACAAGCCGGTAAATCAATTGCACCACCACCAACGCGCCGAGCAGCAATTGCGCCACCTGCCACACCAGCGCAAACGCCAGCATCCACAGAATGCGCAAGGCAATCGACTCATATTTGGGGGCTGCTTTCGGATCGTTCATGGCGCGTTCCTCAGTTGAAACCACTGGTAGAAATAAAGTCGACATCGGTCTTGGGCTCGGCCCGCATCAACAACTCGATGACCTGCTCCAAGGTGCGCCCTTCGAACAGGATCGCGTGCAAACCGGCGACCAGCGGCATATACACCCCCACTTCCTGGGCCTTGGCCTTCAATACCTTGAGGGTGTTGACCCCTTCGGCCACTTCACCCAGACGCGTCACAGCGTCTTCCAGGCTCAGCCCTTGGCCCAGGGCAAAACCTACCTGATAGTTGCGGCTTTTGGGCGATGAGCAGGTGACGATCAAGTCACCCACGCCCGCAAGGCCCAGGAACGTCATCGGGTTGGCACCCTGGTTCACCGCAAAGCGGGTCATCTCGGCCAGCGCACGGGTGATCAGCATACTCTTGGTGTTTTCACCCATGCCCAAGGCGACGGCCATGCCGGCAATGATCGCGTAGACGTTTTTCAGCGCCCCGCCCAACTCGACACCAAAGCGATCGGCGCTGGCGTAGACCCGGAAGGTGCGGCCATGCAGCACGGCCTGTACCTGCTCACACAAGGCGTCGTCTTCACTGGCAACCACCGTGGCGGTCAAGGCGTGTTCGGCCACCTCCCGCGCCAGGTTCGGGCCGGACAGCACGCCAATGCGGGCCAGTGGGGCAATCTCGGTGAGGATTTCACTCATCAGTTTGAAGGTCTGGGCCTCAATGCCTTTGGTCAGGCTGACCAGCAACTTGCCTGCCAGGCGCTCGGCGTGCGGCGCCAGCACTGAGCGCAACGCACTGGAGGGCAGCGCGACGAAGCACAGGTCGCACGCAGTGAGCGTTTCCAGCAGGTCGGTAACCGGTTCGACAGCTGGATGAATCTTGATGCCTTTAAGGTAACGGGGGTTTTCCCGGTGCACGCGAATGGCTTCAGCCTGCTCGGGGTCGCGCATCCACTGACGCACGGCGTGGCCGTTCTCGGCCAGCAGGTTAGCCACGGCGGTGCCAAAACTTCCGCCTCCCAGGACCGCAATAGGGCGCTGTTGAGTCATATGCAATCCGTTAATCCATACCAATGGCGATGGCGGCATTATACGGGCCGCCCGGCTTGCGGCCAGCCCCCGTATCAATTCGCGCACTTGTCGGAAAATGCCACGTTTGTACGAAGTAATTGCAAGTCCGACGACTGGCAAATAGCCCCACCTCAGTTAACATGGGCGGCTATCCGTCAAACAAGGCCGTGCCGTGTACCTGGGCCCTCCTCCTCGCTCATCTCTATGGTTGATGCTGTTGTGCAGCGTACCTGCCCTGGCTGACGATCTGTTTCTCGACAGCCAGCCGCTGCCGCAGGTGTTGACCGCCACGCGCCTCAAGCAATCGGCCGCCGCCGTGCCCGGCAGCATGACGGTGATCGACAGTGAGCTGATCAAGGCCAGCGGCGCCCGGGACATCGCCGAACTGCTGCGCCTGGTGCCCGGGATGATGGTCGGCTATACCACCGGCAACCAGGCGTCGGTCAACTACCACGGCACCAGCGCCAGTGATGCGCGGCGGATGCAGGTGCTGATCGACGGGCGTTCGGTGTACCGCGCCGGCCTGGCCACGGTGGACTGGAGCGATATCCCGGTGGCCATGGAAGATATCGAACGCATTGAGGTATTTCGCGGCCCCAATACCGTCAGCTATGGAGCCAATGCACTGATGGCGGTGGTCAATATCCTCACCCGTTCCCCCGCCAACAGCCAGGGCTCGCGGGTGAAGGTCACCCGCGGCGAACGGGGGATCAACGACTTCTATGCCAGCCAGGGCGTGGGTTGGGAAACCGGCGATTTGCGCTTATCCCTGTCCGGGCAACAGGACGACGGTTTTGACAGCGACGCGGTCGGCGCCGACCGCCGTGACGGTCGCCGTCTCAACCGTTTCAGCCTGGCAGTGAGCCAGACGCTGAACGCGCAACAAAGTATCGACTGGCAACTCAATGCCAAGGAAGGCACCAATCAGCGCCCTTATACCTACACCCCGGTGTTTGACGGGATCAGCGAAGGCGGCAGCAATTCCGATGTTGTCGCCAAGGACTACGCTGGCTCTTTGCGCTGGAATTTCGACTTCAATCCCGATCACAGTCTGTATATCCAGGGTTCAGCCCAGCAATGGGACCGCCGACAGGTCTGGAAAGCCTGTGATGCCAAGGTCTCGTTCAGCCCGCAGCTGACCCAGTTGTGGCAACTGAACCCCAACTATGCCGAACTGTTGGCGCGGCACATGGACACCTACAGCCAAGGCTCTCCACCCCCGGGAAGCGCCGCCGAGCAGGCATTGGCCAACCAGGTGCTGGATCAATGGAAAAACCACGGCGGCAAGGACACCGTCTGCGGCGATATCGACCAAAGCACCCGCGAAAGCCGCTACGACGTGGAGATCCAGGACACCTTCAGCCTCTCCGACAGCTTGCGCCTGGTCAGCGGCATCAACTATCGCTATGACCGCGCCGACTCGGACACCTACTTCAATGGAACCCTGGACGACACCACCTGGCGCCTGTTCGGGCATCTGGAATGGCGGGCCAGCGAACACTGGCTGCTGCAGGGTGGCGCCATGTACGAAGACAGTCACCTGAGCGGCGACTCACTGACGCCGCGTGTGGCGGTCAATTACCTGATCAACCCGCGTCACGGGTTGCGGGCGGTTTACTCCGAGGCGATCCGCTCGCCGGATATGTTCGAGAACAACGTCAATTGGAGCTACCGCGTCAACAACCTCAGCTCCCCGGCCTACGGACAAAACTCCGGGCAATATTTTGTCGTGACGCGCGGCCCTGGCGACCTCGACAAAGAGTTGATGCGCTCCCGAGAACTGGGCTACAACGGGTTCTTTGCCGACCTGGGGCTGAATGTCGACGTGAAGCTGTTCTATGACGAAATCACCGACATGATCAGCTCGCCGCTGCGCAACAACCAATACATCGCCAGCAACGCCAACAGCTCGCGCTTTACCGGTGCCGAATCACAGTTCGACTGGCGCATGAGCAACACCGACCGCCTGCGCCTGACCTACGCCTATGTCGACGCTACTTCCAGCAACCCACGGGACAAGGCGCAAACCGCGCGCAACAGCGGCTCGGCCGGTTGGCTGCGCGAGTGGGGCCAGGGGTGGTCCAGCGCCCTGTTCTACTATGGCGACGACGCTCTTAACCAGTATCGCTTCCAACGGGTCGACCTGCGGGTAGCCAAACGCATTGCCGTGGGCAAAACCAATGTGGAGCTGGCCGGCATGTTGCAGCAACGCCTTGATGACCAGCCCACCACCTGGGCCGACAATAATTACGACCATCGTCACGTTCTCTACTTCAGCGCCGAGCTGGACTTCTGACATGGCCGATCAGTCACGGATGACCCTCTTGCTGCTTTCACGATTGTGGCGCCGTGGCGTGCTGCTCGCGTGCCTGCTGCTGGCGGTGCCGGCGTGGAGTGCCGATATCCTGCTGACGGCTGCCGAAGACGGCGCCGGGGTGCAAGCCTTCACCCAGGCCCTTGCCCAGCAGCGCCCCGACGACCGGGTCAGCTTCACCCCGCTCAAGGACTTGCCGACACCGAGCCAGTTGCCCGCCGGCACTCGCTTGATCCTCCTGGACCTGCCCAGCCTCGATTGGCGCCTGCTGGATACCCAGGGACCGCCGACCCTGGTGCTGCGCATCAGCCGCCTGCAGGCGCGGCAACGCCTGGGTAATACGCACCCGGCCAAAATCAGCCTGCTATGGAGCGACCCGCCGCTGGAGCGTCAGTTGCGCCTGATCGCCGACACCCTGCCGCAGGCACGACGCATCGGTGTGCTTTACGGTGCCGACAGTGAATTCCTGCTGCGCGAGCTGATCCGGTTTGCCACCCCCCTGGGCCTGGAAATCGTGCCTCAGCTCTGGGACAACACCAGTGACAGCCGCCCGCTGCAAACCCTGTTCAAGAACAGCGATGTGCTGCTCGGCCTTGACGACCCGCAACTGTACAACCCCAAAACGGTAAAGAACCTGTTGCTGAGCAGCTACGCCCAGCAACTGCCCCTGATAGGGCCCAATGCCGGGTTTGTCCGGGCCGGCAGCCTGGCCAGCACCTACAGCGATCAGCCCGACTGGCTTGCCGTGCTCGACCGCCTGCTGGATCACCCGCCGGCCAATTGGCCGCACACGTTGTACCCGCAACACTTCAAAGTCGTGGGCAACCCGCAAGTCGCGCGCTCACTGGGCATCGAACAGGTTGATGAAACCGCCGTCGCCGCCCGCTTGGCCGAAGGAGAGAAACGCCCATGACCTTGCGTCGCCGTTGGGATATCAACACCCGCACCCAGCTCATTACCCTGGGCCCCGCGTTATTGTTGACCCTGCTGTTGATCAGCTTCTTTACCTTCGTACGGATCCAGGATTTGCGCCAGGAGCTGGACCACACCGGCCAATTGATCGCCAACCAACTGGCGCCCGCGACTGAGTATGGAGTGATTTCCGGCAACAACGATGTGCTTGAAGCGCTGCTGCGTGCGACCTTGGCCACGCCTCACGTGCGCTTCCTGGAAATTCAGAACAGCGCCGAAAACATTCTGGTGTATGTCGAGCAGCCGTCGGAAAGACATGACCGCTCGCTGTCCGTGAAAGTGTTCCAGGCGCCAATCCGCCTGCAACACATCCAGCTCAACAATGACTTTTTCCAGGACAACCTCAACGAACCCAAGGCACCCCGAGCCGACTACCTGGGGCGGGTGATTGTCGGCATGTCCAATGACGCGTTCAGCCAGCGCCAGCAGGAAATCCTGTTCAAGGCCGGGATCCTGGCGCTGTTCGCCTTGCTGTTTACCTTCCTGCTGGCACGACGCCTGGCGGCAAGCCTGTCGCAACCAATAAGCGCGATGGGCCATGCGGTCAAGGCTATCCAGCAAGGCGATTACAAAACCCCGCTACCGATTGTCGATGACTCGGAGCTGGGTGACCTTTCGCGGCATATCAACAACCTGGCCGAAGGCCTGAACCAGGCCAGTCGCGAGCAGCAACAAGCCATGGCCCAGTTGATCCAGACCCGCGAGGAGGCCGAGCGCGCGAACAATGCCAAATCGGATTTCCTGGCGATGATGAGCCATGAACTGCGCACGCCCATGAACGGCGTGCTGGGCATGTTGCAACTGCTGGAAACCACCGACATGACTGCCGAACAGACCGAGTACGCGGCGCTGGCCTCCGAGTCCACCGAGCACCTGCTCAAGGTGATCAACGACATCCTCGACTTCTCACGCATTGAGCGCGCCGCCCTGGAACTGGAACATATTGCGTTCAACCTTGCCGACCTGATCAACAGTTGCGCCCAAGCCTTCCAGCACAGTGCCCAGCAACGCGGGCTGAGCCTGGAGCTGCCGATTCCTGCGGGCATGGAGGCCCTACGGGTGCGAGGCGATCCGACGCGGATCCGGCAGATCCTGGTAAACCTGATCGGTAATGCGTTGAAATTTACCGAACGCGGCAGCGTGACTGTCGAGCCCCATTGGCAAACCCTGGACCACGAACTGGTGTGGTTCACCTGCACCGTGCGCGACAGCGGTATCGGTATTTGCGCCGAACGCCTGGAGCTGATGTTCGATGCGTTCCAGCAGGCCGACAGCTCCATTTCCAGACGCTACGGCGGGACTGGCCTGGGCTTGCCCATCGCCCGCACCCTGGCCGAACGCATGGGTGGCACCTTGCGGGCCCAAAGCGAAGAAGGCCGGGGCTCGGTGTTTACCCTGGAAATCCCGCTGGCCATCGATCAGCAACAAGTACAGGCCATTACGCCCGACGCCCTCGGCAAGGCCAGTGCCGGCGAAGGACGCCACGTATTGCTGGTGGAAGACAACCCGGTCAACCGTACCGTGGTCGAAGCAATGCTGCGCAGCCTGGGCTTTGAAGTCAGCCTGGCCACCGACGGCGCCGAGGCGATCCGCAGCGCCGAGAGCCTGATCTTCACTGCTATCCTGATGGATTGCCGGCTGCCATTGATCGACGGCTACGAAGCCACTCGCCAGATTCGCCAACTGCCTGGCTGCGCCGATCTGCCGATCATCGCCCTGACGGCCAATGCCTTGCAGGGCGACCGCGAAGCCTGTCTGGCAGCCGGAATGAACGATTACCTGGCCAAGCCGTTCAAACGCACGGATTTGCAGCAAATCCTGCAACGCTGGGTGCAATAGCGCCGCGCCATCAACCAACTGCGACTGGCGTGAAAGACGAAAGTGCGGCAGTCTTAGGCACCCGAACGGGCCGATAAACAGGTCCGGTTTAAAATTTCAGTGAACAAGTGTACATTCAGTGCCTTGCCGCTGTGACTTTCACTACAACGCAATAGTCTATGTGTAGGCTGCCGCTATGAGGCATGAACGCTTCATTCGGTTCGGGAAGATTTGCCCAACCCAGCCGCATGGGATTATTGAGGAGCTCGCATGACCAAACAAAACGCCTTTACTCGGGAAGACCTGCTGCGCTGCAGTCGCGGTGAGCTGTTCGGCCCAGGTAACGCGCAACTGCCCGCCCCGAACATGCTGATGGTGGATCGCATCACCCATATCAGCGAAGAAGGTGGCAAGTACGGCAAAGGTGAATTGGTCGCCGAGCTGGATATCACCCCGGACCTCTGGTTCTTCGCCTGCCACTTCGAAGGCGACCCTGTGATGCCAGGCTGCCTGGGCCTCGACGCCATGTGGCAACTGGTCGGCTTCTACCTGGGCTGGCAAGGCCTGCCGGGCCGCGGTCGCGCCCTGGGTTCGGGCGAAGTGAAGTTCTTTGGCCAAGTCCTGCCGACCGCCAAGAAAGTCACCTACAACATTCAAATCAAGCGCGTCCTCAAGGGCAAGCTGAACCTGGCCATCGCCGACGGTTCGGTGACTGTCGACGGTCGCGAGATCTATACTGCCGAAGGCCTTCGGGTCGGCGTATTCACTTCCACTGACAACTTTTAAGGGTTATCCGCATGCGCCGCGTCGTTATCACTGGTCTGGGCATCGTTTCTTGCCTGGGCAATGACAAAGAGACCGTCACCGCTAACCTGCGTGCAAGTCGCCCTGGCATCCGCTTCAACCCGGAATATGCCGAAATGGGTCTGCGTAGCCAGGTTTCCGGCTCCATCGACCTGCCCCTCGAAGAACTGATCGATCGCAAGATCTATCGCTTCGTCGGCCACGCTGCCGCCTACGCCTACCTGGCCATGAAAGACGCGATCGCCGATTCGGGCCTGAGCGAAGACCAGGTTTCGAACGTACGCACCGGCCTGATTGCCGGCTCCGGCGGCGCATCGACCCTCAACCAGATGGAAGCGCTGGATATCCTGCGCGAAAAAGGCGTGAAGCGCGTTGGCCCGTACCGTGTCACGCGGACCATGGGCAGCACCGTTTCCGCCTGCCTGGCCACGCCATTCCAGATCAAGGGCGTGAACTACTCGATCTCCTCCGCGTGCGCCACCAGCGCCCACTGCATCGGGACTGCCGTTGAGCAGATCCAGCTGGGCAAGCAGGACATCGTATTCGCCGGCGGCGGTGAAGAAGAGCATTGGAGCCAGTCGTTCCTGTTCGACGCCATGGGCGCACTGTCCACCCAGTACAACGAAACCCCAGAGAAAGCCTCTCGCGCCTACGACGCCAAGCGTGACGGTTTCGTCATCGCCGGCGGTGGCGGCATGGTCGTGGTTGAAGAGCTGGAACACGCTCTGGCCCGCGGCGCCAAGATCTACGCGGAAATCGTCGGCTACGGCGCGACGTCCGACGGCTACGACATGGTTGCCCCAAGCGGCGAAGGCGCGATCCGCTGCATGCAGATGGCCATGTCCACCGTTGATACCCCAATCGACTACCTGAACACCCACGGCACCTCGACTCCGGTCGGCGACGCCAAGGAAATGGAAGGCGTGCGCGCGGTATTCGGCGACAAGGCTCCGGCCATCAGCTCTACCAAGAGCCTGTCGGGTCACTCCCTGGGCGCCGCCGGCGTTCACGAAGCGATCTACTGCCTGCTGATGATGGAAGGCAACTTCATGGCCGGCTCGGCCAACATCGACGAGCTGGACCCAGCCGTTGCTGATATGCCGATCCTGACCAAGACCCGTGAAGATGCAAAAATCGACACCGTGATGAGCAACAGCTTCGGCTTCGGTGGCACCAATGCCACCCTCGTGCTGAAACGCTGGCAGGGCAAGTAAGCCTCGCAGGTTGATCACATGAAAAAGCCCCGACTGGTTCGGGGCTTTTTTTTGCGCTTTGATTTGAAACCGCGTCGCCTTCATCGCAGGCAAGCCAGCTCCCACCTTCGATCGCGTTCATCCTGAAGGAATGCAGTCCAGTGTGGGAGCTGGCTTGCCTGCGAATGGGTCAACCCGGTTCCCCGCCCTACACCGAAAACCGCGCCACCATCGAATTCAGGTCCACCGCCAACCGCGACAACTCCTGGCTCGCCGCGCTGGTCTGGTTCGCCCCGGCAGACGTCTGGTGCGCCAGGTCGCGGATATTCGTCAAGTTACGATCCACCTCCCGCGCCACTGCTGCCTGCTGCTCCGAAGCACTGGCAATCAACAGGTTGCGCTCGTTGATCAGGGTGAATGCCGAGGCGATCTCTTCCAGCGCCGTGCCGGCAGACTTGGCGATATCCAGCGTGGAACGCGCCCGCGTGTTGCTCTGTTGCATGGAGCTGACGGCCTGGTCGGTGCCCTGCTGAATCCCACTGATCATCTGCTCGATTTCCTGGGTCGACTGTTGCGTGCGATGGGCCAAGGCACGCACTTCATCGGCCACTACCGCAAAACCGCGCCCGGCATCCCCGGCTCGCGCCGCTTCAATGGCCGCGTTCAGTGCCAGCAGGTTGGTTTGCTCGGCAATCGAGCGAATCACGTCCAGGACTTTACTGATGCCATAGACCTTTTGCGCCAGCGCCTCGACCTGGGTCACATTGGCGGTCACATCGGTAGCCAGGGCTTCAATCGACACCACCGTCTGCTGCACCTGCTCACGGCCCTGCTGGGCAATGCGGTCAGAATCGCGTGAAGCATGGGACGTGGCCACCGCGTTGCTCGCCACCTCTTCCACCGCCGCCGTCATCTGGTTGACCGCCGTGGCCGCCTGTTCGATCTCCTGGTTCTGCTGATGCAGGCCGCGCGTGGCATCCTCCGTCACGCAACTGAGTTCTTCGGAAGCAGAAGCCAATTGGTTGGACGATTCAGCAATGCGCCGGATAGTATCGCGCAGATTCTCTTGCATGCCCTTGAGAGCCTGCTGCAAACGCGCCGGCTCATCGCTGCCGCTCACGCGGATCTCACCGGTCAGGTCGCCGCTGGCCACGCCCTGAGCTACTTTCAGCGATTGGGCCAGCGGTAGCACGATGCTGCGGGTCAGCCAGACCGCCAGGCCAATGGTGATCAATGCCGTGAGGATGATCATGCCAATCACCCCGGTACGCGACTGACTGAAAACGCTTTGCGCGAGGCTGGCCGCCTGGTTGGCACTGGTTTTATTGAGGGTGACCAGATCGCGCAACGTGACGGCGATTTGATCGGCGAGCTGATTCATCTCACCGTTGGCCACTTTGATCGCTTCATCGAGCCGGTTGGCCTTGGAAAACGCCATTACCTGATCCTGACGTTGCAGGTATTGCTGTTCCTGGGCCTTGAAACGATCGAACAGCGTGCGCTCTTCAGGGAGCACGATCAGCCCTTCGTAGAGGGCTTGCGCATGGGGCATGCCATTCTTGAGGTCGGTCAGTTTCTGCTCGTTTTGTGCCAGCGCCTGCGGATCGCGGTTAACCAACAAGCGCAGGGTCAGCGCACGCACGCGCAGCAGGTCCTGATTCATCTCCCCCACCGCCATGACGCTGGGCAACCAGTTGTTCTCTACCTGGTCCGACTGCTGGCGCATATTGGCCATCTGCAACAGGGCAAAGCCGCCCAACGCGAATACCATCAAGGCCAGCACGCCAAAGCCCAAGCCGGCGCGAGGCGCGATATTCAAACTACGGATATTCATGCCTGGATTCCTTCCAAAAAAGTACTGCATCCACCTGCAGTGTGGTCTTGGAAGTTATCGGCACCCTCCGCCATTTATGTAAGACGAAAACGCGATATCAATGCACCTGACCATTGCCAGGCGGCTTGGGCAGGATGGCAAGGAAATTATCCCGCGCCACCTTGTGCGCCACCTCCTCGGGCAATGCATCGAGGAAGGGCTCGAAGCGACGCATCTCCTTACCTAACTTATTGAAACGCCCTACCACGTCAGATCCCAGCATAAAGCGCTCAGGGAAGCGCTCCACCAGCTTCACCCACTCCTGCCGAGGCTGACCCGCCTCATCCAGCAGATAGGGCGTGAGCATGCTCCAGGACAGGTCGATATACAGGTTGGGGTACGCGTCGAGCATGCGGTTCAAGGTGGGCAGCAAAAAGTCCATCTGCACCTGATGCCGGTGAATTTCCTTGCTGGTGCCAGCATGGGCCCAGATAAAGCGCGTATGCGGGTGGTTACGCAACGGCTCTTCGACTTCCGCCAGGTACAGTGGGTTACGCTCTCGCTTGGAAGTGATGTTGGAGTGCAGCATCACGGGCAGGTCGTTTTCGGCGGCCAGGTGGTAGATACGCGTCATGGCTTCGTTGTTGGCGCGGGGCGTGTCGCCTGAGGTCAGGGCGGTAAGGTCGTCATGGCGGGTAAACACTTCACCGATACCCTGCCACAGCCCGGGGTTGAGGTCGATCATGCGCTGGATATGGGCAGCGGAGTTCTTGTCGTTGGGGTTGAAGCCGGCCAGGAACGGGTGAAAGTGCTGGCGCTGCTCGGGGGTCAGCTTATTGACCGCTGCCGCGACAATCACATCGGTGGCGCTGTACCAATAGGCATCGGCGTCATCACCAGCGTAGTAGCGGGGGCGCTTGGGCTCGTCTTCGTGCCATTTCTTGGCCACGGGGATGCCGGAAATCATTACATGTTCGATGCGGTTCTCGGACATCGCCTTGAGCAGTTTGTCCATGCCTGCCGTTTCCTGGAAAAAATCCACGTAATGCATGTGCGCGTCACTGTAGACATAGTCGCGGGCCTGCGCGGCAAGGCCGCTGGCAGCGAGCAACAAGGCAAGACTCAGGCGGGTCCGAAGCACGGTGAAACCTCAATCAGGGCTGATACGGGTAGACCTTGCGCCTACCTTCGAGGTTCAGCGCGGAAAAACTGGAACACTTGGGCGCCAGCATGCTCTATAACTGCATGACCTTCATCCTGCCCCTTGAGAGGTTCGCCATGCCTGTTACCGTTAATACATTGAACGCTGAAAACTTCCGTCACAGCGTCAATATCAATCACCACGAACTGTTTACCGACCTGCCAAAGAGCCTGGGTGGCGACGACTCGGCGCCCTCTCCCCACGACTATTTCGATGCTGCGCTGGCGTCATGCAAAGCCCTGACGGTCAAGCTCTATGCACAGAAGAAAGATATCCCGCTCACCGGCGTGACCGTTGAAGTGACCCACGACGCCGCCGAAGAGCAGAAAGGCAAATACAAACTCAGCGTCAAATTGACCCTCAAGGGTGTGCTGAGCGATGAGCAGCGCGAGGAGTTGCATCGCGTTGCGGACAAGTGCCCGGTACACAAGCTGATGACCACCGCCGAAATCAGCATCGAGACGAAATTATCGGAAGGTGCCTTCAGCGCATAGCGCCAACGTCCCATCGGGCGGGTTATGCTCAGACGCATCCAACCCGCTCAGACAGGGATGCACCATGACCACCCTTACCGTGATCCGCCCCCGCGCCGAAGATGTCGAAGGGCAGCCGATCCTGCGCCCGCTGCCTTCCCGTGAATGCCGTAGCGTCGGGCCCTTTGTGTTTTTCGACCATATGCTGCCCACCGCCTATGCGCCGGGTACCGGCATGAATATCCGCCAACATCCGCATATCGGCCTGTCTACCCTCACCTACCTGTTTGAAGGCGCCTTGCAGCACAAGGACAGCCTCGGCTCGGATCAGGTGGTGCAGGCCGGCGATGTCAGCTGGATGACCGCGGGCAGCGCGATTGCCCATGTCGAGCGTACCCCCGAAGCGCTCAAGGCCAGTGGTTTCAAGCTGCACGGCCTGCAGGTGTGGCTGGCCTCCCCCAAGGACCACGAGACCGGCCCCGGCCATTACAGCCATCACCCGGCGGCGAGCTTGCCGGTGAGCGATAACCTGGGCGTGCAGGTGCGCCTGATTGCCGGTGATGGTTTCTGTCTCAAGTCACCAGTGCCGGTGCTCTCGCCGACGTTGTATGCCGAGGTGCAGATGCAAACAGCCACCACCTTGCTGATCCCCGATGAGCATGAGGAGCGCGCGGTGTATGTGCTGGAAGGTGAGGCGCAGCTCGACGGTGAGCCGCTGGCAGTGCATAGCCTGATGGTATTGCCGCCAGGGCAAGAGATGACATTGTTTGCCGAAACCGACTGCCATGTGGTGGTGTTTGGCGGGGCGCCGCTGGACGGGCCGCGGCGGATCAACTGGAATTTCGTGGCGAGCGATCCGGCAGTGATCGAGCACGCCAGACAGCGCTGGGCTGCTGGGGACTGGCCGAGGGTGCCGGGGGAGTCAGAACGAATTGAGTTGCCTGTGAAATAGCTATCGCAGGCAAGCCAGCTCGCACACTGGGTGGGTGTGCACCTTTAAATGTGGGAGCTGGGCTTGCCCGCGATGGCGTCAGGTCAGGCGCCGCAGAGTCAGCCCTTGAACACTTCATCCAACAAGTTATGCATCGACTGGAAAGCCCGCGCAGCGGTCTTCGCGTCGTACATCATCTTGCCTGGCACATTGGCATGGGGATCGGTGAAGGAATGCACTGCGCCGCCGTAGCTCAGCAACTGCCAATCCACACCCGCTGCGTTCATTTCCTCTTCGAACGCTGGCAGTTGCTCTTTGGGCACCAATGGATCGGACGCACCATGCAATACCAACACTGAACCCTTGATGTTTTTCGCATCCGCCGGGTTCGGCGTGTCGAGGGTACCGTGGAAAGAGACAGCCGCCTTCACCGGCGCACCGGTACGTGCCAATTCCAGAGCGCAGCAACCGCCGAAGCAGAAACCGAAGGCTGCCAGCTTCGACGTATCAACGGCTGCCTCGGTCTGGCCTTGCAGTTGCTCGAAGGCCGCCTGCATACGCTTGTTCAACAATGGACGATCATTTTTCAACGGCATCATCGCTGCGCCGGCTTCATCGCCATTGGTCGGGCGTACAGTTTGCCCATACAAGTCGGCAATCAGCACCACGTAGCCTTTGCCGGCAACACTCTTGGCGATTTCTTCGGCACCCGCACTCACGCCCATCCAGTTCGGTGCCATCAGCAGCCCCGGCAGCGGGCCCTTGTGGCTGGCATCGAACGCCAGGCGGCTTTCATAAGACTGGCCATCAATCTGATAGACCACGGAACGTACTGTGACTTGGCTCATCATTTTCTCCAGTTGAGGAGGATTAACGAAAAAACCCGCCGAAGCGGGTTTTTTCTACAACGGTGTTAAACCGACAATTCAACCAACAGCTTGTTCAGTCGGCGCACATAGGCGGCCGGGTCTTTGAGGCTGTCGCCAGCGGCCAGAGCCGCCTGGTCGAAGAGGATGTGCGACAGGTCGCCAAACCGCTCTTCGCTCTGCTCGCCATCGAGTTTCTCGATCAGCGGGTGAGCCGGGTTGAATTCGAAGATCGGCTTGGAGTCCGGGACCTTCTGGCCGCTGGCTTCAAGGATCTGACGCATCTGCATGCCCAGGTCCTGCTCGCCAATGGCCAGGATCGCCGGGGAGTCGGTCAGGCGGTGGGAAACCCGCACTTCACTGACTGCTTCGCCCAGGGACGCCTTGATCCGTTCAACCAGGCCCTCTTTGGACTTGGCGACTTCTTCGGCGGCTTTCTTGTCTTCCTCGGAATCCAGGTTGCCCAGGTCCAGGTCGCCACGGGCAACGTCAACGAACGACTTGCCGTCGAACTCGGTGAGGTAGCTCATCAGCCACTCATCGATACGGTCGGTCAGCAGCAGCACTTCGATGCCTTTCTTGCGGAAGACTTCCAGGTGCGGGCTGTTTTTAACCTGCGCGTAGGTTTCGCCAGTCAGGTAGTAGATCTTGTCCTGACCTTCCTTGGCGCGTGCCAGGTAGTCAGCCAGGGACACAACCTGCTCGCCGTCTTCGCCCTGAGTCGAAGCAAAACGCAGCAGGCCGGCGATTTTTTCCTTGTTGGCAAAGTCTTCCGCCGGGCCTTCCTTCATCACCTGACCGAAGTTTTTCCAGAAGCTCTTGTATTGCTCAGGCTCGTTCTTCGCCAGTTTTTCCAACATGTCGAGCACACGCTTGGTCAGCGCCGACTTCATGGAGTCGATGATCGGGTCTTTTTGCAGGATTTCCCGCGACACGTTCAGCGACAGGTCGTTGGAGTCGACCACGCCCTTGATAAAGCGCAGGTACAGCGGCAGGAAGGATTCCGCCTGGTCCATCACGAACACGCGCTGCACGTAGAGCTTCAAGCCCTTCGGCGCTTCGCGCTGGTACAGGTCGAACGGAGCACGGGCCGGTACGTAGAGCAGCGAGCTGTATTCCAGCTTGCCTTCAACCTTGTTGTGGCTCCAGCTCAGCGGGTTTTCGTAGTCGTGGCCGATGTGCTTGTAGAACTCCTGGTATTCCTCGTCCTTGATCTCGGTACGCGGACGGGTCCACAGGGCGCTGGCGCGGTTGACGGTTTCCCATTCCACGGCAGGCTTCTCTTCGCCTTCGGCAGCCGTCTGTTCTTTCGGCAGCTCGATCGGCAAAGCGATGTGGTCGGAGTATTTCTTGATGATGTTGCGCAGGCGCCAGCCATCAGCGAATTCGTCTTCACCGGATTTCAGGTGCAGCACGATGCGGGTACCGCGATCTGCCTTGTCGACAGTGGCAATTTCAAACTCGCCCTCGCCTTTGGACGCCCAATGCACGCCTTCGCTGGCGTCGAGGCCGGCACGACGGCTGAATACTTCAACCTTGTCGGCAACGATGAAGGCCGAATAGAAGCCCACGCCGAATTGGCCGATCAGATGAGAATCTTTTTTCTGGTCGCCCGACAGGTTCTTCATGAAATCTGCGGTGCCGGATTTGGCGATGGTACCCAAGTGGGTAATCGCGTCTTCACGGCTCATGCCGATACCGTTGTCTTCGATCGTGACGGTCTTGGCGTCCTTGTCGTAGCTCACACGGATTTTCAGTTCCGCGCCCCCTTCCAGCAACTCAGGCTTGGACAGGGCTTCGAAACGTAATTTGTCGACAGCGTCAGAGGCGTTCGAGATCAATTCGCGAAGGAAGATTTCCTTGTTGGAATACAGCGAATGGATCATGAGGTGCAGCAGTTGCTTCACCTCGGTCTGGAAGCCCAGGGTTTCCTTTTGAGTTTCCACACTCATGGTCATCAAACTCCAATTGGATGGCAGTGGCCGCGCCCGAAAGGGTTGGCGGCGGGTTGTCATCAAAGTTGGGGGCTAAGACCGGGATTTCAAGGGCGGGCCAATTCCTCAATCTTGAAATGTGCGCGGGCGGTGGCAATCGGCTCGGCCTCGGTGGTTTGCCAGGCGGTGATCGCCACATTGGCGACGCGCCGGCCCTGGCGGCACACCTGGCATTTGGCGTAAGTGTCGCGAAACTGGCCGGCGCGCAGGTAATCCAGGGAAAAATCGATGATTTTTGGCAGGCCCGGAGCCCCGGTAAATACCCTTAGATGCAGGGCCGCCGACAGCTCCATGAAGCCGGCGATCACCCCGCCGTGCAACGCCGGCAATATGGGGTTACCAATATTGTCCTTGTTGGCCGGCAGGCGAAACAGCAGCTCATCTCCCAGACGGGTGCATTCGATGCCGATCAGCTTGGCGTAGGGCACCAAGCCCAGCAGTGCGTCGTAGTTGCCACGCTCGAGAGCCTGCTCCAGACGGGTCTTGAATCGATGCGTCATGCCTGCTCTCCCTTGATCGTGCTGCCCAGCCCTTGCGTGCCTTTTAGGCGCTTGCCCATACGCATGAACGTGCCCACCACATGGGCGATGGGTTGTTGCGGGTCATCCTGATAGGCGAACCCGCGCGTGAAGATCACATCGGTGGTCACCCGGTAACATTGCGCGAAGCCATACACCGGCTTGTGCGGCTCGGCTGCACGCATGTAGTCGATACGCAGGTCCAGGGTCGGGCACACCTCGAATTCGGGTAATACGCACAAGGTGGCCATGCCGCAGGCTGTGTCCATCAACGAGGTCAGGGCGCCACCATGAATCACGCAGGTTGCGGGATCACCAACAAGATGTGGCCCATACGGCAACACCAGGGTCATGCCCTCCTCGCTTGCAGCGTGGACAGCCACACCCAGCACCTGACAATGGCGCAGCGCCGAGACAAAGCGCGCAGCACGCTCTAACAAGGGGTTTTCGGTCATTGTTTTTAGACTCTTATTAGTGTGAAAGCAGCGGACTAAATCGCCGGAAAAAGTTTTTGTGCGAAAAGCGTTATATATCTGTGGGACAAAAGGAACTAATGCTGGCCCCTTGGGTTCGAAAGGCCAGTAGATATCTTCAATAAGGAGAAACACCCCATGCGCAAGACATTAGCTATTTCCATGATGCTGGCCGCTGCACTCGGTCTGGCTGCCTGCGACAAGAAATCCGAAGACAAAGCCCAAGATGCCGCTGCACATTCTGAGCAAGCACAGCAAGACATGGCTAAAGCACAGGATAAAGTGAACGACGCTGCGAAAGAAAACGCCGAAGCTGCCAAAGCTCAGGCTGAATCGAACGCCGAAGCTGCAAAAGAAGCTGCACCTGCCGCACCTGCAGAACCTGCCAAGCAGTAATTGCCGGGTGTGAACCTGTAGTGCTGCAACAGAAAGCCCGCTTATAAAGCGGGCTTTTCTTTGCCTGCTGTTTTATCCGGCCTTTAAGAAACACTCTCTTTTGCAGCATCCGAAGCTTGCATATTAGTCGGGGTATACACCATCACCTGCAAGACGTCGGAGTGAAACTCGCGGCGATAAAGCACCAATACCACCCCGCTGCTCATCAACATGAACAACCAAGGGCTGACAAACCAGGCCAGCATGGTCATGCCGAAGTAATAAGCGCGCAGCCCAAAGTTGAACTGGTTGGCCGCCATCGAAATCACCCGCGCCGCCCGCAAGGCAAATGCATTGCGCTCCTGCTCCGACACGTGCCGCTCACCAATCATCGGCGCCGAGCCCACTAGCACCGCAGCGAAGTTGTACTGACGCATGCACCAGCTGAAAGTAAAAAACGCATAGACAAATACCAGGGCCAGGCACAGCAACTTGATCTCCGACATGCCTTGGGAGGCCTGCTGCACCATAGGAATGTCTGCCAGCAACGACACCGCCCGCTCGGAAGCACCGAGCACGGTCAGAATACCCGCAAGGATGATCAAGGTGCTGGAGGCAAAGAACGAGGCATTACGCTCCAGGTTGCCGATCACGCTGGCATCGGCGATGCGGTTATCGCGCAACAACATGCGACGCATCCAGTCTTCGCGGTACAGGTGCAATACGCTGGCCAGGCAGGCCGTATCCCGGGCTTTCCAGGTGGCATAACGGGTATAGCCACCCCAGCACAGGATGAACCAGAGGGCGGCAAGCAGATGGACTTGATTGGTTTCGACGAACGACATGCGGGTCCTTGTACACAGGATGATAGGGCCGACACGGTCCAAATGTGGGAGCTGGCTTGCCTGCGATAGCGTCTTTGCAGTCACCACCGCGCCAACCGATGTACCGCCATCGCAGGCAAGCCAGCTCCCACACCGACCGGTGATTTCAACTTGAGATTTTTGACGCCATCCCCAAAAAAAAGACACTGCCATCGACTCAAAAAAAATGCCCCGTATCGTTTGATACGGGGCATTTCAGTGCAGCACAAACCGCGGGTTATGCGACGGCTTCGCTACGCTTGCCCAGCATACGATCGATCACCACGGCCACCACCAGCGTCATCACTGATGGCACCAACCACGCCAAGCCTTGCTCGCTCAGCGGCAAGTTTGCCAATTGTGTAGGCATCCAACCCGCCAGGCCCGCGCCCTTGAGTGCGTCGATACAACCAAAGATGAATGACACCAACATCACCGGGCCGACGATACGGCCCTGTTCCTGCCAGAAGCCTTTGCAGAAACTCAGGGCTACCAGCACGATGCACGGCGGGTAGATCGCTGTAAGCACCGGAATCGAGAACGCGATCAGTTTGGTCAGGCCCAGGTTGGACACGAACAGCGAGAACAACGCCAGAATCACCACCAGTGTCTTGTAGGACAGCGGCAGGATTTTGCTGAAGTACTCGGCGCAGGCGCAGGTCAGGCCGACGGCAGTGACCAGGCACGCCAGGGAGATCAGCACGGCGAGGAAGCCGCTGCCCAGGGAGCCGAATGTGTGTTGCACATAAGCGTGCAGTACGGCTGCGCCGTTGCTGGCACCGGCAGCCACGGCATGGCTGCCCGAACCCAGGCGGAACAGGCTGATGTACACCAGCGCCAGGCCCACGCCGGCAATCAGGCCGGCGATAATGGCGTAACGGGTGATCAGTTGGGGCGACTCGACACCCCGTGAACGGATCGCGTTGACGATCACGATGCCGAACACCAGCGCACCCAGCGTATCCATGGTCAGGTAACCATTGATAAAGCCCTGGGAGAACGGTGCGGCCACGTATTCCGGCGTAGCGACGCCCACTTCACCGGCCGGCAACGCAAACGCGGCAATGCCGAGGATGGCCAGGGCGATGATCTTCAGCGGCGCGAGGAAGCGGCCCACGGTGTCCAGCAGTCGACCTGGGTACAGGGACACAAAGAACACCACCAGGAAATACACCGAGCTGTAGAGGAACAGCGCCAACGGGCTTTCACCGGTCAGTGGCGCCAGGCCCACTTCGAATGACACGGTCGCAGTACGCGGGGTAGCGAACAGCGGCCCCACCGCCAGGTACGCCGCCGCCGCCAGCAGGCCACCGGCGATCTTGCCGATCGGGCTACTCAGCGCATCCATGCCACCACCGACCTTGGCCAGGGCAATCACGGTGACCACCGGCAAACCGACCGCGGTGATCAAAAAGCCAAGCGCGGCCATCCAGACATGTGGCCCGGACTGCAAACCCACGATAGGCGGGAAGATGATGTTGCCAGCGCCCACGAACAGGGCAAAGGTCATAAAGCCCAGCGCCAGGATATCCTGGCTTTTCAACACTTTCATTTGAGGAAATACCACACTACTGAATCGGAATTTAGAGAGGGCTTCCCTATGGATGAGGGAAATGCTGCCGGCCCTTATGGGGACCGACCGGTCTAGCGCGCAGCTTCCTTTTGGGATGCGGACGCATAAAGAGGCGGCTAGAGTACAGAATCAGGCTGACAAACGCACTGTTGCGGGGCGAACTGTCCGATAAGCGACATTTGAATGTCGCGTTTTCATACTTAATTGGGCAATGCTGGCCCCTGTGGGAGCTGGCTTGCCTGCGATGGCATCGACTCGATGTGTCTGATGCACCGAGGTGCCTGCATCGCAGGCAAGCCAGCTCCCACACGGGACCAAGTACATCCTCACTCTATTTCAGAATGCACAAAGGCCACCCGAAGGTGGCCTTTGTGTGGTGAAGCGTCAGCTAAGCGCGAGGCTTACTTGACAGCCCAACCGGTCAGCTCGGCCAGGGCCTTGCCGATGTCTGCCAGCGAACGCACGGTTTTCACACCTGCGTCTTGCAGTGCAGCGAACTTCTCGTCTGCAGTGCCTTTGCCGCCAGAGATGATTGCGCCAGCATGGCCCATGCGCTTGCCCGCAGGGGCAGTCACACCAGCGATGTAGGAAACAACCGGCTTGGTCACGTGTGCCTTGATGTAGGCAGCCGCTTCTTCTTCAGCCGAACCGCCGATCTCACCGATCATCACGATCGCTTCGGTCTTCGGGTCTTCCTGGAACAGCTTCAGGATATCGATGAAGTTCGAGCCTGGGATCGGGTCACCGCCGATGCCGACGCAAGTCGACTGACCGAAACCGGCGTCAGTGGTCTGCTTAACAGCTTCGTAGGTCAGGGTGCCGGAACGGGAAACGATACCGACCTTGCCTGGCAAGTGAATGTGACCTGGCATGATGCCGATCTTGCATTCGCCTGGGGTGATCACACCTGGGCAGTTAGGGCCGATCAGGACTACGCCCAGCTCGTCGCACTTAACTTTGGCGTCCAGCATGTCCAGGGTAGGAATGCCTTCGGTGATGCACACGATCAGCTTGATGCCGCCGAATGCCGCTTCCAGGATCGAGTCCTTGCAGAAAGGAGCTGGAACATAGATCACACTGGCGGTAGCGCCAGTGGCAGCTACAGCGTCTTTCACGGTGTTGAACACTGGCAGGCCCAGGTGCTCGGTACCGCCTTTGCCCGGAGTTACGCCGCCAACCATCTTGGTGCCGTATTCGATGGCTTGCTGGGTGTGGAAACTACCTTGCGAACCGGTAATACCCTGGCAGATAACTTTGGTGTCTTTATTGATCAGGACGCTCATTATTTGCCCTCCGCAGCTTTGACAACTTGTTGAGCAGCGTCGGTCAGGCTGGTAGCCGCGATGATGTTCAAACCGCTTTCTGCCAGTACTTTAGCGCCCAGTTCAGCGTTGTTACCTTCAAGGCGAACAACAACCGGGATTTTAACGCCAACTTCTTTCACTGCACCGATGATGCCTTCGGCAATCATGTCGCAACGAACGATGCCGCCGAAGATGTTGACCAGTACTGCAGCGACGTTGGAGTCGGACAGGATGATCTTGAACGCTTCGGTAACGCGTTCCTTGGTAGCGCCACCACCTACGTCGAGGAAGTTGGCTGGTTTGCCGCCATGCAGGTTGACGATGTCCATGGTACCCATGGCCAGGCCAGCACCGTTGACCATGCAACCGATGTTGCCTTCCAGCGCTACGTAGTTCAGTTCGAACTTGGCAGCGTGCGCTTCGCGCGGATCGTCTTGCGACGGATCGTGGAAAGTCTTCAGCTTAGGCTGACGGTACATGGCGTTGGCGTCGATGTTGATCTTGGCATCAAGGCAATGCAGGTCGCCGTCAGCCTTGATCACCAGCGGGTTCACTTCCAGCAGGGCCAGATCGTGATCCTGGAACAGTTTGGCCAGACCTACGAAGATCTTGGCGAACTGGGCAACTTGCTTGCCTTCCAGACCCAGCTGGAACGCCAGTTCACGACCCTGGAACGGCTGTGCGCCAACCAGTGGATCGATAGTGGCCTTCAGAATTTTTTCTGGGGTTTCGTGAGCGATTTTCTCGATGTCCACGCCACCTTCGGTGGAAGCCATGAACACGATGCGACGGCTCGAACGGTCAACGACAGCGCCCAGGTACAGCTCTTTAGCGATATCAGTGCACGATTCAACCAGGATCTTGGTGACTGGCTGGCCATTGGCATCAGTCTGGTAAGTCACCAGACGCTTGCCCAGCCACTGCTGTGCGAAGGCCTTGGCGTCTTCTTTGCTGCGAACCAGCTTAACGCCGCCCGCTTTACCGCGACCACCGGCGTGGACCTGGGCTTTGACAACCCACTCGCTGCCACCGATTTTGTCGCAAGCTTCTGCTGCTGCTTCCGGGGTGTCTACTGCGTAGCCCTTGGAAACTGGCAGGCCGTATTCAGCGAACAGCTGCTTACCCTGATACTCGTGAAGATTCATGCTTTTTACCGTCTTCGTTAGGTACTGCGCATTCGGCGCTGCGCTCATTATGAGTGCCGCGCCACCTGTGACTGCTGCTTGCGCAACTTGCGGGGCTTATGGCCCGTAAAGCTGCGCAAGGCTGCGTCCAGCGGATATTCCGCGGTGAGTCTTGCGCGCAAGGCTCACGACGGGCAACTCCGCCGTGGTTTCTTATTATCTCGCTTAGCGCTTCTTCTTGTTGGCGATGTGGATGGCACCGCCATTCACTGCCAACGCTGCTTCGTGCAACGCTTCGGACAGGGTCGGATGGGAGAAGACCATCATACCCAGGTCCTCGGCACTGGTGCCGAATTCCATACCGATCGCGCCTTGCTGAACCAGTTCTGCAGCGCTTGGGCCAATCACGTGGACGCCCAATACGCGGTCAGTCTTGGCATCAGCGATGACTTTGACAAAACCACCGGTGTCGTTGGCTGCCATGGCACGGCCGGAAGCGGCAAACGGGAAGGTGCCGACGTTAACTTCAACGCCTTCAGCTTTCAACTGCTGTTCGTTCTTGCCGACCCATGCGATTTCCGGGTGGGTGTAGATAACCGACGGGATCAGGTCGTAGTTCATCTGGGTCTTGTGACCCTTGATGCGCTCGACGACCATGATGCCTTCCTCGGAAGCCTTGTGGGCCAGCATCATGCCACGAACCACGTCGCCGATCGCATATACGCCCGGTACGGTGGTTGCGCAGTGATCGTCAACGTGGATGAAGCCACGCTCGTCGATGTTCACGCCGCTGTCGGAAGCCAGCAGGTCGTTGGTCACTGGACGGCGACCAACGGCAACGATCAGCTTGTCGAAGGTGATGGTCTGCTCGCCGTCTTTATCGGTGTAGGTCACCACGACTTCTTCGCCGTTGACCTTGGAGCCGGTGACACGGGCGCCGAGCTTGATGTCCAGACCTTGTTTGGTCAGGGTTTTCAGCGCCTCTTTGGAGACTGCAGTGTCGGCCGCCAGCAGGAACGTGTCCAGGGCTTCCAGCACGGTGACTTCAGCGCCCAGACGGGACCATACCGAACCCAGTTCCAGACCGATTACGCCAGCGCCGATCACGCCCAGGCGCTTAGGCACAGCCTGGAATTCCAGGGCGCCAGTCGAATCAACGATCACGTTGTTGTCAACTGGAGCAGGCGGAATGTCGATTGGACGCGAGCCAGGTGCCAGGATCACGTTTTCGGCTTCGATGACTTCAACCGAACCGTCTGGCTTGGTGACTTCGACTTTCTTGCCGGCCAGCAGCTTGCCGTGACCCTGAATGGAAGTCACACCGTTGGCCTTGAACAAGGTGGCAACGCCGGAAGTCAGGCCTTTGACGATGTTGGCTTTACGGCCGACCATTGCTGGCACGTCCATGGTCACGCCAGCATGGTTGATGCCGTGGATCGCGAAGCCGTCTTGGGCTTCGTGGAATTTCCAGGAGCTGTCCAGCAGCGCCTTGGAAGGAATGCAACCAACGTTCAGGCAGGTACCGCCCAGCGCCAGCTTGCCTTCCTTGTCGGTGTACTTTTCGATGCAAGCAGTCGAGAGGCCCAGTTGCGCAGCCTTGATGGCGGCAACATAGCCGCCAGGGCCTGCACCAATCACTACAACGTCAAATTTCTGTGTCATGAAAATAGATCCTCTATTTGCGACAAGCTTCTAGCCACAAGCTGCAAGCCAAGCTGCTTTTTCCTACAGCTTGTAGCTCGCAACTTGCAGCTGCTTCTATCAGATGTCCAGGAGCAGGCGAGCCGGGTCTTCCAGCAGGTTCTTGATGGTCACCAGGAACGTCACGGCTTCTTTACCATCGATCAGGCGGTGATCGTAAGACAATGCCAGGTACATCATTGGGCGGATCACGACCTGGCCGTTGATGGCCATCGGACGCTGGATGATGTTGTGCATGCCCAGGATCGCGGCTTGCGGTGGGTTGACGATCGGCGTCGACATCATCGAACCGAAGGTACCACCGTTAGTGATGGTGAAGGTACCGCCGGTCATCTCGTCGATGGTCAGCTTGCCGTCACGGGCTTTCTTGCCGAAGCCGGCGATGCCGCCTTCGATTTCGGCCAGGCTCATCAGCTCGGCGTTACGCAGCACTGGAACCACCAGGCCACGGTCGCTGGACACGGCAACGCCGATATCTGCATAGCCGTGGTAAACGATGTCGCCGCCGTCGATGGAAGCGTTGACTGCCGGGAAGCGCTTGAGTGCTTCGGTGGCCGCTTTCACGAAGAACGACATGAAGCCCAGGCGCACGCCGTTGTGGGACTTCTCGAACAGGTCCTTGTACTTGGAGCGCAGGGCCATGACTTCGGTCATGTCGACTTCGTTGAACGTGGTCAGCATCGCCATGTTCGACTGCGCTTCAACCAGGCGCTTGGCCACGGTGGCACGCACGCGAGTCATCGGTACGCGCTTCTCGGTACGGTCGCCGGCAGCGAACACCGGGGCAGCAGCCGCTGGAGCAGCAGCCTTGGCAGGCGCGGCAGCCGGAGCGTTCTTCTTGGCTTCAACCGCAGCAACCACGTCTTCCTTGGTCACGCGGCCGTCTTTGCCGGTGCCCTTGATGGAAGCCAGGTTGATGCCGTTCTCTTCAGCCAGTTGACGCGCAGCTGGTGCAGCGATTGGATCTTCGCCACCGGCTGCCGGTGCAGCGGCAGGCGCCGAAGCAGCCGGTGCAGCAGCAGCGGCGGCAGGAGCAGGAGCTGCAGCAGCGCTGCCCTCTTCGATCGAACCCAGTACCTGGTTCGACAGAACGGTAGCGCCCTCTTCAGCCACGATCGCGCCCAGCACGCCGTCAGCTTCGGCCAACACTTCCAGTACGACTTTGTCAGTCTCGATGTCGACGATCAGGTCGTCACGCTTGACGGCCTCGCCTGGTTTCTTGTGCCAGGTGGCAACGGTGCCATCGGCAACCGATTCCGGGAATGACGGGGCTTTGATTTCGATAGCCATTATCTGTAGGTCCTTAAAATTCGGTTTCAGTCAGCGCGAAGGCGTTAAACAGTGAAAGCATCTTGCAGCAGTTTTTCCTGCTGCTCGGCGTGCATCGACGCATAGCCACACGCAGGTGCAGCAGAAGCATCACGACCGGCGTACTCAAGGACCAAGGCCTTGTTGTGGTTGCCGATGCTGCGACGCAGATGATGCTGGCTGCTGTACCAGGCGCCCTGGTTCATCGGTTCTTCCTGACACCACACCACGTTCGTGAGGTTGGTGTAAGGCGCGATGATCTCCATGAGGTCATCTTCCGGGAACGGGTAAAGCTGCTCGATACGCACGATGGCGATGTCTTCGCGGCCTTCGGCACGGCGTTTTTCCAACAGATCGTAGTAGACCTTGCCGCTGCACAGGATCAGGCGAGTTACCTTGGCGGCGTCCAGTGTATCGATCTCTGGAATCACGGTCTGGAACGAACCTTGGGCCAGATCTTCCAGGGTCGAAACGGCCAGTTTGTGACGCAACAGCGATTTCGGAGTCAGCACGACCAGCGGCTTGCGCAGCGGGCGGATCACCTGGCGACGCAGCAAGTGGTAGATCTGCGCCGGGGTGGTCGGCACGCACACCTGGATGTTGTGCTCGGCGCACAATTGCAGGTAACGCTCCAGACGGGCCGAAGAGTGCTCCGGACCCTGGCCTTCATAACCGTGTGGCAGCAGCATGGTCAGACCGCACAGACGGCCCCACTTGTGCTCCCCGCTGGTGATGAACTGGTCGATAACCACCTGGGCACCGTTGGCGAAGTCGCCGAACTGGGCTTCCCAGATCACCAGCGCATTAGGCGTGGTGGTGGAGTAGCCGTATTCGAACGCCAGTACGGCTTCTTCAGACAGGAACGAATCGTACAGGTCGAAACGTGGCTGGCCTTCGTACAGGTTCTGCAACGGGATGTAGGTGCCCGCATCTTTCTGGTTGTGCAATACAGCATGGCGGTGCGAGAACGTACCGCGGCCGATGTCCTGGCCGGTCATGCGGATCGGGTGACCTTCGAACGCCAGGGTCGCGTACGCCATGGTTTCGGCGTAACCCCAGTTGATCGGCAGGCCGCCGGCTTGCATCTTCTGACGATCTTCGTAGATCTTCGCCACCTGGCGCTGTACGACGAAGCCTTCGGGAATTTCCAGCAGCTTGGCGGACAGTTCCTGCAACGTCTTCAAATCGAAGGATGTATCGTGACGTGCAGTCCAGGTGTGGCCCAGGTACGGACGCCAGTCAACGAACAACTCTTTGTTCGGCTCCTTGACCAGGCTTTTCACTACATGCAGGCCATT
Source organism: Pseudomonas sp. B329 (assembly GCF_023127835.1). Classification (NCBI taxonomy): domain Bacteria; kingdom Pseudomonadati; phylum Pseudomonadota; class Gammaproteobacteria; order Pseudomonadales; family Pseudomonadaceae; genus Pseudomonas; species Pseudomonas sp. B329. The sequence goes on along the minus strand of NZ_SPKP01000059.1, from coordinate 109,904 downwards.
GTCCAGCGCGTTGCGGTATTCATCGACTTTCGCCTGAACACGCGCATCGTCAACCACGCCGGCCTTGGTCAGGCTTTCGGCGTACAGCTCACGGGTGGTGCGCTGCTTGGTGATCTGCTGGTACATCAACGGCTGGGTGCCGCTTGGCTCGTCCGCTTCGTTGTGACCGCGACGGCGGTAGCAAACCAGGTCGATCACCACGTCACGCTTGAACTGCATGCGGTAGTCGACTGCCAGTTGGGTCACGAACAGCACGGCTTCCGGATCATCGCCATTCACATGGAGGATCGGCGCCTGGATCATCTTGGCAACATCGGTGGCGTACTCGGTGGAACGCGCGTCCAACGGGTTGCTGATGGTGAAGCCGACCTGGTTGTTGATGACGATGTGAACGGTACCGCCGGTCTTGAAGCCGCGAGTCTGCGACATCTGGAACGTTTCCAGGACCACGCCTTGACCGGCGAATGCCGCGTCACCGTGGATGGAAATCGGCAGAACCTTCTCACCGGTGGCATCGTTACGACGATCCTGGCGCGCACGTACCGAACCCTCGACCACTGGCGAAACGATTTCCAGGTGGGATGGGTTGAACGCCATGGCCAGGTGAACTTCACCACCGGTGGTCATCACGTTGGACGAGAAGCCCTGGTGGTATTTGACGTCACCGGAACCCAGCTCGACCTTCTTCTTGCCTTCGAACTCGTCGAACAGCTCGCGCGGGTTCTTGCCGAAGGTGTTGACCAACACGTTCAGGCGACCACGGTGAGCCATGCCGATCACGATTTCCTTGGTGCCGTAGGAACCGGAACGCTGGATCAGCTCGTCGAGCATCGGAATCAGGCTTTCGCCGCCTTCCAGGCCGAAACGCTTGGTGCCCGGGTATTTGGTACCCAGGTATTTCTCGAGGCCCTCGGCCGCGGTCACGCGCTCCAGCAAGTGGCTGCGGACATCGGCGGACAAGACCGGACGGCCACGCACGCCTTCCAGGCGGTGCTGGAACCACTGGCGCTGCTCGGAATCGGTGATGTGCGTGAATTCAGCGCCGATGGTGCGGCAATATGTCTGCTGCAACGCTTCGTGAATTTCGCGTAGGCTCGCTTCCTCTTTGCCGATGAACAGGTCGCCGGCACGGAAGGTCGTATCAAGATCGGCATTGGTCAAGCCGTAATGATTGATCGACAGGTCTGCAGGTGCAGGACGCTGCCACAGCCCCAGCGGGTCAAGCTGGGCTGCCTGGTGGCCACGCATACGGTAGGCCTGGATCAGTCGCAGTACTTCAACTTGCTTCTTCTCGTGCTCACTGCTCACGCTGCCGGCGGAAACCGGTTGGGCGCGGCGCTGGTTCTTTGCCAGCAGCACGAACTGATCGCGAATTGTTGCATGCGATACATCGGTGGCAGCGTTGCCGTCTGAAGACAACGTCTGAAATTTGGTGCGCCATTCTTCTGGCACAGCGTTAGGGTCGTGCAGGTAGAGCTCATAAAGCTCTTCCACATAGGCAGCGTTACCACCTGAAAGATAGCCGCTGTTCCACATGCGCTGCATCACGCTTTCTTGCATGCTTGGTCACCCTCGATTTGGGGACACCACCGGCGAAAACACCGAGTTTGCTTGCAAAAGGCCAAGTGCAGCGACCAAAACAAGCCACTTAGGATCACGCTGATAGTTCGGGTACCAACCCGAATGCCCCTGCTTGTCTCATTTCTTCAAAATAAGAGCCGCGGCTTTGTAAGTCGCTGCTCAAGTTAAAACTACGGCGCCGGTTGAAGCCTGCGCCGCAGCATTTACGGGCACAACGGTCCTGCTTTACTACAACGTCAGTTACACGCCGCTGTGCAGCAGCATGTTACGGATGTGACCAATGGCCTTAGTCGGGTTCAGGCCTTTGGGGCATACGTTGACGCAGTTCATGATCCCGCGGCAGCGGAATACGCTGAACGGGTCATCCAGCGAAGCCAGACGCTCGGACGTCTTGGTGTCACGGCTGTCTGCCAGGAAGCGGTACGCTTGCAGCAGTGCAGCAGGACCCAGGAATTTGTCCGGGTTCCACCAGAAAGACGGGCACGACGTCGAGCAGCAAGCACACAGGATGCACTCGTACAGACCGTCAAGCTTCTCGCGCTCTTCCGGGGATTGCAGACGCTCGATGGCCGGAGCCGGCGTGTCATTCTGCAAGAACGGCTTAACTTTCTCGTATTGCTTGTAGAAGATGCTCATATCGACGACCAGGTCACGGATAACCGGCAAACCTGGCAGAGGACGAACGATCAGCTTGTTGCCTTTGACAACAGCAGACAGCGGCGTGATGCACGCCAGGCCATTCTTGCCGTTGATGTTCATGCCGTCGGAGCCGCAAACACCCTCACGGCAAGAGCGACGATAGGAGAAACCTTCGTCCTGCTCTTTGATCAGTGCCAGTACATCCAGCACCATCAGGTCTTTACCACCGGTATCGACCTGGAACTCCTGCATGAACGGCGCAGCGTCCTGATCAGGGTTGTAGCGATAAACACTGACTTTCAACATGGCAGCCACCCTTAGTAAGTCCGAATCTTCGGTTCAAACGTCGGCACCGTCTTCGGCGAGAAGTTCACGGCACGCTTGGTTACGCGCTTGTCACCCGGGAAGTACAGGGTGTGGCACAACCAGTTTTCGTCATCGCGATCTTCAAAGTCTTCACGAGCGTGAGCACCACGGGATTCTTTACGAACCTCGGCGGCGATCGCCGTCGCTTCAGCCACTTCCAGCAGGTTTTGCAGCTCAAGGGCTTCGATACGAGCGGTGTTGAACGCCTGGCTCTTATCGTTGATCTTGACGTTGGCGATACGCTTGCGCAGGTCAGCCAACTGGGCGATACCTTTCTGCATGTATTCGCCGGTACGGAACACACCGAAGTAGTTCTGCATGCAGTTTTGCAGCTCGCGACGCAGGGTTGCCACGTCTTCGCCATCTGTGCGCTCGTTCAGAGCGTTCAGGCGCGCCAGGGCCGCTTCGATGTTGGCGTCGGTGGCGTCATCGTATTCGATGCCGTCGGTCAGCGCCTTTTCCAGATGCAGGCCGGCCGCGCGACCGAACACTACCAGGTCGAGCAACGAGTTGCCGCCCAGGCGGTTGGCACCGTGAACCGATACACAAGCCACTTCACCTACCGCGAACAGACCATGGATGATCTCGTCCACGCCTTCGGCATTCTGGGTGATCGCCTGGCCGTGAATGTTGGTCGGTACGCCGCCCATCATATAGTGGCAGGTCGGAACAACCGGAACCGGAGCAACCACTGGATCAACGTGAGCAAAGGTCTTGGACAGTTCGCAGATACCTGGCAGGCGGCTGTGCAGCACTTCTTCACCGAGGTGATCGAGTTTGAGCAGTACGTGGTCACCATTCGGGCCACAACCGTTACCGGCGATGATCTCTTTAACCATCGAACGGGCCACGACGTCACGACCAGCCAGGTCTTTGGCGTTCGGAGCATAACGCTCCATGAAACGCTCGCCGTGCTTGTTGATCAGGTAACCACCTTCACCACGGCAACCTTCGGTTACCAGTACACCGGCGCCGGCGATACCGGTGGGGTGGAACTGCCACATTTCGATGTCTTGCACCGGTACACCAGCACGCAGTGCCATGCCGACGCCGTCACCGGTGTTGATCAGGGCATTGGTGGTCGAGGCGTAGATACGGCCTGCACCGCCAGTCGCCAGCACGGTAGCCTTGGCGCGGATGTAGGTGGTTTCACCGGTTTCGATGCAGATGGCGATCACGCCGACGAACTCGCCCTTGCCGTTCTTCACCAGATCAACAGCGTAGTACTCGTTCAGGAACGTGGTACCGGCTTTCAGGTTGCCCTGATAAAGGGTGTGCAACAGCGCGTGACCGGTACGGTCGGACGCAGCGCAAGTACGGGCAGCCTGCCCGCCTTTACCATAATCCTTCGACTGGCCGCCGAATGGACGCTGGTAGATACGACCTTGCTCGGTACGCGAGAACGGCAGACCCATGTGGTCCAGCTCGAACACTGCGGCCGGGCCTTCCTGACACATGTACTCGATAGCGTCCTGGTCACCGATGTAGTCGGAACCCTTGACGGTATCGTACATGTGCCAGCGCCAGTCATCGTTCGGGTCGGCGGAGGCGATGGCGCAGGTGATGCCACCCTGGGCCGATACGGTGTGGGAGCGCGTCGGGAACACCTTGGTGATCACGGCAGTCTTGTGACCACCCTGGGCCAGCTGCAGAGCAGCGCGCATGCCCGCACCGCCGCCACCAATAATGATGGCGTCGAATGAAATAGTTGGAATGTTAGCCATGAATCAGATACCCCAAAGAATCTGCACACCCCAGACGAAGTAAGCGAACATCGCGACGCCGCATACTGCCTGGAAGAGGAAACGTACTGCAGTCGCGGACTTGCCAAGCGCCATAGGCGTCAGGTAGTCGGTCGCGATGGTCCACATGCCAACCCAGGCGTGTGCGCCCAGGGCTACAAGGGCCAGCAGACTGAAGATTCGCATCGCATTGTGGGAAAACAGGCCGTGCCACTGCTCATAGCCGATGCCCGGGTTTGCGACGAGGTATCCGATCAGAAAAATGAAATAAGCCGCGAGAACGACCGCAGACACACGCTGTGCCATCCAGTCATAGAGGCCCGAACGCGACAGATTCGTTACGCTGGTTACCATATCCAAACTCCTGCCAGAACGATCAGCACCACGGAAATGGCGATGATGATTTTCGAGCCCAGGCGGCCGCCTTCCAGCGTCTCACCGATGCCCATGTCCATGATCAAGTGGCGCACACCGGCTACCAGGTGATACAGAAGAGAGGACAGGAGGCCCCATGCTACGAACTTGGCCAGCGGGCTGGTCAAGCATGCCTTCACCTCGGCGTAACCTTCCTCGGAACCCAGGGATTTGCTCAATGCATAAAGCATGATGCCCAAGCCCAGGAACAGGATGATGCCGGAAACACGGTGCAGGAACGACGTAACGCCGGTGATGGGGAGTTTGATGGTCCTTAGGTCTAGGTTTACAGGTCGTTGGCTATTCACGGCTTTTTTTCACACTGAAGAGCCCCTAACAATCAGGGCAAAGTTGTTGGGGAGTGCGACTGGTCAGGTAAGCACCACCCAGGGAGTGCGACCCCCAATGAAAGCAAGCCCAAAAGCCCTTGGCGGTCGGTGGCCGAGTATAGACAGTTAGGTTACTAATGACAACGCGCACACCTCACCCTAATAGCTGATTGCGCTGGCGGGATAAAAGGCGTAAATGGCAGGCAATTTCGACGAAAAAGTACGGTTAAAGCCTTCTGGCGCAAGACTTTAGGCAAATTGACATCTGGATTTATATCAATATAGTGGTGCGGGCCCTGCGTGGGGGGTCTGTCTGATGATTTGAAGCATAAATAGGAGGCCACATGGCTGACAAAAAAGCGCAGTTGATCATCGAGGGCGCAGCCCCCGTCGAGCTGCCCATTTTAACCGGCACCGTTGGTCCCGATGTTATCGACGTACGGGGCCTGACGGCCACGGGCCGTTTTACTTTCGACCCAGGCTTCATGTCGACCGCTTCCTGCGAGTCGAAGATCACCTATATCGATGGTGACAATGGCATTCTGCTTCATCGCGGCTACCCGATCGAACAACTGGCTGAAAAGTCGGACTACCTGGAAACCTGCTACCTGCTGCTAAATGGCGAATTGCCAACAGCCGAGCAAAAGGCCCAGTTCGTCAGCACCGTGAAGAACCACACCATGGTTCACGAGCAGTTGAAGACCTTCTTCAACGGCTTTCGTCGCGACGCCCACCCGATGGCCGTCATGTGCGGCGTGGTCGGTGCCCTGTCGGCCTTCTATCATGACTCCCTGGACATCAATAACGCCGAGCATCGCGAAATTTCCGCGATCCGCCTGGTTGCCAAGATGCCGACCCTGGCCGCAATGGTTTACAAGTACTCCATGGGCCAGCCCATGATGTACCCGCGCAACGATCTGACGTACGCGGAAAACTTCCTGCACATGATGTTCAACACCCCGTGCGAGATCAAACCGATCAGCCCGGTGCTGGCCAAGGCAATGGACCGGATCTTCATCCTCCACGCCGACCATGAACAAAACGCCTCCACTTCTACCGTCCGCCTGGCCGGCTCTTCGGGTGCCAACCCGTTTGCCTGTATCGCCGCCGGTATCGCCGCACTGTGGGGCCCTGCCCACGGCGGTGCGAACGAAGCCGTATTGACCATGCTCGATGAAATCGGCGATGTATCCAACATCGACACGTTCATCGCCAAGGCCAAGGACAAGAACGATCCATTCAAGCTGATGGGCTTCGGTCACCGGGTCTACAAGAACCGCGACCCTCGCGCGACCGTCATGAAGCAGACCTGCGACGAAGTGCTGAAGGAACTGGGCATCAAGAACGATCCGCAACTCGAACTGGCCATGCGCCTGGAAGAGATCGCCCTGACCGACCCGTACTTCATCGAGCGCTCGCTGTACCCGAACGTCGACTTCTACTCGGGGATCATCCTCAAGGCGATCGGCATTCCAACCAGCATGTTCACCGTGATCTTCGCCCTGGCGCGGACCGTGGGCTGGATTTCCCACTGGAAAGAAATGCTCTCCAGCCCGTACAAGATTGGCCGCCCACGCCAGCTGTACACCGGCTACGAGTCGCGTGACATTACCAAGCTGGAAGATCGCAAGTAAGCACTTAGCGGTTTGCTTGTAATGAGAACGGCCTCCCTTAGCGGAGGCCGTTTTTGTTTGTGTGGCCTGATCTACCGCCATCGCAGGCAAGCCAGCTCCCACAGTCGATCGGGTTCACACAGTCAACCTGTGGGAGCCGGGCTTGCCCGCGATGAGGCCAGCCCAGGCAACACAAAAGACCCAGGCAAAAAAATACCCCGGCCTTGCGACCGAGGTATCTCTTATGCATCTGACGACTTAGTGATTAACCGCCCCACTCGCCCCCAGGCCAGTCTGCGAACGCACAAACTGCGGGAAATACAGCGCACGCTCCTTCTCTGCCGCCGCCGATTTGTCGGTGATGGAGAAGAACCAGATGCCGATGAACGCAATGATCATCGAGAACAGCGCCGGATACTCGTACGGGAAGATGGCTTTTTCATGGTGCAGGATCGACACCCAGATGGTCGGGCCGAGGATCATCAGGCCCACGGCACTGATCAAGCCCAGCCAGCCGCCGATCATGGCGCCACGGGTGGTGAGGTTTTTCCAGTACATGGAAAGCAGCAACACCGGGAAGTTACAGCTGGCGGCAATCGAGAACGCCAGGCCGACCATGAACGCAATGTTCTGGCTTTCGAACAGGATACCCAAGCCAATCGCCAGCACCGCCAGGGCGATAGTGGTGATCTTCGATACGCGAATTTCATCCTTCTCGTTGGCCTTGCCTTTCTTGATCACGCTGGCATACAGGTCATGGGACACCGCTGAAGCGCCGGCCAGGGTCAAGCCGGCAACCACCGCAAGGATGGTGGCGAAGGCCACAGCCGAGATGAAGCCCAGGAAGATACTGCCGCCCACCGCGTTAGCCAGGTGCACCGCCGCCATGTTGTTACCGCCAAGCAAGGCGCCTGCTGCATCCTTGAACGCCGGATTGGTGCTGACCAGCAGAATCGCGCCAAAGCCGATGATGAACGTCAGGATGTAGAAGTAACCAATGAAGCCGGTCGCATACAGCACGCTTTTACGTGCTTCCTTGGCATCGCTCACCGTGAAGAAGCGCATCAGGATGTGCGGCAGGCCGGCGGTACCGAACATCAGGGCCAGGCCAAGGGAGAATGCCGAGATCGGGTCTTTCACCAGCCCACCCGGGCTCATGATCGCTTCACCTTTAGGGTGAACCTTGATCGCCTCGGCAAACAGCGTGTTGAAGTCGAAGTTGACGTGCTTCATCACCATCAGCGCCATGAACGAAGCACCGGAGAGCAGCAGCACTGCCTTGATGATCTGCACCCAGGTGGTCGCCAACATGCCGCCGAACAACACGTACAGGCACATCAGGATGCCGACCAGAATCACCGCCACATGGTAATCCAGACCAAACAGCAGCTGGATCAACTTGCCCGCGCCAACCATCTGCGCGATCAGGTAGAACGCCACCACCACCAGCGAGCCACAGGCCGACAGGCTGCGGATCTGAGTTTGCCCCAGGCGATAGGACGCCACGTCGGCAAAGGTGTACTTGCCCAGGTTACGCAGGCGCTCGGCGATCAGGAACAGAATGATCGGCCAGCCCACCAGAAAGCCGATCGAGTAGATCAGGCCATCGTAGCCGGAAGTGAACACCAGCGCGGAAATCCCCAGGAAGGACGCGGCCGACATGTAGTCACCGGCAATCGCCAAGCCATTCTGGAAACCGGTGATCTTGCCGCCTGCCGCATAGTAGTCAGCCGCCGACTTGTTGCGCTTGGACGCCCAATACGTGATGCACAGGGTGGCGCCGACAAACGCGACGAACATCACGATGGCCGAGACGTTCAGCGGTTGCTTGTGCACTTCACCGGTCAATGCGTCCGCCGCCCAGACGGCCGGAGCAAACAGCGAAGCGCCGAATATAGCCAATAGACGCCGGATCATTGCGCAGCCTCCTTGAGAATCGCATTGTTCAGGTCGTCAAATTCGCCGTTGGCCCGGCGTACGTAGATGCCAGTGAGAATGAAGGCAGACACAATCAGCCCGACGCCCAGGGGAATGCCCCAGGTAATCGAGGAACCGGGGCTGATCTTGGCCCCCAGTATTTGTGGCCCGTAGGCAATCAACAGGATGAAAGCGGAGTAAAGCCCTAGCATGATCGCCGAGAGAATCCAGGCGAACCTTTCCCTTTTCCTGACCAGCTCCTTGAAACGCGGGCTGTTTTGAATCGAGAGGTAAATGCTGTCGTTCATTGTTTTTATCCTCGCAGCACAGCTTTTTTATTATTTTGGAACATATCCACTGTATGCGGCTGCGGAAGAGGTTCCAGACGACCTTAGTAGTAGATCGAGTGTAGCGAGGGATGGCCAAAGCGCAGGAAGATTTGAGGCGGTGCGAAACCAATGTGGGAGGGGGCTTGCTCCCGATAGCGGTGTGCCAGTCAAAAAATCTGTGGCTGACCTACCGCTATCGGGAGCAAGCCCCCTCCCACAGGGGTGCATCAGTGGCTTTTATTTAGCGGTCCACTCGGCGACGCGCTCAGGGTGCTTGGCCACCCAATCCTTGGCCGCTGCGTCTGGCTTGGCGCCTTCCTGGATAGCGAGCATGACTTCACCGATTTCATCCTTGGAGGCCCACTGGAATTTTTTCAGGAAAGCTGCCACTTCCGGCGCTTTCTTTTCCAGGCCCTTGCTGCCGATGCTGTTGACGGTTTCAGCAGCACCATAAATCCCTTTTGGGTCGTCCAGGAAACGCAGTTTCCACTTGGCGAACATCCAATGGGGCACCCAACCGGTTACCGCAATGGATTCCTGCTTGTCTTCGGCACGTGTCAGTTCAGCGATCATCGCCGCGCCCGAGCTGGCTTGCAGTTTGTAGTCCAGGCCGTATTGCTTGATGGCGTCGTCGGTCTTGAGCATCACGCCTGAACCGGCGTCGATGCCGACGATCTTGTTTTTGAAGGTGGTGTCGGTCTTGAGGTCTTCGATGGATTTGGCCTTGACGTACTCCGGTACGATCAAGCCAATTTTTGCATCCTTGAAGTTGGGGCCGTAGTCGACCACCTTGTCCTTGTTCTTGGTCCAGTATTCACCATGGGTCACCGGCAGCCAGGCAGACAGCATGGCATCGAGCTTGCCGGTGGCGACGCCCTGCCACATGATCCCCGTGGCGACCGCTTGCAGTTTCACGTCATAACCGAGCTTTTGCTTGATCACTTCCGCCGCCACATGGGTCGTGGCAACGCTGTCTGACCAACCGTCCACGTAACCGATGCTCAGGGTTTTGCTGTCGGCACTGACCAGTGTGGAGCCCATCGCAACTACCAGCGTGGCAGCTGCGCCCAAGAGTCGTCGCATCTTCATATGTACTTCCCCGAAAGTGCTGCGCCCGACGGATGCCGAGCGACATCAACCTGTTGTTATGCGGTGCACCGCGCCCCCTTCACGCGCATCGATCCGGTTGCTGAGGCATCAGTGGAGTACTGACAGTTTTATCATCAACCTGCGTAGGCCTTTGCCCTGCTCTGTGGGCGACCTTGGTTGAGCAAGAAACGACATCACATCGCCAGCAGGACGTTTTGTAGGAGTTATCTTCAGAATCCCGCCCGAAGTTTGCATGTCAAAATTATGCAGCCGCACTGGCACGCGCCAAATCCGGGTAAGATGCGCGCCTTTGCTCCCCCAGATAAGCCGACCATGCCCGCGACTGCCCGCTTTCCTGCCCTGCCCTATTTTCTTGCCTTGATCCTTGGTGTGCTTGCCCTCGCCGGCTACTGGTATGGCCTCGGCCGGCCGGTAGTGCTGCCGGATGTAGCGAGCGCCAGCCACAAGTTGCAGTGTGCGTCCTACACGCCCTTCGACAAGGACCAGTCGCCGTTTGACCAGCCATTCAAGCTGCGTCCCGAACGCATGGATGCCGACCTGGCCTTGCTGGCCACACGCTTTGAATGCATCCGCACCTACTCCATGACCGGCCTGGAAGCCTTGCCGGACATGGCGCGCAAGCATGGTTTGAAGGTCATGGCCGGCGCCTGGGTCAGCAGTGATCCGGTGGCGACCCAGAAAGAAATCAACGAACTGATCGCGGCGGCCAACACCAATCCCGATATCGTCACTTCGGTGATCGTCGGCAACGAGGCGCTGCTGCGCAAGGAAGTCACGGCCAAGCAACTGGTGGCGCTTATCCATCAAGTCAAAAGCCAGATCAAGCAACCGGTCACCTATGCCGATGTGTGGGAGTTCTGGCTGCAACACCCGGAAATCGAGCCGGCGGTGGACTTCCTGACCATTCACCTGCTGCCGTACTGGGAAGATGAGCCGTCCGGCATCGACCAGGCGCTCAAGCATGTAGGCGACGTACGCCAAACCTTCGGCCACAAGTTCGCGCCCAAGGACATCGTGATCGGCGAGACCGGTTGGCCCAGCGAAGGCCGTCAGCGCGAGACTGCTGTGCCGAGCCGGGTGAATGAAGCCAGGTTCATGCGCGGCTTTGTCGCCATGGCCGAAGCCAATGGCTGGCGCTACAACCTGATCGAAGCGTTTGACCAGCCATGGAAACGTGCAAGTGAAGGCGCAGTGGGCGGTTATTGGGGGCTGTTCGATGCAGACCGCCAGGACAAGCGCATCCTCGCAGGTCCGGTGACCAATGTGCCGTACTGGCCGCTGTGGCTGGGCGTAGGCGCCGTGATTCTGCTCGGCACCCTGGCGCTCGGTGGCCGCGTTCGCAGCAAGCGCTCCGCGGTGCTCCTGCCACTGTTCGGTGCGGTGGCTGCCTGCTCCATCGGCACCTGGGCCGAACTGACCCGCGTCACTGCGCGTTTCAACGATGAATGGGTATGGGCAGGCTTGCTGGTGGTCTTGAACCTGTTGGTGCTGGCCCACGCCGCCCTGGCCCTCGGAGCCCGTGAGGGGTGGCGCGAGCGTGCATTCAACTGGCTGGAGCAACGCGCTGGCTGGCTGGTGGCGATTGCCGGGTTTGCGGGGGCGGTGATGATGCTGGCGCTGGTGTTTGACCCGCGTTACCGCAGCTTCCCGAGCGCGGCGCTGGTGCTGCCAGCCCTGGTGTACCTGGTGCGCCCGGTGACCGGGCCGCGTCGGGAGATTGCGCTGCTGGCCTTCATTATCGGTGCCGGCATTGCGCCGCAGTTGTACCGCGAAGGGCTGTTGAATCAGCAGGCCTGGGGTTGGGCTGTGGTCAGCGTGCTGATGGTTGCGGCTTTGTGGCGTTGCTTGCGAGTGCGCAAGGCTTAAGATCGCTATCGCAGGCAAGCCAGCTCCCACATTTGACCGTGCTCACAGATAGAAATGTGTGAACCCAATCAACTGTGGGAGCTGGCTTGCCTGCGATGAGGCCACATCAGGCGCAGCCAGGCTTCCTGACCAACCGCAATCCCGCAATCACCACCGCAAACACCGCAAACGTCGTGTTGTACAACGCCAGTGCCGGCAACCCGAACACCAACCCCACTACTGCCAACGCCCATCCCGCACGCCCCGGTACAAAAAAGCCCAACACCGAGGTGATCAACGCCGCCCAGCCCAGCACCTTGAAGTGAATCATCAACCCAAGGTTCGCACGCACCTGGCACTCCCAGCGGCTGGCCTCCTCTGCGCAGAGGCCGACCCACTGCCCATCCTCCATAAAGCCATAACGTGCGGCATAACTGGCAGCCAGCCATAACGGCAGAGCAACAAGCAGCAAAATCAACGGCAAGCGGCGGGACATGGGGCACTCCGATAGGCAAAAACGGCGCTCAGCTTAATCCCACCGCGGCCGTTAGCAAGGTGTTCGCGCAGATATCTGTTCAACAATGCATGGCAAAGTGTATCGTCTGGCTACTATTACCCCGATTCCGACGTTTTTTCCGACTTTTCGTGCCGCTGCCTGGCACTTCGGTGGCAACGCGGTGGTCATAGCCTGCGAATTTCATTCAGCACGTTTCCTCTTAGGGATTAAGTCATGCTCCGTTCCTTGCGCTGTGCTGCCTTGCTGGGCAGCCTATTTTTGAGTGCGTCAGCACTGGCCGTCGATATCGACCAGGCCAGCTATGGCTACCCTTTGACCAACCCGTTCGAAGCGACCATCGCCACCACGCCTCCCGACCTTCGGCCAACCTTGCCGACCGATGATGAGATCAACCAATCCGATTACACCCTGAATATGCGCCCCGAGCGTGAGTTCAGCTTGCCGGACAATTTCTGGCCGGTGAAGAAACTCACCTACCGCATTGCCAAGCAAGATCGCGCTGCGCCGTTGATCTTCCTGATCGCCGGCACCGGTGCGCGGTTCGACAGCAGCATCAACGAATACCTGAAGAAGCTGTATTACCAGGCCGGCTACCACGTGGTGCAGTTGTCATCGCCCACCAGCTTCGACTTCATCAGCGCTGCCTCGCGCTTCGCCACCCCGGGTATCACCCAGGAAGACGCCGAAGACATGTACCGCGTGATGCAAGCCGTGCGCGCGCAGAACGCCTCGCTGCCGGTCACCGACTTCTACCTCACCGGCTATAGCCTGGGGGCGCTGGATGCGGCGTTCGTCAGCAAGCTCGATGAGACGCGCCGCACCTTCAATTTCAAGAAAGTGCTGCTGCTCAACCCGCCGGTCAACCTCTACACCTCGATCACCAACCTCGACAAGCTGGTACAGACCGAGGTCAAGGGCATCAACAACACCACCACTTTCTATGAACTGGTGTTGAGCAAACTGACCCGCTACTTCCAGCAAAAAGGCTACATCGACCTCAACGATGCGCTGCTCTATGACTTCCAGCAGTCCAAGCAGCACCTGAGCAACGAACAGATGGCCATGTTGATCGGCACCTCGTTCCGCTTCTCGGCTGCCGACATTGCATTTACCTCGGACCTGATCAACCGCCGTGGCCTGATCATTCCGCCTAAATACCCGATCACCGAAGGCACCAGCCTCACGCCGTTCCTCAAGCGTGCCCTGCAATGCGACTTCGACTGCTACCTCACCGAGCAAGTGATCCCGATGTGGCGCGCCCGCTCCGACGGCGGCAGCCTGCTGCAACTGATCGATCAGGTCAGCCTGTACGCCCTCAAGGACTACCTGCGCGACAGCCCGAAAATCGCCGTAATGCATAACGCCGATGACGTGATCCTCGGCCCTGGCGATCTGGGTTTCCTGCGTAAAACCTTCGGCGATCGCTTGACCGTCTACCCGCTGGGCGGCCACTGCGGCAACCTCAATTACCGCGTCAACGCCGACGCCATGCTGGAGTTCTTCCGTGGCTAAATATCTTCTGCTGCTCGCCGCAATGTTGTGCGCAGGCGTGGCCAATGCCGACAACAGTAAGGCTCAAGAGCCCATCAAGGTCGATGCCGACGGCTTCAAGGAGCCGCTGACCAAGCTCAAGTTCAACCCGGGCCTGGACCAGCGTGAATTCGAGCGTTCCACGCTTACCGCGCTCAACGTCTACGACCCGCTGGAGTCGTGGAACCGCCGCGTTTACCACTTCAACTACCGCTTCGACCAATGGGTGTTCCTGCCGGTGGTCAATGGCTACCGCTACGTCACGCCGAGCTTCCTGCGCACCGGTGTGAGCAACTTCTTCAACAACCTGGGCGATGTGCCCAATCTGTTGAACAGCCTGTTGCAACTCAAGGGCCATCGCTCCCTGGAAACCACCGGGCGCCTGCTGGTCAACACCACCATCGGCGTCGCCGGCCTGTGGGACCCGGCAACGGCCATGGGCCTGCCACGCCAGAGTGAAGACTTCGGCCAGACCCTGGGCTTCTACGGCGTACCGGGCGGTGCCTATGTGGTGTTGCCGATCTTTGGCCCGTCGAACCTGCGTGATACCACCGGCTTGCTGGTGGACTACACGGCAGAATCGCAGATCAACTTCCTCAACGTGTCCGAAGTCAGCTCCAACCACCCGGAAGTCTGGGCCCTGCGCGCAGTGGACAAGCGCTACCAGACCAGCTTTCGCTATGGTCAGATGAACTCGCCGTTCGAGTATGAAAAGGTGCGGTATATCTACACGGAATCGCGCAAGTTGCAGATTGCCGAGTAATTCGCCCCCATGAAAAAGGCCATTCGATTGAATGGCCTTTTTTGTACGTGCTACGTCATGCCCTGAGTGCTTTCCAGCCCTTGCCCACGATGCTGACCGCCGCCAGCACCACAGCCCCGGCAATAATCCCCGCCACCGCATTCAGCAACGTCGGCATCAACCATGCCAGCGCCCCGGTGCTTTGGCTTACCGTTTCGATCCAGTGATGCACCACGGGCACGCCATGGGTGAGGATGCCGCCACCGACCATGAACATCGCCGCCGTGCCAATCACTGACAGGCTCTTCATCATGTAGGGGGCCGCACTCAGAATCGCGCCGCCAATACTGCGCGCCACCTGACCCGGCTTCTGCGTCAGCCACAGCCCCAGGTCGTCGAGCTTGACGATACCGGCCACCAATCCATATACGCCGATGGTCATGACAATGGCGATACCCGACAGCACGATCACTTGCTGCGTCAGTTGCGCATCGGCGACGATGCCGAGGGTGATGGCAATGATCTCGGCCGACAGAATGAAGTCGGTACGGATCGCGCCCTTTATCTTGTCTTTCTCGAACGCCACCAGATCGGTTGCCGGGTCGGCCACCGCTTCAGCCAACTGCGCGTGTTCGGCTTGATCTTCAGCCTTGCTGTGCAGGAATTTGTGGGCGAGTTTTTCGAAGCCCTCGAAACACAGGTAGGCGCCGCCGAGCATCAACAGTGGTATCACCGCCCACGGAGCGAAGGCGCTGATCAACAGGGCCGTCGGCACCAGGATCAACTTGTTGATAAACGAGCCCTTGGCCACCGCCCACACCACCGGGATTTCCCGCTCGGCGCGCACGCCGGAGACCTGCTGGGCGTTCAGTGCAAGGTCATCGCCCAGCACGCCCGATGTCTTCTTGGCGGCCATTTTTGTCATCAGCGCGACGTCATCGAGTACCGCCGCGATATCGTCGATCAATACCAATAAGCTGCTTCCTGCCATGAACCGGACTTCCGTTAGAGAGAGATGACGCGAGCATAGCCCGGCGCACGGCCTTGCGGCCAGATTGTTGAGGCCTGCTGATGGCCGGTGCTACCATGCGCAACCGCCTGTCATGGCAAGGAAACGTCTGGTTTATGAGCAGCATTCGCGAGCGCAACAAAGAAAAAATCCTGCGGGCGGCGAGCGAGGAGTTTGCCGACAAGGGCTTCGCCGCGACCAAAACCAGCGACATCGCCGCCAAGGCCGGGCTGCCCAAGCCCAACGTCTATTACTACTTCAAGTCCAAGGACAACCTCTACCGCGAGGTGCTCGAAAGCATTATCGAGCCGATCCTGGCCGCTTCCACGCCGTTCAACCCCGAAGGGGAGCCCAAGGAAGTATTGAGCAACTACATCCGCTCCAAAATTCGCATCTCCCGCGACCTGCCGTTCGCCTCCAAGGTGTTCGCCAGCGAAATCATGCACGGCGCCCCACACCTGAGCGCCGAGCAGGTTGAACAGCTCAATGCCCAGGCCAAGCACAATATCGATTGCATCCAGAACTGGGTGGATCGTGGGTTGATTGCGACTATCGACCCTAATCACCTGATGTTCAGCATCTGGGCGGCGACCCAGACCTATGCGGACTTTGACTGGCAGATCTCAGCCGTTACCGGCAAGGCCAAGTTGGATGAAGCCGATTATGAGGCGGCGGCGCAGACGATTATCCGGCTGGTGCTCAAGGGGTGTGAGCCGGATTGATAGACCGCGGCGAGGCTATCGCAGGCAAGCCAGCTCCCACACGGATTTGCGCCGAACACAAAATGTAAAGTGGTCACAATCCCCTGTGGGAGCGGGCTTGCCCGCGATAGCGCCCATCCAGACACATCCTGCTAAAAGCCTGCCGATCAGCCTTCGCCCCTCAGTCTGGCCTCTCAGAACACCATCTGAAGAGAGGCCAAGGAATGCCCGATCTCCCTGCTTCAAATCGCCTGCGCATCGGACGCTATAACGAATCCAACCGCATTTACCTGCTCACCACCAACACCCTTGAACGCGAGCCCATCTTCAGCGACTTCAAACTCGGCCGCCTGGTCGTACAACAATTCAGGATCGCTCAATATAAAGGGCTCGCAACATCATTGGCCTGGGTAGTGATGCCTGATCATTTCCATTGGCTTGTTTCTCTGGAGAAAGGTTCGCTTGCCGACTTGATGCGCCAAGTTAAATCCAAGAGCACCCGAGTGGTGAATGCGGTGGCGGGCCGCCAAGGTCGCCTCTGGCAGCCGGGCTTTCATGATCATGCCGTGCGTCGAGAGGAAAGCCTTGAGGGGATTGCACGTTACATCGTAGCCAATCCACTCAGGGCCGGGTTGGTAAAGAAATTTGGCGACTATCCGCTATGGGATGCCATTTGGGTTTGACTGTAGACCGAGTCGACTGCATCGCAGGCAAGCCAACTCCCACACTGAGTGGGCTCACACAGTTAGATCTGTGAACACCGTCAATGTGGGAGCTGGCTTGCCTGCGATAGCTTACTCACAGTCAGAACGACTCAAGCCGACACCCCCGCATCCGCCATCAACCCCACCCCCTCAATCGCCGTGATCGCACACTGCTCGTCAATATCCGACGTATCCCCGGTGATTCCAATCGCCCCCAACACCACCCCCGACTGATCCCGTATCAACACCCCGCCCGGCGCCGGCACCACACTGCCCTGCCCCAGGCTGTTCAACGCTGCGATAAACGCCGGCCGCTGCTGCGCATCCAGTGCCAGTAAACGTGAGCCCTTGCCCAAGGCAATCGCCCCCCAGGCCTTGCCGATGGCGATTTGCGGGCGCAGCAGGCTGGCGCCGTCTTCGCGCTGCAAGGTAATCAAGTGCCCCCCGCTATCGAGTACCGCGATGGTCAGCGGCGCTGCAGAAATCGTGCGGCCTGCGGCGATAGCATGGCCGGCCAACTGGGTGGCGAGTTTCAAGGTTAAAGCGCTCATGGTGCCGTCCTTCTTTTGTTATTGGAAAGCGGTGGAGTTCTGTTTGATCAGATGCTCGATCGAATAAATAGAACACAATGACATTTGTTTTTGTATACAATATTTTCAAACAAAGGCTCCATACGTCGAAAAAAGCCGTTCCGACGAACGCAAAGGCCGTTTCATAAAATGCATTGACCTGCGCCGTCCGCCGTGAATACACTTTGGACAGACACCACTTGTATACAATTACAAAACGCAAGAGGCACCAAAACCATGAGCAAAATGAGAGCAATCGAAGCCGCTGTCCTGGTGATGCGCCGTGAAGGTGTGGATACCGCCTTCGGTATCCCGGGCGCCGCGATCAACCCGCTGTATTCAGCCTTGCAGAAGGTGGGTGGCATCGATCACGTCCTTGCTCGCCACGTTGAAGGCGCCTCGCACATGGCCGAGGGCTATACCCGCACCAAGGCCGGCAATATCGGCGTGTGCATCGGCACTTCGGGCCCGGCGGGCACTGACATGGTCACCGGCCTGTACAGCGCCTCGGCCGACTCGATTCCGATCCTGTGCATCACCGGGCAAGCGCCACGTGCACGGATGCACAAGGAAGACTTCCAGGCCGTCGATATCACCAGCATCGTCAAGCCCGTGACCAAGTGGGCCACCACCGTGCTCGAACCCGGCCAGGTGCCCTACGCGTTCCAGAAGGCTTTCTATGAAATGCGTTCCGGGCGCCCAGGCCCGGTACTGATCGACTTGCCGTTCGACGTACAAATGGCCGAGATCGAATTCGACATCGACGCCTACCAGCCACTGCCCCTGGCCAAGCCCTTGGCCACCCGTATCCAGGTCGAGAAAGCCCTGGCGATGCTGGACCAGGCTGAACGCCCATTGCTGGTGAGCGGTGGTGGCGTGATCAACGCCGACGCCAGCGAGTTGCTGGTGGAGTTCGCTGAGTTGACCGGCATCCCGGTGATTCCGACCCTGATGGGCTGGGGCACCATTCCCGATGACCACCCGCTGATGGTAGGCATGGTCGGCCTGCAGACGTCCCACCGTTATGGCAACGCGACGATGCTCAAGTCGGACGTGGTGCTGGGTATCGGCAACCGCTGGGCCAACCGTCACACCGGCTCGGTGGAGGTGTACACCGAAGGGCGCAGATTCATTCACGTTGACATCGAGCCGACGCAGATTGGCCGCGTGTTCACCCCGGACCTGGGTATCGTCTCCGACGCCGGTTCCGCGCTGACGATGTTCATTGAAGTCGCCCGCGAATGGAAAGCCGCCGGCAAGCTCAAGGATCGCAGCGCCTGGTTGCATGACTGCCAGCAACGCAAAGCCACGCTGCACCGCAAGACGCACTTCGACAACGTGCCGGTCAAGCCGCAACGCGTGTACGAAGAGATGAACCAGGTGTTCGGCAAAGACACCTGCTACGTCAGCACCATCGGCCTGTCGCAGATTGCCGGCGCGCAATTTTTACATGTGTACAAGCCACGCCACTGGATCAACTGCGGCCAGGCGGGCCCGCTGGGCTGGACCATTCCGGCGGCACTCGGCGTGGTCAAGGCCGACCCGAGCCGCAAGGTGGTGGCGCTGTCAGGCGACTACGACTTCCAGTTCATGATCGAAGAACTGGCGGTGGGCGCGCAGTTCAAGCTGCCGTACATCCACGTGGTGGTGAACAACTCTTACCTGGGGCTGATCCGCCAGGCCCAGCGCGGCTTTGAAATGGACTACTGCGTGCAGCTGTCTTTCGACAACCTCAACGCCCCGGAACTCAACGGTTATGGCGTCGACCATGTGGCCGTCGCCGAGGGCCTGGGCTGCAAGGCGCTGCGTGTGTTCGAGCCGGGCCAGATCCAACCGGCCCTGCGCAAGGCTCAGGAAATGATCGAAGAATTCAAAGTGCCGGTGATCGTTGAGATTATTCTGGAGCGAGTGACCAATATTTCCATGGGCACCGAGATCAACGCCGTCAACGAATTCGAAGACCTGGCCCTGGTCGGCAACGATGCGCCGACTGCCATTTCCCTGCTCGATTAAGGAGAACCCTATGCCGCGCTTTGCCGCCAACCTGTCCATGCTGTTTACCGAACAGGACTTCCTTGCTCGCTTCAAGGCAGCCGCCGATGCCGGCTTCGAAGGTGTGGAATACCTGTTCCCGTACGAATTCAGCTCTGCCGATATCAAGGCACAGCTCGATGCCAACGGCCTGACCCAGGTGCTGTTCAACCTGCCGGCCGGTGATTGGGCCAAGGGCGAGCGCGGCCTGGCCTGCCACCCGGACCGGGTCGAGGAATTCCGCGCCGGGGTCAAACTGGCCATCGCCTATGCCCAGGTATTGGGCAACACCCAGGTCAACTGCCTGGCAGGTATCCGGCCACAAGGCGTCGATGACGAGACCGTGGAAAAAACCTTCGTCGCCAACCTCAAGTACGCCGCCGAGAAGCTGCAGGCGGCGGGTATCAAGCTGGTGATGGAGATGATCAACACCCGCGACATTCCGGGCTTCTACCTCAACAACACGGCGCAGGCTCTGTCGATTCGCGAGCAAGTGGGCAGCGCCAACCTGTTCCTGCAATACGACATCTACCACATGCAAATCATGGAAGGCGACCTGGCGCGGACCATGCAAACGCACCTGGGTGAGATCAACCATATCCAGCTGGCAGACAACCCGGGGCGCAACGAGCCAGGTACCGGTGAGATCAACTACCGCTTCCTGTTCGAGCATCTGGACCGCATTGGTTACGCAGGTTGGGTCGGCTGTGAGTACAAGCCGTTGACCACGACCGAGGCGGGTTTGGGTTGGCTCAAGACCCATAACGCCATCTGACAACTGACACAACATAAAACAATGTGGGAGCTGGCTTGCCTGCGATGCAAACACCTCGGTGTATCAGTCAGGTCCGGTTGATGCCATCGCAGGCAAGCCAGCTCCCACATTAAAAGAGGATTTTGATCATGGCTAAAATCGGATTTATCGGCACCGGCATCATGGGCCAACCCATGGCCGCCAACTTGCAGAAAGCCGGTCACCAACTGTTTCTCTCCGAGCACCACGGCAAAGCGCCCGCCGAGCTGCTTGCTGCCGGCGCCATCGCCTTGGCCAACCCGCAGCAGGTCGCCCAGGAATCGGAATTCATCATCGTCATGGTGCCCGACACCCCACAGGTCGAAGACGTGCTGTTGCGCGCCGATGGCGTGGCCGCCGGTCTGTCACCCAATAAAGTAGTGATCGACATGAGCTCGATCTCCCCCACCGCCACCAAGGCGTTCGCGGCGAAGATCAACGACACCGGCGCGCAGTACCTGGATGCACCGGTGTCTGGCGGTGAAGTCGGCGCCAAGGCCGGTACCTTGAGCATCATGGTCGGTGGTGAACCGCAGACGTTCGAACGCGCATTGCCGCTGTTCCAGGCCATGGGCAAGAACATCACCCTGGTGGGCGGTAACGGCGATGGCCAGACCGCCAAGGTCGCCAACCAGATCATCGTCGCGCTGAACATCCAGGCGGTGGCCGAAGCCTTGCTGTTTGCCTCGAAAAACGGTGCCGACCCGGCCAAGGTGCGTGAAGCGTTGATGGGTGGCTTTGCGTCGTCGAAGATTCTGGAAGTACATGGCGAACGCATGATCAAGGGCACCTTCGATCCGGGCTTCCGCATCAACCTGCATCAGAAAGACCTGAACCTGGCATTGGCCGGCGCCAAGGAACTTGGGATCAACCTGCCGAACACCGCCGGCACCCAGCAAGTGTTCAGCACCTGCACGGCGATTGGCGGCGGTAACTGGGACCACTCGGCACTGATCAAGGGCCTGGAGCACATGGCCAATTTCTCCATCCGCGACAAGTAACCTACCTTGGAATGCAATCCAGTGTAGGAGGGGGTTTGCTCCCGATAGCAATCGGTCATTCAACCACTATGTCGACTGATACACCGCTATCGGGAGCAAGCCCCCTCCCACATTTTGACCGCATTTCAAATCTGAAATGGCTGCACTCCTAACAACAAGAATCCCCCGGGAGCCCGCTTATGTCGGTCGATCCGCAACACCTGCTTCGCGAGCTGTTTGCCACAGCCATCGACGCCGCCCACCCCCGGCAAGTCCTTGAACCCTACCTGCCTGTTGACCGCAGTGGCCGAGTGATCGTGATCGGCGCCGGCAAGGCCGCGGCCGCCATGGCGCTGGTCGTCGAAGACTGCTGGCAGGGAGAGGTATCGGGCCTGGTGGTCACCCGCTACGGGCACGGTGCGCCGTGCAAAAAAATCGAGGTGGTCGAAGCGGCCCACCCGGTGCCGGATGCTGCCGGCCTGGCTGTGGCCCAGCGCGTACTGGCGCTGATCAGCAACCTGGGCGAAGAAGACCGTGTGATTTTCCTGCTGTCCGGCGGCGGTTCGGCGCTGCTGGCCTTGCCCGCCGAAGGCATCAGCCTGGCCGACAAGCAAAGCATCAATAAAGCCCTGCTCAAATCCGGTGCCACCATTGGCGAGATGAATTGCGTGCGCAAGCACCTCTCGGCGATCAAGGGCGGGCGACTGGCCAAGGCCGCTTGGCCGGCTACCGTGTACACCTACGCAATTTCCGATGTGCCGGGCGACCAGGCCACGGTGATCGCCTCGGGCCCAACCGTCGGTGACCCGAGCACTTCGCAACAAGCCCTGGCAATCCTCAAGCGCTATGGCATCGACGCTCCCGCCTCGGTGCGCAGTTGGTTGCAAAACCCCGCCTCGGAAACCGTCAAGCCTGGCGACCCGATACTTGCCCGCAGCCACTTCCAATTGATCGCCCGCCCCCAGCAATCCCTGGAAGCCGTGGCCGTGAAGGTCCGCCGGGCAGGGTTCAGCCCACTGATCCTCGGTGACCTGGAAGGTGAAGCGCGGGAGGTGGCCAAGGTGCATGCCGGCATCGCCCGGCAGATTGTGCAGCACGGCCAGCCCCTGGCAGCGCCGTGCGTGATCCTTTCGGGCGGCGAAACTACCGTCACCGTGCGCGGCAACGGCCGTGGCGGACGCAATGCCGAATTCCTGCTCAGCCTCACCGATAGCCTTAAGGGCATGCCCGGCGTTTACGCCCTGGCCGGCGACACCGACGGTATCGACGGCTCGGAAGATAATGCCGGCGCGATCATGACCCCCTGCAGCTACCGCCGTGCCGAAGCCCTCGGCCTGAGCGCCAGCGACGAGTTGGATAACAATAATGGCTACGGCTATTTCGCCGCCCTGGGCGACTTGATCGTCACCGAGCCGACCCGCACCAACGTCAACGATTTCCGCGCCATCCTGATCCTTGAGACTGCCAACCATGACGCCTGACAAGAAGGTCAAAATCCTCGCCACCCTGGGCCCGGCCACCGACGGTATCGATGACATTCGCGAGCTGGTGCAAGCCGGGGTGAATATCTTCCGCCTCAACTTCAGCCACGGTGAGCACGCCGACCATGCGCAGCGTTACCAGTGGATTCGCCAAGTGGAGCGCCAGCTGAATTACCCGCTGGGCATCCTCATGGACCTGCAAGGGCCGAAGCTGCGGGTCGGACGTTTTGCCGAAGGCAAGGTACAGTTGATTCGCGGCCAGGCCCTGCGCCTGGACCTCGACCCGACACCCGGCGACCAACGCCGCATCAACCTGCCCCACCCAGAGATCATCGCGGCCCTTGAACCGGGCATGGACTTGCTGCTCGACGACGGCAAGCTGCGCCTGCGGGTGATCACCAAACACGCCGATGCCATCGACACCACCGTGCTCAACGGCGGCGAGCTGTCCGACCGTAAAGGCGTAAACGTCCCACAAGCGCTATTGGAACTCAGCCCGCTCACCGCCAAGGACCGCCGCGACCTGAGCTTTGGCCTGGAGCTGGGCGTGGACTGGGTGGCGCTGTCCTTTGTGCAGCGCCCGGAAGATATCCGCGAGGCCCGCGAGCTGATTGGCGACAAGGCCTTCCTGATGGCCAAGATCGAGAAGCCCTCAGCCGTGCAGCGCCTGCAGGAAATCGCCGAGTTGAGCGATGCGATCATGGTGGCCAGAGGCGACCTGGGCGTGGAAGTGCCGGCCGAAAGCGTGCCGCAGATCCAGAAAGACATCATCAGCACCTGCCGCCAACTGGGCAAGCCGGTAGTGGTCGCCACGCAGATGCTCGAATCCATGCGCTTCTCCCCGGCGCCGACGCGTGCCGAAGTCACCGATGTCGCCAACGCCGTGGCTGAAGGCGCGGACGCGGTGATGCTGTCGGCCGAAACCGCGTCGGGCGAGTACCCGCTGGAAGCGGTACAGATGATGAGCAAGATCATCCGTCAGGTGGAAAATGGCCCGGATTACCAGGCGCAACTGGACGTCAGCCGGCCCAAGGCGGATGCCACGGTGTCGGACGCCATCAGCTGCGCGATCCGGCGCATCAGCAGCATCCTGCCGGTGGCGGTGCTGGTGAACTACAGCGAGTCGGGCAGTTCCAGCTTGCGCGCCGCAAGGGAGCGCCCGGTGGCGCCGATCCTCAACCTCACGCCGAACCTGTCCACGGCGCGACGCTTGAGCGTGGCGTGGGGCGTGCATTCGGTGGTCAATGATCGTTTGCGCCAGGTCGACGAGGTGTGTTCCACCGCGCTGGAAATTGCCCAGGCCCAGGGTATGGCGCAGCGTGGGGATACCTTGGTGATTACCGCAGGGGTGCCGTTCGGGCAGCCGGGGTCGACCAACTCGCTGCGTATCGAGACATTGCTCTAGCGCCTGTAGGGGCCTCATCGCAGGCAAGCCAGCTCCCACATTTGGATGTGTGAACACCGTCAAATGTGGGAGCTGGCTTGCCTGCGATGGGGACAACTCGGTCTCATTGAATACCTATCATGCACAACCACACCTGCCCCGACTGGGCCGAAGCCCTGCTCAACGGCTTCAGCCAGATTTTCCTGCAGCGCCACCCGCTGTGCGGCCTGCTGTGCCTGCTGGCGATCCTGATCGGCGCCCCGGACTTGCTGGGCGGTGCGTTGCTGGGCGGTGTCGCGGGGTTGCTCACCGCCCAGCGCCGTGGGTATCCCAAAGCTGAGCGTCAGGCCGGGCTGTATAGCTACAACGGCGTACTGCTGGGCTTGTTGATCAGCCAGCACTTTGCCTGGTCGGCGCTGGTGCCGCCGCTGATCCTGGCGGGCGGCGGCTTGAGCGCTATCCTCACCCGGCAATGGTTGAAACACGCCAGCCGGCCCCACAATTTGCCCGCCTACACTGCCCCCTTTGTTGGCCTCGGCTGGCTGCTGCTCGGCCATGTACCTCAAACTACGCTTGCGCCGGCCCAGGCCGACATGTTCGCGGTACTCACGGCGCCCTTTTCCGGTCTTGGGCAAATCATGCTGCTGGAGCAGCCCCTGGCGGGTCTTTTAATCGCCCTGGGTTTGCTGCTGGCTGACCGCCGTGCCGCCGCATGGGCCATGATCGGCGCCAGCCTCGGTGTGCTGGCCGGCCTGTGGTTGAATGAGCCTTCCGGTGCCCTGCTCGGTCTGCACAGCTATAACCCGGCATTGGCGGCCCTGGCCCTGAGCCCGTTACGTCACCAGCCCTGGTTACCGCTGCTGGGCATCGGCCTGGCCATCCTGCTCACGCCGGGCTTCACCGCCCTGCACCTGCCCGCACTGACTGCACCGTTTATCCTCGCCTGCTGGCTGGTGCGCGCCGGTCACCGGTTGCTTCACAAACCCCGCATGGACAGCCCGTTCGAATCCCCCTAGGCTTGCTCGATATTCGCTTCAGGCAGGATTTATGGACAGCAACAACGACTGGCGCCAGCGGCTCTACATCATGGTGTTTCAAAGCGATACCGTCGCCGGGCGGCGCTTTGACGGCATCCTGCTGCTGATCATCCTCGCCAGCCTGGTGATCGTGATGCTCGACAGCATCGACCAGATCCACCAGAACTACGCGGACGTACTGGCCTATATCGAATGGGGCTTCACGCTGATCTTCGCCATCGAGTACGGCCTGCGCCTGTATTGTTCGCCCAAGCCGCTGCGCTATGCCTTCAGCTTTTATGGCCTGGTGGACCTGCTGGCCATCGTCCCCGGCATCCTTGCCCTGTACTACAGCGATGCGCAGTACCTGCTGATCATCCGCATCATCCGGATGCTGCGAATCTTCCGCGTGCTCAAGCTCAGCCCGTACCTCAAGCAAGCCAATTATTTGATGGCGGCGCTGCGCGGCAGCAAGCAGAAGATCGTGGTGTTCCTGGTCAGCGTGTGCACGCTGGTGACGGTGTTCGGTACCTTGATGTACGTGATCGAAGGCCCGGAACACGGGTTTACCAGCATTCCCAAGGGCATCTACTGGGCCATCGTGACCCTGACCACCGTGGGCTTCGGCGATATCGTGCCCAAGACACCGCTGGGCCAGGTGATTTCATCGCTGGTCATGATCACCGGTTATTCGATCATTGCCGTACCCACGGGCATTTTTACCGCCGAGCTGGCCAGTGCCATGCGTGGTGAACAGCTGCGTACCGAGTGCCCGGCGTGCAAGAAAGACAGCCACGAACCCAACGCCGCGTTTTGCTCGCGCTGTGGCAGCAATCTTTTCCATAAACTGGAATAAGCAAAGTTCGTTTTAATCTTTAAAGGTCTATGCAGGCCCGGCTATAGTCGCTGGCAAATTGCCTCCCCTCTTCTCGAACAACAAGGAATGAGCAGTGAAAAAAATCCTCAGCGCCTCTCTTCTGGCCGCCGGCCTGGCCCTGGCGGGCTCTGCCCAGGCAGCGACCACCCTGCTCAACGTCTCCTACGACGTGATGCGCGACTTCTACAAGGACTACAACGCCGCATTTCAGAAGCATTGGGAAGCCGAGCACCCGAACGACAAGTTGACGCTGCAGATGTCCTTCGGCGGCTCCAGCAAACAGGCGCGCTCGGTCATCGACGGCCTGCCGGCTGATGTGATCACCATGAACATGGCCACCGACATCAATGCCCTGGCCGACAATGGCAAGCTGGTGCCGGACAACTGGGTCACGCGCCTGCCGAACAACAGTGCACCCTTTACCTCTGCGACCGTATTCATCGTGCGCAAAGGCAACCCCAAAACCCTGAAAGATTGGCCGGACCTGCTCAAGGACGGCGTGCAGGTGATCGTGCCCAACCCGAAAACCTCGGGTAACGGCCGCTACACCTACCTGTCGGCCTGGGGTTATGTGCTCAAGAACGGCGGCGACGAAGAGAAGGCCAAGGCCTTCGTCGGCAAACTGTTCAAACAAGCGCCCGTGCTGGACACCGGTGGGCGTGCCGCGACCACCACGTTCATGACCAACCAGATCGGCGACGTGCTGGTGACCTTTGAGAACGAAGCAGAAATGATCGCCCGTGAGTTTGGCCGCGATCAGTTCGAAGTGATCTATCCAAGCGTTTCCGCCGAAGCCGAGCCGCCCGTTTCGGTGGTCGACAAAGTGGTCGAAAAGAAAGGCACCCGTACTGCCGCTGAAGACTACCTGAAGTACCTGTGGTCGCCAGAGGGTCAGGAAATTGCGGCCAACAACTACCTGCGCCCACGGGATCCGAAGGTGTTGGCCAAATACACCGACCGCTTCCCGAAGGTGGACTTCCTGTCGGTGGAGAAAACCTTTGGTGACTGGCGCACGGTGCAGAAGACCCACTTCAACGATGGTGGGGTGTTTGACCAGATCTACTCCGGCCAGTGAATGATCTTGGCTGAATAGACTCGATCAAAATTGTGGGAGGGGGCTTGCTCCCGATAGCGGTGTGTCAGCCAATGCCTGTGCTGACTGACACACTGCTATCGGGAGCAAGCCCCCTCCCACATTGGGTTTTGCATTGAGTCATTATTTCGCGGCATGACAGTTATCACGCCAAGCGGCCTACTCACTGCCGGCCCTTGCCTTTACTCTCTCACCCCATCGTCCTTCGCCTTACGAGCACGCCATGAACGCTACCTCTCACGCCACAGGCACCATGACCCGGAGCATGGTCATGCTGTTCGCGTTTTGCTGCGGCGCCATCGTCGCCAACATCTACTACGCGCAGCCAATCATCGAACTGATTGCCCCGGACATCGGCCTGACGCCGGCGATGGCCAGCCTGATCGTGTCGCTGACGCAAATCGGTTATGCCTTGGGCCTGTTCTTCCTGGTGCCGTTGGGTGATTTGCTGGAAAACCGCAGGCTGATGATCTTCACCACCGTGGTGGCTATCGCTAGCCTGTTGGGCGCAGCGTTCACCGAACAGCCCAACCTGTTCTTGCTGGTGTCGCTACTGATCGGTTTCAGTTCGGTATCGGTGCAGATCCTCATCCCGCTCGCCGCGCACCTGGCCCCTGCCGAGTCCCGTGGTCGTGTGGTCGGCAGCATCATGGGCGGCTTGCTGCTGGGCATTCTGCTGGCGCGGCCGGTGTCCAGCGTGGTGGCCGACCACTTCGGCTGGCGTGCGATGTTTATGGCCGCCGCCGCCTTGATGGCGTTTATCAGCGTGGTGCTGATGCTGACCATTCCAAAGCGTCAACCCGATCACAGCGCCAGCTACGCCCAATTGCTGCGCTCCCTGGGCACCTTGCTGCGTAAGCAGCCGGTATTGCGCCAGCGTGCGTTTTACCAGGCGTGCATGTTTGCCACCTTCAGCCTGTTCTGGACCGCTGCTCCACTGGAGCTGGCGCGCAACCATGGCCTGAGCCAAAGTGAAATCGCGCTGTTCGCCCTGGTGGGTGCCCTGGGCGCCATCGCCGCGCCCATCGCCGGTCGCCTGGCCGATGCCGGCCACACCCACCGCGCCTCGCTGCTGGCAATGCTGTTTGGCGCGTTGAGTTTCCTGCCCGCGTTCGTGCATCCGGTGTACAGCGTGATCGGCCTGGCAGTGACCGGCGTGGTTCTGGACTTCTGCGTGCAGATGAACATGGTCCTCGGCCAGCGCGCTGTATACGCCCTCGATGCCCACAGCCGCAGCCGCCTGAACGCGCTGTACATGACCAGCATCTTCATCGGCGGTGCGTTCGGTTCGGCAATTGCCAGCAGCGTGTATGAACACGGCGGCTGGCTGAGCGTGATGCTGGTGGGCAGCGCTTTCCCACTGGTGGCGTTGTTGCGTTTCCTTTCTGCATCGCGCCAGGTGAAGGTGGCAACCGCCTAAGAGCGCACCAACTTCTCCAGCGCCGCGTCCGCCAGAAAGGAGGACCGGCTTTTGACCTTGTGCTCGCGCACATAACGGTCAATGCGCTGAATGACATAGCCGGGCAAGGTCACATTGACCTTCTCGGTCTTGCCAAGATAAGGCGAGATGTCCAGTTCCAACATGCCCCAGCCCATGCCCAGATAGTCTTCATGAGCGTGATGAGTGGCGACCGAGGTTGGCATCGGAATCACCCCACCCTCTGCGGCGATTTCCTGCAAAAGGATATGCGCCACTTCCACGGCGGCATTGTAGGCTTCTTCGAAACTGTCCCCGGCAGTGACCGCGCCTGGGATATCAGGGATCTGGATACCGGTGGCGGTGAAATCATCGCCCCATTCGATACAGATTGGGTATTGCATGAATGCTCTCCTTAAAACTGAAACAACCCGGCGCGCTTCCTGATGCTTTTGACAGTGCCCAGGGGCAGGTCTTTCTTGGGGTGGGGTACCGGGATGGTGTATGGGTTATAGCGATGGATAAAAATATGATGACTGCCCGTGACCCGATCCAGCACCCAACCCGCTTCCTGCAACTCCTTGATCAATAGCCTGCTCTGCACCGCTGCCTCCTTGGCTTGGCCTGAATAAAAGTAACCCTAGAGTTACCATTAATCAAGCACAAAAAGCATCGCCCGGACTGGCGGCTGTTTTACCGAATGTTGAAAACTCACGAAAAAATCGAAAACAGCCTGCTTATAAAACCCGTGAACGATGAAAAAACGTTCTGGATAAAGCTCCCCCCTGGCCTGGGACCCGGTTCGTGCGGCTGGTCTGTGTCTGGAGTCGGTTCTGGAATAGGCGTCGGGAGAGGTTCTGGAACAGGCGCGACAATGGTTTCAGGGGTGGGGAAAGGAATCACCGTTGGGGCCTGCCCGCTCCACACCACATCCGTCTGTTTGATCTGGCCTTGGCTGGTCACCAACAGATCAGCTGTGCCAGTGCCAGTCGTATCCACCGCCAGGGTGAAACGCCCCGTCGCCGAGTCATGCCCGAGCACCGCATCCCCCGCCCGGCCTTTGAATCGGTCGGAGAAATTCAGCGACTTGAGCTGCGCAGTCTGAAGCACTCCGGTCAGGTCAATCTTGTCGATCCCGCTTTGGAAGTCCTGGATGATGTCCGGGTTCTGCGGCGTTGAATCGACGACACGGTGATAGACGAACGTGTCCGCCCCAGCACCACCGTGAAGCTTATCCGCCCCCCGGCCGCCCGTAAGACGATTGCCAGCTTCGTTGCCTATCAATGTATCGTCGCCGGAACCACCAATGGCATTCTCCACGCTCACGCCCTTGGCAATCGACACATTCCCCCGCAAGCCACCTACATCCGAGAACGTTTCGGCCTTGAGGCTGATGGTTTGGTTCTGGGTGAACCCGGAGAAGTCGAGCGTGTCGTTACCACCGCCGTCCCAAACGGTGAAAATCGGTTTGTCACTCCCGCGCTTGAGGCTATAGAACTCCCGAGCGGAGTTGGAGTTGAAGCCGTAGGTGGTATCGGTATTGCGGGTTTTGCTATTCGCCCCGTAAAGCCGCTGGGCCGCGGCGATATCATCCATCATCGGCGCTACCGGGCTGTGCCTGGCAAAATTATGCCCAGGCTGATAAGTCTCCGCCCAATAACTCATGACACTGCGTGCCTTGGTGTCCTGGGCATATTCGGCAGAGCGGGAGTAATTGAAGCCCCCGCCGTTGTATTCACCCGGATGACTTAGCCCGAGGGTGTGCCCCAGTTCATGGATCAACAAACCCAGGAAGTGGCTGCCCATTGTCGGGTTTTGCCCACCGCTGGTGCCGATGTTGGCCTGGACTCTGGAGTAATGCCTGTTAGGCAGCCCCGCCCAGCCTGACGAACCCGACGTGCCCCTGATACTGATGGTGCCATCGGTGTTCGAGCCGTTTTCGACAAACTCGATATTGGCGACATCCGCCCAGTATTGCAGTGCTTGTCTGGCTCGCTCTTTCTGCGCGGCATTGAAACCGCCGGCGAAGTTAAAGCCGACGACAACCTTGCCATCTTTATTGAGATCATGAAACTTGGATCCACTGCGCGTAATATGTTTCGCTGCCTGATCCGTGGTGAAGGTTTTTTTATTGTTTGCCCAGAGAACAACTGCGTTCTCAGCGGCTGATAACCGGGACTGCGACATCGCCGGAGCGCGCGTACGGGCAGAATGCCTAACAGGGATTTGCATGGTGTATTGATACTCTGAACAGTGAGGAGTTAACCGTCCATATATGAATTACCGACACTGACTTATCCGTTGCCAGCCCGATAAAAATCCCATATCAAAAACACCTTAACTACCGTTATTTTTTTGCGAAAGCATTTATTAAACACAACAGCAAAAAGTCCGTACAAGTATTAATCGGATCGACACACCCCTACATACCAATCGCCACAAAGGCGTTAAGCCACAGAAGAAACAGTTTTCAACAAATCAACTTAATTCAATCAAGAGTTTTACTTAACAACATCAAGAAACCCACTCAAACATACCGAAGAAAACACGCTTGAGGTGAAGGCTTTTATCTGATCTGAAACATGATCAATGCCTACACACCTTGATTGCCCGCAGCTACCGAGTGCGCCTGATCCAGGCAGCACAGCAAGCGTTCGACGGTATGCTCCAAGGGCCCGGAATTATCCAACACAAACAAACCTGCGCCGTTTCCGGCAATCAGCTCAGCGGTAAATCGCGCGTTGCGCGCCAATCGCTCTTCGATGTCCGCCAATGACTCACGCCCGCGTGCGATCAAACGTTGGCGCAATACGGCTTGATCGACCGTCAGCAGCAACACCAACAATGTCGGGTAACGCTCACGGGTCTGCGCCAGGTGGGCGCGAGAGCCATTGACCAGCACATCGTCCCCTGCGGCCAGCCACTCGTCGATTTCCCTGGGGATGCCATACGACAAGCCATTGGCCTGCCAGCTCAAGGCAAACGCGCCCTCGGCGTCCATCCGCGCAAACTCCTGCGGGCTCACCCCTTGCGCCGCTTCGCCGACTGCCTCCGCCGAGCGTGTGATCACCCGGCGCACCATGCGGCAACCACGCGCCTGCAAGCGCAGACGTGCGGCATCCAGCAGGCTGTCCTTGCCCGAACCCGATGGCCCGATGAGATAGATCAACCTGCCCGTCATCAAAACACCCTCTTGGCTTGTCTCCAGGCTTGTTGCGCCCCCGGCAACGCTTCGCAGCAACCGACCTGCGCCAGGTAGCGGCCACTGGAAAGTATATCCAGCAATTTTTCGCCAGCCAGGCCGGCTGGCGGCCACATTACCCGAGTGCGCGCTGCCGCGCACCTGTGGGAGGGGGCAAGCCCTGATGCAAGTCAGTTAAGACAGAACTGGCAACTGTGGCGAGGGAGCTTGCTCCCTCGCCACAGGTCATTGCGCGTACTGCTTGCTCAACCCCGGCGGCACGCCTTGCACATTGGTTTCTTCCCAAGGCCCGTTGGGGCTGATGGAACGGCTCCAGCCGTTGCTCCAGCGGTAGTAGGTACGCTGGCGGTAGAAGGTGTCGGGCTGGTCGTCGAGCACGTACACCTGCATCTTGCCGTCCCAGTGGCTGGCAGCCCCCGGTGGTGGAGCAAAGGTGGGGGACTTGCTTGGCAGTGGCTTTGGCGGCGGGGTCAGCGGGCCGGAAGGCTTGGTGCTCGGCTGAGTCGACGGGCCCGATGGCGGGATGGTCGGGCCGGTGGGTGCCGCAGGTGGGCGGTGGACCGCACAGGCGCTCAGGCCGAGTACCAGGCTGAGCAGGGTGATGCGTGCAAATGCGGTCATGGGCGTTTCCTCAGAATGACTTGTCCGGAGTATCGATGGTCAATTGCTGCAGCGCAGTGGTGCTGCTGGCCAGCGGTTGGCTGCGGCCGATCCATTCGCCAGTGGTCGGTTGGCCGGCCCGGGATATGCGCGCAACCAGTTGGACTTCGGGGAAGTTGGACAGTTTCAACTGCGGCATCATCGCGTCGGCATCGCCCAGTTCGACGGTGATGGGCAGTTCGGCAACGGTGACGCGCTTGGCCGCCAAGGGTGCCGGTGGGCCGCTGACTGCACGGGCGAAGATGAACACAGTGTCGGTCGGCAAGGCTTTGGCTTTCGCTTCGGCGGACAGGTCTACACGCACGGTCATTACCGCCTTGCGCGCGACCGTACCGCCGCTCTCTTTAAGCTTCTCGCCAGCCCGGTCAATACCGCCTTGCAGCGCTACACGGGAGTTGTCCTGCGGTGGCAGTTGCGCCAGCAGACGGTTCCAGTAATCGATCGCTTCCTGATAACGCTGGCCTTCAAAAGCCGCGATCCCCAACAGGCCAAGGCTGGTGACTTCCTTGGGATCGAGCTTTAACGCCTCGTCGGTCAGCGCCTGCACCTTGGGCGACCACTGTTTATTGTCGGCAAAGTATTGTGCCTGGGCCCACTGGCCAAGCAATTCCGGCTGGCGCCCGGCCAAGGCTACGGTGCGTTCAAAGACTTTGGCGGCATCGGCGGAACGGTCCTGAGCCATGTAGGCGCGCCCCAGGAAATACAGGCCCTCGGCCGAATCCGGCTGGGCTGCCGCGGCACGCTCCAGGCGCTGAGTCATGTCGGCCATGGACACCGGAGGCTGTGAGAATTCGCGGGTCAGTTCGACCTTGTCGCTCGCCCCATAATGCAGGTACAGCGCAACGCCAAGCACCGGCACCAGAAACGCCGCCAAAAACGGCAGCGGTTTGCCCAGGCGCGATTCACGGGGCTTTTCCACGCCCTCGGTATCGGCCAGCAACTCGCGAGCCGCCTCGGCGCGGCCCGTATCCAGTTGCACGGCGTTCAATACACCTTCGTCCTGCTGCACTTGCAGCTCGGCGACGCGTTCCTGATACAGCGCCACGTTCAGCGCGGTACGATCCTCTTCACGCTGGGCGCGACGGTCACGCAGTACAGGAATCAACAGGAAACTCAGGGCAATCAGAAGCAGCAAGCCGGCTGCGAGCCAGAAATCAATCATCAGTCTTGGTGTCCAGCAATTGGTCGAGGCGTTTACGCTCTTCAGGGGACAGCGCATCGGAACCATCGGTAGGCGCGGCGCGGCGACGGCGCACGATCACCGCCATCACCACAACGCCGGCCAGCAACAGCCCGGCGGGGCCGAACCAGAGCAGCGCGGTTTTGCCGGTAAGGGCCGGTTTGTAGCGCACGAAATCACCGTAGCGGTCGACCATAAAGTCGATGATCTGCTGGTTATCCTTGCCCTCTCCCAACATGCGGAAGATTTCTTTGCGCAGGTCAGCGGCGATGGGCGCGTTGGAGTCGGCGATGTCCTGGTTCTGGCACTTGGGGCAGCGCAGTTCCTTGGTCAGGTCGCGGAAACGCTCACGCTCGGCGTCATTGGCAAATTCATAGGTGTCGATGGCGGCATGGGCCACACCGGCCAGGCCCAGGGCTAAAACAGCAGCGGTCAACCAACGCTTCATGGCTTGGCCTCATCGACCAGGGCCTGGTACTTGGCGGCCAGTTGCTCACGCCAGACTACCTCGTCGATCACGCCGACGAACTTGTCACGGATCACGCCCTTGGCGTCGATGAAGAAGGTTTCCGGCGCGCCATAGACGCCCAGGTTCAAACCCAGGTTGCCGTCTTCATCACGGATATCGAGCTGGTAAGGGTTATGAAACTCGGCCAGCCATTTCAAGGCCGCCGCATTGTCGTCCTTGTAGTTGATGCCGTAGATCACCACGCCCTTCTCGGCCAGTTTGTTCAGCACCGGGTGTTCGACGCGGCAGGAGATGCACCAGGTGGCCCACACGTTGACCAGCGCCGGCTTGCCCTGCAGGTCGGCCTGGGTCAGGGTCTTGTCACCCTGCACCGTCGGCAGGTTGAACGCAGGAAACGGCTTGCCGATCATCGCCGAGGGTAACTCGGCCGGGTCCAGATACAGCCCGCGATACAGGAACACTGCCATCAGCAGAAACAATGCCAGCGGCACCACCATCAACCAACGTTTCATACTGCCGCTCCTGAAAGGCCCAATGCTTCACGCACACGGCTGCTGACCTTGACCCGATAACGCCGATCCAGCGCGGCGAGCAAACCGCCAAAGCCTGTGAGCAACCCGCCGAACCAGATCCAGCGCACGAAGGGTTTGACATGCACCCGCACAGCCCAGGCGCCGTCGCCCAAGGGTTCACCCAGCGCCACATACAGGTCACGGGTGAAACCGGCGTCGATACCGGCTTCGGTCATCATTGAACTTTGCACTGTGTACAGGCGCTTTTCAGGGTGCAATACGGCGATTTCCTTGCCATTGCGCACTACGCGCACGGTGCCTTTATCCGAGGTGAAGTTCGGCCCTTCGAAGTGCCTGGCACCTTCGAAGATGAACTGGTAACCGGCCAGGTCCATGGACTCACCCGGCGCCAGGCGCAGGTCGCGCTCGGCGCTGTTCTGGCTGGAGAGCACTACGCCCAAAGCGCACACGGCGATGCCAATGTGAGCGATCTGCATGCCCCAGTAACTGCGGGTCAGGGTGGGCAAGCCTTTGATCAGGCCTTTGTGGCGCGTCTTGTCGAAGATGTCCCGCACGCCGGCCAGCAACACCCAGGCCGCCAGCAGGAACGTGGCGAGTACCGCCCAATTGAAGTCGCCGTAGGCGAACCCGGCGATCACTGCCAGGGCCACGCTGCCCAACAGCACCGGCATCAACATGCCTGCCAGCCATTTCACCGGGGTGTCTTTCCAGCGCACCAGCACACCGACCGCCATCACTACCATCAACAGGCCCATCAACGGGATGAACAACGCATTGAAGTACGGCGGGCCCACGGACAGCTTGGCGCCGCTCAAGGCATCCAGCACCAGCGGGTAGAGGGTGCCGAGCAGGATCATTGACGCGGCTACCACCAGTACCAGGTTATTGCCCAGCAGCAGGGTTTCGCGCGACCACAGGTTGAAACCGACCTGGCTCTTGACCACCGGCGCGCGCAGGGCGAACAGGGTCAGGGAACCGCCCACCACAAACAGCAGGAAGATCAGGATGAACACGCCGCGTTCGGGGTCGGAGGCAAACGCATGCACTGACGTCAGCACCCCCGAACGCACAAGGAAAGTGCCGAGCAGGCTGAGGGAAAACGCGGCGATGGCGAGCAATACCGTCCAGCTTTTGAATACGCCACGCTTTTCGGTCACTGCCAGGGAGTGAATCAGCGCCGTACCCACCAACCAGGGCATGAAGGACGCGTTTTCCACCGGGTCCCAGAACCACCAGCCGCCCCAGCCAAGTTCGTAGTAGGCCCACCACGAGCCCAAGGTGATACCGATACCGAGGAAGGCCCAGGCGACGATGGTCCAGGGACGCGACCAGCGCGCCCACGCCGCATCCAACCGCCCGCCAAGCAAGGCCGCGATGGCAAACGCAAAAGCTACGGAGAAGCCCACGTAACCCATGTAGAGCATCGGCGGGTGCACGATCAGGCCGATGTCCTGCAACAGCGGGTTGAGGTCATGCCCGTCTGCGGGGATCTGCGGCAGGATGCGGCTGAATGGATTGGAGGTCATGATCAGAAACAGCATGAAGCCGATGCTGATCATGCCCATCACCGCCAGGACTCGCGCCAGCATCACTTGCGGCAGTTGGCGCGAGAATACCGACACGGCAAAGGTCCAGCCGCCGAGGATCAGCGCCCACAGCAGCAACGAACCTTCGTGGGCGCCCCACACGGCGCTGAACTTGTAGTACCAGGGCAAGGCGCTGTTGGAGTTGTTCGCGACATAGGCGACGGAAAAGTCGTCGGTCATGAAGGCATAGGTCAGGCAACCGAAGGCGAACAGCAGGAAAGCAAACTGACCCCAGGCGGCCGGCTGCGCCAGGCTCATCCACAAACGATCGCCGCGCCAGGCACCGAGCAACGGCACCACGGCCTGGACCACGGCAAAGCACAGGGCGAGGATCATCGCCAGTTGGCCCAGTTCAGGAATAAACAATGCGGACGTCATCACTTAGCCCTCCTTGGCTGGGGTCGCGGGCGCGGACTGGCCACTGTCTTTCAGGGCCTTTGTGACCTCGGGCGGCATGTACTTTTCATCGTGCTTGGCCAGCACTTCGTCCGCCACTACCACACCATCGGCGTTGAGTTTGCCCAGAGCGACGATGCCCTGGCCTTCGCGGAACAGGTCCGGGAGGATGCCGCGGTAAGTGATGGTCACGGCCTTGTTGAAATCGGTGACCACGAAGGTCACGTCCAGAGAATCGCCGGAACGCTTCAACGAGCCCTGCTCCACCATGCCGCCGGCGCGGATGCGCGTGTCCAGCGGGGCTTCGCCGTTGGCGATCTGGGTGGGGGTGTAGAACAGGTTG
The DNA here is from genome assembly GCF_023127835.1 of Pseudomonas sp. B329. Classification (NCBI taxonomy): domain Bacteria; kingdom Pseudomonadati; phylum Pseudomonadota; class Gammaproteobacteria; order Pseudomonadales; family Pseudomonadaceae; genus Pseudomonas; species Pseudomonas sp. B329. Next base: position 72,806 of record NZ_SPKP01000059.1, on the reverse strand, counting down.
ATGTTCTGCTGCAGGGCGCTCAAGGCCAGGCCCACGGCAATGCCGACGCCGACCAGGATGGCAAGGATGATCAACAGACGCTTTCTACGCAGCGGATTCACTTTTCGGTCTCCCGGCGCAGACGTCGCGCCTCTTGTTGCAGGTAACGCTTGCGGGCCAGAATCGGCGCGGCGACGTTGAGGGCCAGCACCGCCAGGCAGATGCCGTAGGCGCTCCAGACATACAGGCCATGGTGGCCCATGGCGAGAAAATCACTGAAAGAAGCAAAGCTCATCCCCGCGCTCCCAGGCTGGTTTGCACGTGCGCTTTTACCCAGCTGGTGCGAGCTTCGCGCTTGAGCACTTCAAGGCGCATGCGCAGCAACAGCACGGCGCCGAAGAAGCAGTAGAACCCCAGCACCATCAGCAGCAGTGGCGCCCACATTTCCACGGGCATCGCCGGTTTTTCGGTGAGGGTGAAGGTGGCGCCCTGGTGCAGGGTGTTCCACCACTCTACCGAGTATTTGATGATCGGGATGTTGATCACGCCGACAATCGCCAGCACCGCGCAGGCCTTGGCAGCGCTATCGCGGTTGCTGATGGCGTTGCCCAGGGCAATCAGGCCGAAGTACAGGAACAGCAGGATCAGCATTGAGGTCAGGCGTGCATCCCACACCCACCAGGAACCCCAGGTCGGCTTGCCCCAGATCGCGCCGGTGACCAGCGCCACGGCGGTCATCCACGCACCTATAGGTGCAGCGCATTGCAGGGCCACATCGGCCAGTTTCATCTTCCACACCAGGCCGACGATGCCGCAAACCGCCAGCATCACGTAGCAGGACTGGGCCAGCATCGCAGCAGGGACGTGGATATAGATGATGCGAAAGCTATTGCCTTGCTGGTAGTCCGGCGGCGCGAAGGCCAGGCCCCAGACCAGGCCGGTGCCGATCAGCAATACGGCGGCGACGCTCAACCACGGCAGCAGCTTGCCACTGATGCCATAAAACCATTTGGGCGAGCCGAGCTTGTGAAACCAGGTCCAGTTCATTGCATTTTCCATCACGGGTGCTTTTCGTCGTGGCGAAAAGCTTAGGGTCTTTACTGACTCAACGTCATTAACGCCGAGTCAGACCTCATTATTCACCGACGCTGATTTTCAGGCCGGCGGCTATAGCAAAGGGTGTCAGGGTTACCGCCAGGGCGGTCAGGCTACCAAGCCACAAGAGGTAACCGGTCGCCGGCATCCCCATGAGCGCGGCTTGCAAAGCGCCGCTGCCCAGGATCAACACCGGGATATACAAAGGCAGAATCAACAGGGCCAGCAGCAGGCCACCCCTTTTCAAGCCCACAGTCAAGGCAGAGCCCACCGCCCCCAACAGGCTGAGCACCGGCGTACCGAGCAACAAGGACACCAGCAACACGGGCAGGCATTCGACGGGCAAGCCCAGCATCATCGCCAGCAGCGGCGAGAGCAAGACTAGCGCCAGGCCGGAAAAAGCCCAGTGTGCCAGTACCTTGGCCAGTACCAGAAGTGGCAGGGGGTGCGACGAAAGGACCCACTGTTCCAGGGATCCGTCTTCGAAATCACTGCGAAACAGCCCGTCCAGCGAGAGCAGGACCGATAAAAGCGCCGCGACCCACACCAGTCCCGGGGACAAGGTTTGCAACAGTTTAGTCTCCGGGCCGACCGCCAACGGAAACAGCGCGATCACAATCGCAAAGAACACCAGCGGGTTGGCCAGCTCGGCCGGGCGACGGCACAACAGCCGCGCTTCACGGGCCACCAACAGAGCAAACACACTCATGCCGACCACCGTCCAAGATCCAGCTCCCGGTAACCACCCGGCTTGCGCGCCAGGGTATGGTGGGTGGTGAGCACCACCAGGCCGCCCTGCTCGCAGTGCCGGGCCAGGTGCTCTTCGAGTTGGGCTACGCCCTGTTTGTCGAGAGCGGTGAAGGGTTCGTCGAGAATCCACAGCGGCGGGCCGGGCAGGTACAAACGCGCCAGGGCCACACGGCGCTGCTGGCCGGCTGACAGCGTGTGACAGGGCACATCTTCAAAGCCCTTGAGGCCAACGGCGGCCAGGGCCTGCCAGATGCCATCGCGGGTAGCAGGGTGATGCAGGGCGCTGAGCCAGCTGAGGTTTTCTTCGGCGCTGAGCACGTCCTTGATACCGGCGGCGTGGCCGATCCAGACCAGGTTGCGTGCCAGCTCGGCACGTTGTTCGTGCAGGGGCTTACCGTTGAGCCGAACAACACCCGCCGTGGGCTGCATCAAACCGGCCAGCAGACGCAGCAAACTGGTCTTGCCGCTGCCATTGGGGCCGCTGATTTGCACCATGTCGCCAGCCGCCAGCCGCAGGTCGAGTTGCTCGAACAACAGGCGCAGGTCGCGTTCACAGGCAAGCGCTACGGCTTCAAGAAGAGGGCTGGTCAAGAGATCGCGGGCCTTTACGGTTCAAGTCGGCGGTGCAGCGGCCGTTATAGAGAGATGCACAATAACGACTTTGGCGACCGATTTTAGAGAGCTGGATCAAATAGTTGTGAGGTTTTTACCGCTCTCTTTGCAGACGGGCGGCATTATACATGCGATGCCCTACTCTAAAGAGGGCAATTTCCCCAGAGACGATGCGCACGATGACCGGTGAGATCAATCTTCCTCCACTGCCTCCAGCCTCAGCACCCAAGGCTGCCCCGCTGCCTGCGGCTGGCGAGTTGCTCAAGCTCCTGGAGCCACAGGCCGGGTTGATTGGCGCCGGAAAAACCGTAAACGCTGAAGTCATCGCGCTGAAACAAGGCAGTGAAGCCTTTCAGCTGTTGCTCAAGCTGACCCTTGAAGGTGGTCGCCAGACCCTGGTTCAAGCCAGCAGCGCCCAGCCCTTGCCTCTGGGCAGCAATGTGGCAGTGAGCCAAACGCCTGCGGGCAACCTGGCCATCAGCTTGCAGCAAGCCATGAGCGCCAACGTGACCGCCCTCACCCGCCTCGACACCACACAAATGCCGGTGGGCACACTGCTGCAAGCCAAGGTGCTGACCACTCAGGTGCTGCCTCAAGGCTCAGCGCAAGCGGCGATCTATCGCTCGCTGGTGAGTGTGCTCAATAATGCCCTGGCCGGTACCACGCTGACGCTGGAAAGCCCTCAACCCTTGCGGGTCGGCAGCTTGCTCAGTGCCGTGGTGCAGAACGCGCAAACCCTGAATTTTGTGCCGCTGAGCGGGCTGAAAGACCAACTGGCCGTGACGCAGCAACTGGCAACCCAGCAAAGTCGCCAAGGCTCGCTGGATGCGGTGTTCACTGCCCTGCAGAACCTGCCCCGTGGCGACAACACCTCGGCCGAGCTGCGGGCCGCTGCCGAGCGTTTACTGGCAGCCTTGCCCGATCTGGCGCAAGTCAGCAATCCCAAGGTACTGGCACAAGTGGTGCAAAACAGCGGCGCCTTCCTGGAAGCCAAATTGCTCGCTGGGCAGAACCCACAAATCCCACCGCTGGATATGAAAGGCGCGCTGTTGCGCCTGGTCGCGGACCTGCTGCCCGCCCTGCCCGCCAACACCAACCTGAATGCGATCCTCGCTGCCAATACCCTGGCCCAGGTGCTGCCGCACTTTGTGCGCAGCCCGTTGAACACTCTCGGCCAGGTCGGCGCTCGGCAGATACCCGCCGGTTTCCCCTTGCCGGAGCGGCTGATGGCGAAACTGGAAGGTGAAGGCGACCTGGAAAACCTGCTGCGCCTGGCCGCCGGGGCGATCTCGCGCTTGCAGAGCCACCAACTGTCGAGCCTGGAACAGACCGGCACCACCGCCGATGGCCGCCTGCAAACCACGTGGCAGTTGGAAATCCCCATGCGCACCCTGCAAGACATAGTGCCGTTGCAGGTCAAGTTTCAGCGCGAGGAGCCTGCGCCTGACAAGGATCAGCCCGAGCGCAAGGATAAAAAAGATCCGAAGCAGATGCTTTGGCGCGTCGAACTGGCCTTCGACATGGAGCCGCTGGGGCCGCTGCAAGTTCAGGCGCAGTTGTCCCAAGGCAAACTGTCCAGCCAGTTGTGGGCCAGTCGCCCTTTCACCGCCAGCCTGATCGAAAGTCACCTGGGCAGCCTGCGCGAGCGCCTGGTGTCATCCGGACTTAACGTCGGCGACCTGGATTGCCACCTGGGCACCCCGCCACGCGGTGCAAAAACCGGATTGGAACAACGCTGGGTGGATGAAACCGCATGAAGAACGCCGCCCCACCCCGCCAGGCCATCGCCCTCAAGTACGACGGCCAACAAGCCCCCACCCTGACCGCCAAGGGCGATGACGCCCTGGCCGAAGCGATTCTCAAGCTGGCACGGGAGAATGAAGTACCGATCTATGAAAATGCCGAGCTGGTGAAGCTGCTGGCGCGTATGGAACTGGGGGACAGTATTCCAGAAGAGCTCTATCGCACGATTGCCGAGATCATTGCGTTTGCATGGACGTTGAAGGGCAAGTTCCCGGTGGGCTACGACCCGGATGCGGGGCCGATGGAGCGGGATGTCACTGAGCGTGGCGACGATTACTGAGTAGCCACAGGCATACCAAGATCCACTGTGGGAGGGGGCTTGCTCCCGATAGCGTCATTACAGCCAACCTATCTGGGGCTGATACACCGCTATCGGGAGCAAGCCCCCTCCCACATTTTTTGATCTGTATTCAGTTCAGGACTTCACTCAGAGGAATGAAATTGACCCGGTCGCCAATGGCCAATGTGGTCCCCTCCATCACCTCCACAAACCCCTCCGCCCACGCCGCACTGCGCAGCACCCCGGAGCTCTGGTTGCGATAGATAATCGCCTTGCCCTGCTCGATACGCCCGCGCAGGTATTCGCGGCGGTTGCCAGGCTTGGGCCAGTCGAATCCTGCCGGCACCTCGAAACGCAGCGGCTGCACCTGCGCCACGCCTTGGCGGCGCAGCAGGTACGGGCGCGCCAATAGCGCAAAGGTCACCAGGGTCGAGGCCGGGTTACCTGGCAGGCCGATCACCGGCACGCCACGAAAATGCCCGAAGGTCAGCGGTTTGCCTGGCTTGATCGCCAGCTTCCACAACGCCAACTCGCCCTCTTCACGCAAGGCAATGCCGAGGAAGTCCGCTTCGCCCACCGACACACCGCCGGTAGACAAGATCAGGTCGACGCTACCCAGGCCGGCCAAACACGTACGGGTCTGTTCCAGATCATCCGGCAGAATCCCCGCATCGATCACTTCGCAGCCCATGCGCGCCAGCCAGCTGCACAGCACGCGACGGTTGCTGTTGTAGATCTGCCCCGGGCCCAACGGCAAGCCTGGCTCGATCAATTCGTCGCCGGTCGACAGCACGGCCACGCGCGGGCGACGCACCACATCGAGCCGATCCCGCCCCAGAGACGCAGCCAGGCCCAACTCGATGGGCCCCAGGCGCGTTCCGGCGCTGAGTACGCACTCACCCACCGTAGTCTCCTGGCCCTGTGGTCGGATGTTGTCGCCCACCCGTAACGGCTCGGTGAAACTCACGCGCTGATCGGCATGAACCACCGCGTTTTCCTGCATTTGCACGCAGTCTGCGCCTTCAGGTACCGGCGCGCCGGTAAAGATCCGTGCGCAGGTGCCGGCCGCCAGCGGCTCGGGCGCAGTGCCGGCGAAAATGCGTTGGCTCACCACCAGCGGTTCCCCGGTCCAGTCCGCCAGGCGCACGGCGTAGCCGTCCATGGCACTGTTGGGCCACGGCGGCAGGTCGAGCGTCGAGATCAGGTCCTGAGCCAGTACGCGGCCATCGCACTGCGCCAGGGGCAGCACATGCTGGTCACGGATCGGCGCCGATTCCGCCATGGCGAGCAGCCGCTGCAAGGCAGCTTCCACCGGCATCAGTGCGCCGGTCTTGCCCGGCTTATCCACGGGAATCACAGGGTTGGGCCTGCTTCAGGTGCGGGACGAAATTGCATGGGCGGTGACGATTATCCAGTTGCTCGGCGAGGATGCCATCCCAACCGGTGCGCACGGCATTGGTGGAGCCCGGCAGGCAGCACACCAGGGTGCCATTGGCCAGGCCGGCCAGGGCGCGCGATTGCACGGTGGAGGTGCCGATATCGGCCACGGAGATCTGGCGGAACAGTTCGCCGAAGCCATCGACCTGCTTGTCGAGCAGGCAGCTCACGGCTTCAGGGGTGCTGTCACGGCCGGTGAAGCCGGTGCCCCCGGTGATCAGCACCACTTGCACCACGTCTTCGGCGATCCAGTGGGCAACCTGGGCGCGAATCTTGTAGAGGTCGTCCTTGAGCAGCACGCGCTCGGCCAGATGGTGGCCGGCGGCGGTCAGGCGATCGACGAAGACCTGGCCGGAGGTGTCGGTGTCCAGGGTGCGGGTGTCGCTGACGGTCAATACAGCAATATTCAGGGGTACAAAGGGCGCATCGGCCTTGGCTTTCATGGCTCGGTCCAGTTGTCGAAAAAACAGCCCGATGTTATATCACAGGCCCCTCTTTACCTGCCGCAGTGGAACCGCCATGTCTCTTGAATCTTCACCCCTGCCTTGTTCGATTCTGTTGTTGGCCGGTGGTCGTGGCCAACGCATGGGCGGCCAGGACAAGGGGCTGCTTCAATGGCGGGGCGAGCCCTTGATTGCCCACCTGCAACGGCTGGCCAGGCCGCTCACGGATGACCTGATCATCTCGTGCAATCGCAACCTTGAACACTACGCGCCCTATGCCGACCAACTGGTCAGTGATGACAGCCCGGACTTTCCCGGCCCGTTGGCGGGTATCCGAGCAGGACTCTTCGCTGCACGCCATGAACATCTGCTGATCTTGCCGTGCGATGTGCCGCAGATTGATGAGCGACTGCTGGCCGACTTGCGTCAGATTGCCCAACGCAATCCGCAGGTTCCCGTCATGGTGCGTCATGGCGAGTTCTGGGAACCCTTGCTGTGCATTATCCCAACAGGCCTGAAAGATCAGGTGGAACGGGCCTGGCAAGCGGGTGAACGCAGCCCGCGCAAGGTCCTGCTGCAACTGGGTGGCGTCGGCCTGGAATGCCCGGCCGATGACCCGCGCCTGGCCAATCTTAATACGCCCGAGCTGTTGCACCCACGGGCTGGCGTGTCAGAATGAGCCTTTCACAAGGAACTTTGCCGACGTCCCATACGTCACAAGGTCAGCAATTTAAAAGTATTTTCTCGGAGACAAACTCATGACTCAACGGACCATCGCCGCTCTCATGCTTGCACTGGGCCTCGCCACCCTCGCCGGTTGCGCCTCGCCAACAGTGATCACCCTGAATGACGGTCGCGAAATCCAGGCCGTCGACACCCCGAAATTTGACGAAGATTCGGGTTTCTACGAATTCCAACAGCTTGACGGCAAGCGCACCCGCATCAATAAAGACCAGGTTCGCACCGTTAAAGATCTGTAAGCCTTAACGCTTGCCAACAAGGCCCGCCTCGCGCGGGCCTTGTCGTTTGCGGCGTTTACCAATCGAGGGTGATACGGCTGTGGAAACTGCGTTCTTCACCATTTAGCGGGTCGATGAAACGCACGCCCTGGGCCAGCAGCTTCAGGGGGTGGGCGTAGTCGTCCTCGGCGTCCTTGACCACCTCGGGATAGAACGGGTCATTGCAGATACTCGCCCCGAGGGCAGTCATGTGTACGCGCAGCTGGTGTTTCTTGCCGGTCACCGGGAACAGACCGTAACGCCACAAACCACCCTTTTTCTCGCGCACTTCAACGGCCGTCTCGGTGTTGCTGGCGCCCGGCCCTTCCTGCATCCGAAAGAAGGGTTCGCCATCCACCAGGCGGCTTTTATGCACCAGGGGAAAGCTCAGATTCGGCAGGGCCGGGGCGATGGCTTCGTAGAATTTGTCGATACGCCGCGTGGGAAACAGTTGCTGGTACGCCGAGCGGCTTTGCGGGTTGGCCGAGAACAGCACCAGCCCCGCCGTGTGCCGATCAATGCGGTGCAACGGCACCAGGGCGGGGTTGTCCAGGCGACGGATCAGGCGACGCAACAGGGTTTGCTCAACGTACTCGCCGGCGGGAGTCACCGGCAGGAAATGCGGCTTGTCCGCCACCACCAGATGTTCATCGGCGTACAGGATAGTTTCCTGTACCGGAATCACTTTTTCGTTGGGTACTTCGCGAAAGTAATAGATGCACAGGCCTTCCTTGTAGGCCAGGCCCAGGCTGATCGGGCTGCCATTGATATCCAGCACTCGTTCCCGGGCAATGCGGTCCAGCCACTGCTCACGGCCAATGGCCGGGAAGTGATCGCACAGGCAGTCGATCACCGTTGCCCAAGGCCCCGGTGGCAGATACAACGTGCTGGCTTGGTGCTGGGCGGCGGAAAAACCGGAAGTGGACATGCAAATGCTCGAACCTGGAAACAGGCGGGCATTATCCCGCATGGAGCGCGATTGCGCCTAGGGCCGTTCTCATGCCTTGGCCAGTTGGGCCCGCAGCACCGGCGAAGCGCTCGCCGCCTCGGTGAACTCCTTGAGCCAGCGCAGTACGTCCACTGCTTCCCAACGGCCCGGATCATAGAGCGCGTAGAGCAAGCCTTGATAACCCACCACATCCAACTGTTTGTGATAACCGGCACGCTGGAACAGCGCCTCGATTTCCGCAAAGCAGGTGTTGAAATGCACTTTGTTGAAGGGCGTCTTGCCTTCCGTGACCAGCCCATCGAGGCGCAGCTCGTTGACCGCGTCGCGCACCACATCGGCGGACATGCGATTGACGCTGCTTTTCAATTGTTCAACATTCACCACGGGCGTTCCCTCTATTCAATCGCTGTACGAATATACAGTAACGTAATATTCGCAAGCCCGCCATCGGATAAACGTCAGCGCAGAAAGGCAACGACCTGGCCGGTGTCGAACGGCCAGTCCAGTTCCGCCCCGGTGTCCTTGCGGCGAAGCACCGGAATCCGCAGGCCGTAGTCTTCTGTCAGGTCATCTGGCTCAGTGATATCCACCAACTCCACCAGCAGCCCGTGTTCGACGAGCGGCATGATTTCGGCTTCGGCAATTTCACACAGATGGCAACCCAGGGTGCCGAACAGCTGGCATTCAGGAGGCATGACGAAAGAACCCGGTCAGAAAAACAAGTGACCATTCTAAACCCGCTCGCGCCGTGAAATCCCATTGCCGACAAAACACCTGATCCAGGTCACCATGGCCTATAACTGATTCAGCGATTCTCGCGGCTTTTTGCCCGTCCACCTGCAATGGAGATGCCTGTGTTTGCCAACCTGCTGATCATCCTGGCCTCATCCCTGGTGGTGATTGCGCTGTTTCGCCGGCTGCAACTGCCGCCCGTGCTGGGCTACCTGTGCGTGGGCCTGGCGGTGGGGCCGACTGCTTTGGACTGGGTGAACGACAACGAGGACCTGCCGGACTTGGCCGAGATGGGCGTGGTGTTTCTGCTGTTCTCCCTGGGCCTGGAGTTTTCCCTGTCGAAAATGTTCGCCCTGCGCCGAGTGGTGTTCGGCCTGGGCAGTTTGCAGGTGTTGGGATGCGGCGCCCTGCTCGGCGCTGCGCTGATGGGCTTGGGCCTGGCGCCGGGCATCGCGCTGTTACTGGGTGCAGGGTTGGCGTTGTCGTCCACGGCCATCGTCAGCAAGGAACTGACCAGTCTTGGGGAGATCTTCAGCAGCCACGGCCAGAATGCGATAGGCGTGCTGCTGTTCCAGGATGTGGTGGCGGTATTGCTGCTGACACTGGTGCCGGTGTTTGCCGGCAGCAGTGACCAAGCCTGGTACTGGGCATTGCCGCTGACCCTGGGCAAAACCGTGGTGTTGTTCGTCGGCCTGTTATTCGCCAGCCGCTGGTTGCTGCCGCGGTTGTTCCATGAGGTCGCCGCGTCCCATTCCGCAGAGTTGTTCGTGCTGCTGGCGCTGGTAATTGTCTTGCTCACCGCCTGGCTCACCCACCTGCTCGGCCTGTCCCCTGCCCTTGGTGCGTTTCTGGCCGGTATGTTGCTGGGCGAGAGTCATTATCGTCACCAGATAGAAGCGGATATCCGGCCGTTTCGCGACATTCTGCTGGGGCTGTTTTTCGTCAGCATCGGCATGTTGATCGACCTGCAGTTATTCGTCAGCCACAGCCTGTTGATCCTCGGCCTGACCCTTACGCTGATGTTGGTCAAAGGCTCTGTGGTGGCCGTACTGGTCAAGCTGCGTGGCAGCGACACTGAAACCGCCTGGCGCAGCGGCCTGGCCCTGGCCCAGGGTGGCGAGTTCTGTTTCGCGCTGATGGCGCAGATGCAGCAGAGCCGGTTGATTCCGGATGAGTTCAACGGCCTGCTACTGGCCGCCACGTTCTGCTCGATGCTGTTGACGCCGCTGCTGTTGCGCGCAGCGCCGGCCATTGCCCTGCGCCTGCATCGCAAGCCCAACCAGCAAGTGCAACTGGAGCACATCACCGCGCTCAACGCTCAGTTGCACGGGCACGCGGTGATTTGCGGTTATGGTCGGGTGGGACAATCGATCGGGCGGTTTTTGCGCCGCGAGCACCAGGCGTTTATCGCCCTGGATGACGACCCCGAACGGGTGCAGGAGGCCGCTACCGAGGAAAGCAGCGTGCATTATGGCGACTGCCGCCGGGGTGCCTTGCTCAGTGCCGTGGGCCTGGAGCGCGCGCGGTTGGTGGTGATCGCCGTCGACAACAGCGATGTCGCCCTGGTGGTGCTCAAGGAAGCGCGACGGATCAACCCACAGGTGCCGATCCTGGTGCGCACCCGTGATGACAGCCAGTTGGCTGAACTCAAGGCCGCGGGGGCCAGCGAAGTGGTGCCCGAGTTGCTTGAGTCAAGCCTGATGCTCGCGTCCCACGCCCTGATCCTGCTGGGCCTGCCGGACCAACAGGTACAGGCTCGGGTGGATGAAGTGCGGCAGAACCACTATCGCTTGCTGCACGGGTTTTATCCGCCGCCACACACTGATGAACAAGCGCCGATCAATCCTGACTGACCGCACCGATCTTGTGGATCGACAGGTCCGCGCCGTAATACTCCTCTTCCTGACTCAAGCGCAGCCCTTGCACGCGCTTGATCACGCCGTACACCAGCAAGCCGCCACCAAACGCCACCGACACGCCCAGGCCGGTGCCGATCAACTGGCTGATCAAGCTGACGCCGCCAAGCCCACCCAGGGTGGCCTGCCCGAAGATGCCGCAGGCGATGCCGCCCCACACGCCACACAAGCCGTGCAACGGCCATACGCCCAGCACATCGTCGATCTTCCAGCGTGCCTGGGCGGCGATAAAGCACCACACAAACAAGCCGCCTGCGACTACTCCGGTGACCAGCGCGCCCACCGGATGCATCAGGTCGGAACCTGCGCAGATCGCCACCAGCCCGGCCAAGGGGCCGTTGTGCAGGAATCCTGGGTCGTTACGGCCGATCACCAGCGCGGCCACGGTACCGCCAACCATGGCCATCAACGAATTGACGGCCACCAGGCCGCTGACCCCGTTGAGGGTCTGCGCACTCATCACGTTAAAGCCGAACCATCCCACGATCAGGATCCACGACCCCAGCGCCAGGAACGGGATGCTCGACGGTGCAAACGCCACCAGGCGCCCTTCGCGATAACGTCCATTGCGCGGCCCCAGCAGCAACACCGCCGCCAGCGCCAGCCAGCCGCCCATGGCGTGCACCACCACGGAACCGGCAAAATCGTGAAAACTGGCGCCAAAGCTTGCAAGCAGCCAGGCTTGCAGACCGAAATTGCCGTTCCACACCATGCCCTCGAAGAACGGGTAGATAAACGCCACGATCAGTGCAGTGGCGCACAACTGCGGCGCAAACTTCGCACGTTCGGCTATGCCACCGGAAATGATCGCAGGGATCGCCGCGGCGAAGGTCAGCAGGAAGAAAAACTTCACCAGGCCATAGCCATGATCGGCGCTGATGACGGCTGCCGGTTGCATGAAGCTCACACCGTATGAGATCCAATAGCCTATAAAGAAATAGGCCAGGGTGGAGATGGCGAAATCGCTGAGGATTTTCGACAGGGCGTTGACCTGATTCTTCTGGCGCACCGTGCCGACTTCAAGGAAGGCAAAGCCGGCGTGCATGGCCAGGACCATGACCGCGCCAATCAGGATAAACAGGGTGTTGGAACTGTGGACGAGTGTATCCACCGCACTTTGCAGATTTTCCATGGAGGTTGGCAGGCCTGCATCAAGGCAAAAAGCACCAAATCGGTTCAAGCTGAGGGTTGGCGCACTAAATGGGTACCACCGGCTTCGTCCCTCTTGGGAGGGCACGAACCGCTTTAGCGCAGCGATCAACACAACTGACCGTTGCCGACAGGGTTTTTCCGCGGGTTTTAGTTATTTAGGGTAAGGTTTTTCAAGGCTTGCGCCCCGACCGCCCATATTCGGCGCGGGCCTCTGAGCCTGCGCACCAATGCAAAGCAAAAGCTGTACCACACAATTGCAGTGAACCTTCAGCGAACGCCGCGACTCGAAACCACACGTACAGATCAGCCACACACGGAGACAACCATGGCCGGTAAAACAGCAAAGACTGCTCAAGAGATACTGATGGCGGATTTTCAAACCCTGGTCAGTGATACCGAAAGGTTGCTGGACGACACCGCAGTGCTGGCCGGCGATCAGGCCGACGAACTGCGCACCAAGATCCACGAGAGCCTGCTCAAGGCCCGCGAGACCTTGCAACTGACCGAAGACTCCCTGCGCGAGCGCGGTCAGGCGGCCATCACCGCCACCGAAGACTACGTGCAAGCCAACCCATGGCAGTCAGTCGGCATCGCTGCCGGCGTGGGCTTTTTGATCGGTCTGCTGGCTACAAGGCGCTAATCATGTCTATCGGCGAATCCAGCTCATCAACGAGCGCACATTCTTCGGCAAGCGGTTCCACCTCCCGACGCCTGGGCGCCGCTGTGCTGGGCTTGCTGCACAGCCATGTCGAGTTGTTTGGCATCGAATTGCAGGAGCAAAAGGCCCGCACTGTCAGCCTGTTGTTGTTTGCCGGTCTGGCGTTGGTGTTCGCCCTGCTGTTGCTGGTAGGGTTGTCGACGCTGGTGATGATCCTGGTGTGGGATACCGGCTACCGCCTGACAGGCATCATCTGCCTTTGCGTGTTCTATAGCCTGGCCGCGGCCTTCTGCGGTGTGCGCCTGAAAGCGGCGGTGTTCGATGAATCCACGCCCTTCCACGCCACGCTCGAAGAGCTGGCCAACGACCGGGAGCGCCTGCTGCCATGAGCATGACCGAGATCCCGAAAAATACCTCCCGCCGGGAAATGCGCAAGACGCTGATCCGCCTGCGCATGGAAATGCACCGCCAGGAAATCCGTCATGAGTCCCAGCAACTGATGGCCCCTCTGCAGAAAATGCGCAACATGCGCCACAACTGGCAGGACAGCCTGGGCATCAAGCACGCGCCACTGTGGGGCGTGGCGGCGGTGACGCTGATGGGCTTTTTCACCGGCAAGGGCGCCAAGGGCGGCAGTATCAGCAGCGTGACACGTCTGGTGCGGCTGGGTGCAGGGTTGATCCCATTGATCAAATTGGCCATGCAAGGCTCGCGCAAAAGTTAAACCTTTGCCGGCGTTTAGCGTGCCGATACCAGTGGCCCGGCCCTCGTCAACGGGTGCCGGGCCTTTTTTCGCCCGCACCGCCGACCTGTAGATTTTTGCTTGCTCCGCCACGCCGGAAACGGGAAGCTGGCGGATGTCATTCACCGAACGGAGAGTAGTTGCCTTGGATTGGCCCACCCTGCTGAACCGCGAACGCCTGGGAAAACCTCTGCACAGCCCTGAAGAACTGGGCCGCAGCCCCTTTCACAAAGACCACGACCGCATTATTTTCTCCGGCGCGTTCCGGCGCCTGGGCCGCAAGACCCAGGTGCATCCGGTATCGAGCAACGACCATATCCACACGCGCCTGACCCATTCGCTGGAAGTCAGTTGCGTCGGCCGCTCCCTGGGTATGCGCGTGGGTGAAACGTTGCGCGGCGCCCTGCCCGACTGGTGCGACCCGAGCGACCTGGGCATGGTGGTGCAATCGGCTTGCCTTGCCCACGATATCGGTAACCCGCCGTTCGGACACTCCGGCGAGGATGCCATTCGCCATTGGTTCCAACAGGCCGCCGGGCGCGGCTGGTTGGACGACATGAGCAGCGCCGAACGCAATGATTTTCTCAACTTCGAAGGCAATGCCCAGGGCTTTCGGGTACTGACCCAACTTGAATACCATCAGTTCGACGGCGGCACGCGGCTGACCTACGCCACCTTGGGGACGTACCTCAAGTACCCCTGGACCGCCCGCCACGCCGACTCGCTGGGCTACAAGAAGCACAAGTTCGGCTGTTACCAGAGCGAGCTGCCGATTCTGGAGCAAATCGCCCATAAGCTCGGCCTGCCCCAGCTTGAAGAGCAACGCTGGGCCCGTCACCCGCTCGTATACCTGATGGAAGCGGCCGACGACATCTGCTATGCGCTGATCGACCTGGAAGACGGCCTGGAAATGGAGCTGCTGCAGTACGCCGAAGTCGAGTCGCTGTTGCTTGATCTGGTGGGCGATGACTTGCCGCAGACGTACCGCCAATTGGGCCCGCTTGACTCTCGGCGCCGCAAGCTGGCGATCTTGCGCGGCAAAGCGATTGAGCACCTGACCAATGCAGCGGCGCAGGCCTTTGTCGAACAGCAGGACGCCCTGCTCGCCGGCACGCTGCCTGGCGATCTGGTCGAGCATATGCACGGGCCGGCGAAGCGCTGTGTGCTGGATGCCAAGGACATGGCGCGCAAGAAGATCTTCCAGGACAAGCGCAAGACACTGCACGAAATCGGCGCCTACACCACCCTGGAAATCCTGCTGAACGCCTTCTGCGGCGCGGCCCTTGAACAACATGGCGGGCGCACGCCGTCATTCAAGAATCGGCGCATTCTGGACTTGCTCGGCAATAGCGCGCCGGATCCGACCTGGCCGCTGCACGCCTCATTCCTGCGGATGATCGACTTCATCGCCGGTATGACCGACAGCTACGCCACTGAAATGGCACGGGAGATGACCGGGCGCTCCAGCCCCCAATAACGATCCGATCAAGCCGCCCGTTCCCTGAAACGAATCGCCCTACGATGGGAACAGAGCGGCCTGATCGAATTCGTACAGGCACCCGAAGAATAATCACGCACGCTCCTAACGGGCCAGCCGCGCAATTCCTACCGCCCCCATCGACGCTTGCATCACTGTGTGCACTTTTATGCCCAGACACTCTCTTCGTATTCTTTTGGTGGAGGATCACCCTTTTCAACTTCTGGCCACCCAGTGCCTGCTCAAAAGCTTCGGCTTCGAGCAACTGACACCTGTGGAAAATGCCGAGCAGGCCATACACACGATGAGTCGGTCCGAACACCCCTTCGACCTGATGCTGTGTGACCAATGCCTGCCTGACCTGCCGGGGCTTGAACTGATCGAAATCGCCAACCGCCAGCGCTTCATCACTGGCGCCATTCTGTTAAGCGGCTTACCCACACAGGAATTGATCAACCTGAGCAGGCAAGCCTTGCAACGACGTCTTCCACTGCTTGGCTATTTGTCCAAGCCCTTGAACAAAGATGAGCTGGAAAGGCTAATAGGTTAATTTTTAACTCTCTCATGTAGGAACTTAAACATCATTTTCAATGAAAAACACTATAAGGCCCGTCGTAAAATCCAAGGCCCCGTTTATTGGCGCAACCACCTTCAAATTGTTGATATACCCTGCAACGTCCCCCTAACAACTTGTAGGCTTTTGCCTTATTAAACGTAGGAACTTTCCTGTTTTGCATTTACTCCCTGTGAGCTTCATGCTGAGCCCTCATCTTCTGAGCTAATGTGCCCGCTTTATTTGCACCAGCATGGAATGTGATTATGAACTCAGTTTTTATTATCGATGACCACCCGGTAATCCGGCTTGCCATTCGAATGTTACTGGAGCATGAGGGTTACAAGGTCGTCGGCGAAACAGACAATGGGTGCGATGCGATACAGATGGTCCGCGAATGCCTTCCAGACCTGGTGATTCTCGACATCAGCATCCCGAAACTCGACGGCCTTGAGGTGCTCTGCCGATTCAACGCCATGAACACCTCGATGAAAACCCTCGTGCTCACGGCGCAATGTCCTACGCTGTTTGCCACGCGATGCATGCGCTCGGGTGCCGAGGGCTATGTGTGCAAGGAAGGGGACTTGAGCGAGTTGCTGAGCGCCATCCGTGCGGTCCTGTCCGGTTACAACTACTTCCCCAGCCAGGCGTTGAACGGCCCCGGAACGGAAGGCCTGGATGTACAAGAACTGGAACTGTTCAAGACAGTCAATGACCGGGAGCTGATGGTCTTGCAACTTTTTGCACAAGGCCGCACTAACAAGGAAATAGCCAAAGGCATGTTTTTGAGCAACAAGACTGTCAGTACTTATAAAAAGAGGTTAATGCAAAAACTCAAAGCCAAATCCTTGGTAGAACTCATCGAGATGGCAAAACGAAACGCGCTAGTGTGAGAAAGCGGATGCCCAGGCGTATAAAGGACTATCTGATTATATTGAGTGCCGGTCTGTACTTCAGCACTGCCGTGCTCGCAGAGCACCAAACAAACCCGGAACGCTTCACCTTATTGAGTCGTGCGGGAGCCGTTCAACTCGGCACTCATTTTGACAAGGCTCAGCACCAGTGGCTACAGAACAAACGCGAACTGGTGCTGGGCACCTCCGCGCCCGATTACCCGCCATTCGACCTGACGTCCAGCGGCTATGATTATGAAGGGCTGACCGCCGATTACGCGGGGTTGTTGGCCAAAGCACTCTCCTTGCCGGTCAATGTAATGCGCTACCCGTCCCGGGATGCTGCCATTCGAGCCTTGGAAACCGGGGAAATCGACTTGTTGGGCTCATCCAACGGTTTTGAGGCTGCGACACCGAACCTTATCCTCTCTGAACCCTACGCCGTGGACCAACCGGTACTGGTCACCCGCGAGGGAGAAACCCGTAGCCTCAACGAGGGCCTGGACGGGCTGCGCTTGAGCCTTGTCTACCATTACCTGCCGCTCAATGAGGTAGAAAAGCTGTACCCCAAGGCCATCATCCGCGCCTATCCGTCTTATCAGAACGCCTTGAATGCGGTGGCCTTCGACCAGGCGGATGTGTTTCTGGGTGACACCATTTCCACCCACTACATGATCAACAAGGGTTATCTCAAAAACATCCGCATGGCCAATTTCGGCAAGCATGAGGCTTATGGTTTCAGCTTCGCCATGCGTGAAGATAACCGCGTGCTGCTGAGCATTGTCGACGCGGTCCTGGCTGCGGTCCCCATCACCGAACGAGACAGCATCGCCAAACGCTGGAGCGCCGGCAGCGATATCCTGCTCACCGACAAGAAATTGCAACTGACCCAACGCGAAGAGCGCTGGCTTAAAGAGCATCCGGTGGTCAAGGTGATCGTCAATGAAACCTTCGCGCCTCTCACGTTCTTCGATGCGGACGGCAACTTTCGCGGCATTACCGCCGATCTCCTGGAGCTGATTCGCCTGCGCACCGGCCTACGCTTTTCGATTGTACGCGGGCGTGATGTCAACGCGATGATCGATCAGGTCACCAGCCAGAAGGTCGATATGATCGGGGCCATTGTGCCGAGCAACACAAGGGACTCGCAGCTCAATTTCAGCCGACCCTACCTGGAAAACTCCTACGTATTGTTGACACGCAAGGAGCCAGGGCCACCCGCGAACATCGCACAAATGGCAGGAAAGCGCCTGGCGATAACCCAGGGCAACCCCTTGATCGAGACCTTGACCAACGATTTCCCCCAGGTTCACCTGGTCGAAACCAGTGATACTTTCAGGGCATCGGAGTTACTCGCACAGGGCCAAGTGGATGGCGCAGTGAGCACACTGGTGATCGCCAACTACCTGCTGTCTTCCAAGGCTTTTCAGGACAAGCTGCAGATCAGCGCCAGCATTGGCACTACGCCGGCAACTTATACCCTGGCGACATCGCGCCACGCCACGGAACTGAGCTCAATCCTCGACAAGGCGCTGCTCAGCATCGCCCCGGATGAAATGGGCGTGATCAACAGTCGTTGGCGGGGTTACACCGCCGCGTCCGACAGCTACTGGCGCAACTACCATCAATTGATATCTCGAATCATCATCGGTACCGGGCTGTTGCTACTGATTTCCCTGACCTGGAACGCCTACATGCGGCGCCAGATAAAACACCGCAAAATGGCCGAACGGGCCCTGAACGACCAATTCGAATTCATGCGTGCGCTGGTCAATGAAACCCCCCATCCGATCTACGTGCGTGACCGCAACGGCCTGCTGCAAACCTGCAACGACAGCTACCTGCAGGTATTCGACGTCAAACGCGAAGACGTGATCGGCAAAAGCGTCACCCAGATGAGCATGGCCCTGGAGTCGGAGGCGGCGCAATACCATGCCGACTATCTGCGCGTAGTGGCCGAGGGCATTCCGCTGATCCTGGATCGCACATTGCATATCCACGAGCGCAAACTGACGATCTATCACTGGATCCTGCCGTACCGCGACTCCACAGGCGAAGTCCAGGGCATCATCGGCGGCTGGATCGACATCAGCGACCGACGCGAGTTGTTTGATGAGCTACGCGCCGCCAAAGAGCGGGCCGATGAGGCCAATCGCGCCAAGAGCACGTTCCTTGCCACCATGAGCCACGAGATCCGTACGCCCATGAACGCCGTGATCGGAATGCTCGAACTGACGCTCAAGCGCGCCGATCAAGGGCATCTCGACCGCCCGGCCATCGAAGTGGCGTACAACTCGGCCAAGGATCTGCTGGAGTTGATCGGTGACATCCTGGACATAGCGCGTATCGAGTCCGGCCGTCTCAGCCTGGCGCCGGAGCGCGTCAACCTGCGCGAGGTGATTGAGTCGGTGGTGCGTGTCTTCGACGGTCTGGCACGCCAGAAAACCCTCAGCCTGCTGCTGGAATTCAAGCCCGACCTGAACGATATCGAAGTGCTGATAGACCCTCTGCGCTTCAAGCAAGTACTGTCGAACCTGGTGAGCAACGCGATCAAGTTCACCGAGCAAGGCCAGGTGAAGATCAAAGTGGAAGTACAGCCGACCCAGGCACCGGAGCAGATCGAGCTGAAGCTGGTGGTGGAAGACACCGGCATCGGCATCAGCAGGGAGGATCAACTGCGTCTGTTCGAACCCTTTGCCCAAGCGGACAATTCCGGTCAACTGGCCAGGAGCGGCGCGGGGCTGGGGCTGGTGATCTGCCGCAGCCTGTGCGCCATGATGGGCGGCCAGTTGAGCCTGAGCAGCGTGCCCATGGTAGGTACCCAGGTGCACGTCAACCTGAGCGTACCCCGCCTGCAAACGATCACGGTGGTGGGTGAGCAACAGCCTGAAGCACCGGCCGCCACTCGGGTGCTGAATGTACTGGTGGTAGACGACCACCCGGCGAACCGCCTGCTGATGTGCCAGCAACTGGGCTACCTGGGTCATCAATTCACTGCCGCCGAGCACGGTGCTGCAGGGTTCCAGGCCTGGCGCAAGGAGCATTTCGACCTGGTGATCGCCGATTGCAACATGCCCATCATGAATGGCTATGAGCTGAGCCGTTCAATCCGTGAATATGAGCAACGCGAGCAATTGGTACCTTGTGTGGTGCTGGGCTTTACTGCCAACGCCCAGCCAGAGGAAAGACAACGTTGCGTGCAGGCCGGCATGGATGACTGCCTGTTCAAGCCCATCAGCCTGACCGTACTGGAACGGCAACTGGCGCAAATCGCTCCCAAACCTGCGAACCAGCGCCTGAACCTCGAGTGCCTGCAAGCGTTGACCGGCGGCGACCCGCAATTGAGTCGACGCCTGCTGGAGGAGCTGCTGAGCAGCAGCCGTGACGACCGTCAGGCGCTTGTCACGCTGTTGAACCGGCAGGCCCACCCCCCCGAGATCATTGAACAAGCCCACAAAATCAAGGGCGCTGCCCGTATCGTTCAGGCCCATTCATTGGCTGGGCAATGCGAAGCGCTGGAGCAAACCTGCGCTCGCAATGAAGAGTGGGCAACCATTGAAACCGGCATCAAGGCGCTGGAGCATCTCATGCTGGAACTGGAGAGGATGCTGCAGATTCAACTGGCCGAGCTGCAAGGCCAATAAACGCCCGGGCCCGCAACGGCAGGAGCGAGTCACTCGCTCCTGCACTCCTCTGCCGTGGCTCCCAGGTTCAGCAGTCGGTCAGCCGCAGGAAAATCGCCGCCAGCCGTTCAATCCCTGCCTGGTCCTGAGGTGTAAAACGGGCCAGCGAGGGACTGTCGAGGTCAAGCACGCCAATCAGCTGACCGTCTTTGACCAATGGCACCACCAACTCACTGTTCGAGGCGCTGTCACAGGCGATATGGCCTGGGAACGCATGCACATCCTCTACTCGCTGGGTTTGTCGTGAAGCCGCAGCAGCGCCACATACGCCACGGCCGAACGGGATACGTACGCAGGCTATCTGACCCTGGAACGGCCCAAGCACCAGTTCTTCATTGCGATTAAGGTAAAAGCCTGCCCAGTTCAGGTCATCGAGCTGGTTGAACAGAAACGCAGAAAACTGTGCACTGTTGGCAATAAAGTCACGCTCATCCGCCAGCAATGACTCCAGTTGTGCACACAGCATGGCGTAGCCATCAAGACCGCTGCCGGCCTGTTGCAAATCGATCATGGTTGACGTTCCAGCAATTTAAGACCTACCCAGTAACGGGCAAACTGATAGGCACAACGGCCATTGCGGTTACCGCGCCCTGTGGCCCAGCGCACCGCGAGTACATCAAGCTGCTCATCGCGCTGCCACTGCAAGCCGGCCTTGCCGGCCAACTCGCCGATCCAGTGTTCCACCACATCCAGGAAATGCTCCTGGGAAAACGGATAGAACGACAGCCACAAGCCAAAACGGTCCGACAAGGCAATCTTGTCCTCTACCGCCTCGCTCGGGTGCAACTCGCCATCCACACGTTTCCAGTTGTCGTTGTCGCTCTGGTTCTCCGGCACCAGATGACGGCGGTTGGACGTGGCATACAGCAGCACGTTTTCCGGCGCCTGCTCCAGGGAGCCGTCCAGCACGCTTTTGAGCACGCGATAATCGCCTTCGCCGGCTTCGAACGAGAGGTCATCGCAAAACAAAATGAAGCGCTGCGGCAGTTTTATCAACTGTTCGACCACGCGCGGCAGGTCGGCCAGGTGGTCGCGTTCGATTTCGATCAAGCGCAGACCCGCCGTGGCGTGCTGAGCCAGCAAGGCGCGCACCATGGAAGACTTGCCGGTGCCGCGAGAACCCCACAGCAGCGCATGGTTGGCGGGCAGGCCATCGAGGAACTGCTGGGTATTACGCGCCAGTTGTTCACGTTGCTTGTCGACGCCAATCAGGTCCGACAAGCGCATATCCAGGCTCACTTCCAGCGGCAACAGGAAGCCACTGCGACCTTCACGCTGCCAACGAGCGGCCAGGCATTGGCGCCAGTCGATGGCTTGGCGCGGGGCCGGCAATAAGGGTTCCAGGCGAGCAAGTACGGCGTCGGCCCGCTCAAGGAAGGCATTCAATCGAGAATCCATGATTATTCCTCTGGCAAGTTCTTGTAAAAGATGGCGTATTGGCAACCCTGCGGCAGACCGCATGAGGCTGCGTCAAAAAACGATTCGTGCCCGGCAAGCAGAAGCTTGGGGATGTTCAGCTATGCTTGCCGGGCGAAAGGAAACGTGAAGTGGTTCAACACTCGATGGATATCAAGTTCGCCCACCGCTTGTCTTATAAACAAGCCAGATTGACTGTGCTGGTCGGTTTCGTGTTGGGAACCTTGCTCAGTCTGATCCAAATCGGCATTGATTATGCCAGTGAAGACGCATCCATCAACCGTGAAATACGCTCACTGATTGAAATCAGCCATAACCCCGCGTCGCGTATCGCCTACAACATCGATGCCGAACTCGCCCAGGAGCTGACCCTGGGCCTGCTGCACTCCCCTGCCATCACCCGTGCGCAGCTGATCGACAACAATGGCGCGGTGCTGGCCGACGTCAACCGCCCGCGCAAAGAAAGCAACTATCGTCCGGTCAGCGATTTTCTGTTTGGCGCCAATCGTCAGTTCGAGGACCGACTGTTTCTCAACCATATGCCCAACGAATCCCTCGGCGTATTGCGCCTCGACGTTGATACCTATGCCTTTGGCAGCCGTTTCCTGCATCGCGCCGAGATCACCCTGCTCAACGGATTTACCCGCAGCCTGCTGCTGACCGGGATCTTGCTGGGCTTATTCTACGTAATGCTCACGCAACCGCTGGTACGTATTATCCGAGAGTTGAGTACCCGCAAACAGGCACGCCTGGATTGCCCGCCGGGGCATGAGCACGACGAAATCGGCGTATTGGTCGACGTCGCCAACCAGCAATTTGAAAACATGGAAACCGAGATCCATCAGCGGCGTCACGCCGAGGACCGCCTCACCGAATACCTGGGCCAATTGGAAAATATCGTTTCGGCGCGCACCCTTGAACTCAAGGCCAGCAACCAACGCTTGAGCCAATCCAATGATGAACTGGAAGCAGCCAGGATGACCGCGCTGGGGATGGCACAGGCACGGGCCGCGTTCCTGGCCAATATGAGCCATGAAATCCGTACGCCGCTCAATGGCCTGCTGGGGATGATTGCACTGTCGCTCGACAGCCCACTGAATGCCGAGCAGCGCCAGCAACTGTCGATCGCCCATGACTCGGGCAAAGTGCTGGTCGAATTGCTCAACGATATTCTCGATCTGTCCAAGTTCGATGCCGGCCAACTGGAACTGGAACATATCCCCTTCGACCTGGGCTCACTGGTGGAAGACACTGCCAACCTGCTGTCGCAGAATGCGGCGCCGAGTGTCGAGCTGACGTGCCTGATTGATCCACAGTTTCCCGCCCAGGTCATCGGCGACCCGACCCGGGTGCGGCAAATCGTCAGTAATCTGCTTTCCAATGCCTTGAAGTTCACGCGCTTCGGCCGGGTCGATGTGCGCCTGCGTGCCCTGGAAGGCAGGGTCAATATTGAAGTCTGTGATACCGGCATCGGTATCGCCCAGGAAGCCCAGGTGAAAATCTTCCAACCCTTCACCCAGGCCGGTGCGGGCATCACCCGTCAATTTGGCGGTACGGGTTTGGGACTGGCCTTGACGCACAATCTGTGTGAAGCCATGCAAGGCCGCTTGAGTATCAGCTCGGAGGTGGGCTTTGGCAGCCAGTTCTGCGCCGACCTCCCGCTACCCACCCATTTACCTGCCACGCGCTATACACCGCTCACAGGTGATGTAATCGCCATCACCCATGCCGGTGGCGGGTTGACAGAGCTGCTCACCACCCTGCTGCCCTCTTGGGGGCTGACACCAAGGTGCTATTCCCAAGACGATGATTTGAGCGCACTGGCCCCTGACCTGTTGATTACCGACTGCCCTGAATGCTTGTTCCGCTTGCGCCCGGCAATCAGCGCGCCGATTCTGCTGGTCACCGCCTATGGCAACTTCATGCCCAGTGAAGAAGTCGCGGCGCTGGCACCGCTGCAGCAACAAGCACGCCCATTGAGCCGTAACGCGCTGTACCAGATCCTGCAACGCAACCTGCGCAGCAGCACGCAACCGATCCTCGACCCGATCCAGATGGAAGCCGCGCCGCTGGCTCACCGCGCGCGCATCTTGTTGGTGGAGGACAACGCGGTCAATCAACTGGTGGCCAAGGGGATGCTCAGCAAGCTGGGGTGTGAGGTGATTGTGGCTGCCCATGGTGGGGAAGCGCTCAAGCTGCTTGAGGACCAGCGCTTCGATATGGTGCTGATGGACTGCAACATGCCGGTGATGGATGGCTACGAGGCCAGCCGGCAAATTCGCCGTAGCGGGCGCTGGCCAGACCTGCCCATTGTCGCCTTGACCGCCAATGCCCTGTCCGAAGAGCGCGAGCGTTGCCGGGCGGCGGGCATGAACGATTACCTGGCCAAGCCGTTTCGCCGCGAAGAGCTCCATGCGCTGCTGGAGTTGTGGGTACCGACGACGACAAGCCTCTGAGGCTGCGCCCGCACTATCGTGGTCATTTGAGCAAGGCTTCGATCTCCTGGCTCAGGTCCTGTGGCTTGGTCGTTGGCGCAAATCGCTTGACCTGCTTGCCGTCGGGGCCGATGAGGAACTTGGTGAAGTTCCACTTGATATTCTTGGAGCCCAGCAGCCCCGGGGCCTGCTTTTTCAACTGTACGAACAATGGGTGGGCATCGCTGCCATTGACGTCGACCTTCTTGAACAGCGGAAAACTGACACCGAAGTTCAGCTCGCAGAACTCGGCTATCGCGCCTTCGTTACCCGGTTCCTGCTTGCCGAACTGGTTGCAGGGAAACCCCAGCACCACCAGCCCCTGGTCCTTGTAGCGCTGCCAAAGTTGCTCCAGGCCCTTGTACTGGGGGGTGAAGCCACATTTGCTGGCGGTGTTGACCACCAAAATGGCCTTGCCGGCGAAATCGGCCAGGGTCTTTTGCTCACCCTTGATGGTGGTGCAAGGGATGCTCAGCAGGGAGTCGCTCATGGCAATGCCTCAATTCAGGGGAAGAAGTGATACGCGTACGCTTGACCGACTGGCATTCGGGCCTGTTTATCGCTTCAAGCCGAGCGCGGCACCAGGTCCAGGCACACCGAGTTGATGCAGTAGCGCAGGCCCGTCGGCGGCGGCCCGTCCGGGAACACATGCCCCAGGTGTGCGTCGCACTTGGCGCAGGTGACTTCGGTACGAATCATGCCGTGGCTGACGTCACGAATTTCGATCATCGCGCTGTCGGCAATCGGCGCGTAGAAGCTCGGCCAGCCGCAGCCGGAATCAAACTTGGTGGTCGAATCGAACAGCGGCTCATTACAGCAGATGCAGTGATACACGCCGTCGGTCCTGGTTCCGTTGTACTTGCCGCTGAAAGGCCGCTCGGTGCCCTTGAGGCGGCACACGTTGTACTGCTCAGGGTCGAGCATGGCCTTCCACTCATCAACGGTTTTCTGCAACTTTTCCATCGGTACACCTCGGCAACTGAAAAACCCTGATCTGTGTCTTTTCCATGGATCAGGCGGCACGTATGATTGCGCCTCTTCAAAACGCCAGTCTGGCACCCGCGCCATCGGCATTCAAACGTATTTATGGGGGCGAACCGCGCAGGATTCACCCTACGGTAGTGCCTACGCCGTCTGAATCGTTCATTTTCAGGATCACATCGCCATGCAGGTCAGCAAATCGAACAAGCTCGCCAACGTCTGCTACGACATTCGCGGCCCAGTGCTCAAGCACGCCAAGCGCCTGGAAGAGGAAGGCCATCGCATCCTCAAGTTGAACATTGGCAACCCGGCGCCGTTTGGTTTCGAAGCGCCGGACGAAATCCTCCAGGACGTGATCCGCAACCTGCCGACCGCCCAAGGCTACAGCGACTCCAAGGGCCTGTTCAGTGCACGCAAGGCGGTAATGCAGTACTACCAGCAGAAGCAGGTCGAAGGTGTCGGCATCGAGGACATCTACCTGGGCAACGGCGTGTCAGAGCTGATCGTGATGTCGATGCAGGCGCTGCTCAACAATGGCGATGAAGTGCTGGTGCCGGCACCGGACTATCCGCTCTGGACCGCTGCCGTGACCCTGGCTGGCGGCCATCCGGTGCATTACCTGTGTGATGAAGGCGCCGACTGGTTTCCGGACCTGGCCGACATCAAGGCCAAGATCACCCCCAACACCAAGGCGCTGGTGATCATCAATCCGAACAACCCTACCGGCGCCGTGTACTCCAAGGAAGTGCTGCTGGGCATGCTTGAACTGGCACGCCAGCACAACCTGGTAGTGTTCTCCGACGAGATCTACGACAAGATCCTCTACGATGACGCCGTTCACATATGCACCGCCTCCCTGGCTCCGGACCTGCTATGCCTGACCTTCAACGGCCTGTCCAAGTCGTATCGCGTGGCGGGCTTCCGCTCCGGATGGATCGCCATTTCCGGCCCCAAGCATAATGCCCAGAGCTACATCGAAGGCATCGACATGCTGGCCAACATGCGCCTGTGTGCCAACGTGCCGAGCCAGCACGCCATCCAGACCGCCCTCGGCGGCTACCAGAGCATCAATGACCTGATCTTGCCCCAGGGTCGCCTGCTGGAGCAGCGCAACCGCACCTGGGAGTTGCTCAACGCGATCCCCGGTGTGAGCTGTGTGAAGCCTATGGGCGCGTTGTATGCGTTCCCGCGGATCGACCCGAAAGTCTGCCCGATTCTCAACGACGAGAAGTTCGTGCTCGACCTGCTACTGTCGGAAAAGCTGCTGGTGGTCCAGGGCACTGCGTTCAACTGGCCATGGCCGGATCACTTCCGCGTGGTGACTTTGCCACGTGTGGATGACCTGGAAATGGCCATCGGTCGCATCGGCAACTTCCTGAAGTCCTATCGCCAGTAAGGAAATTGACGCTGTACGACTCACATTGGGTCGTACAGCGATTATCTGGCAACACTTCTTTCTCGCTTACGCGCGGTGGTAGTTCAATCAGCCCCTGCCTGAGGCGTGCCCCCTATAATCACGGGGCGGCAAGGCAAACTCACGCCGGTCATGGCCGACAATACAGGTCGGAAAATCCCTTCAGGGCCTTACGTTCACGCTGTAGGACACAGTTTGAAATAGTCGCTCGGTTGAATCACCCCATGCGGCACCTTATATACCCCGCAGTACGCGACATATTAAGCATGAGGAGAACCCTACAACCATGATGCGCATCCTGCTGTTCTTGGCCACTAACCTGGCGGTCGTGCTGATTGCCAGCATCACCCTGAGCCTGTTCGGCTTCAACGGGTTCATGGCGGCCAACGGGGTTGACCTGAACCTCAATCAGCTGTTGGTTTTCTGTGCGGTCTTTGGTTTTGCCGGCTCGCTGTTTTCGCTGTTCATCTCCAAGTGGATGGCGAAGATGAGTACCAGCACCCAGGTCATCACTCAACCTCGCACTCGCCATGAACAATGGCTGATGCAAACCGTGGAGCAGCTATCTCAAGAAGCAGGCATCAAAATGCCCGAAGTGGGGATTTTCCCTGCCTATGAGGCCAACGCCTTCGCCACCGGCTGGAACAAGAACGACGCGCTGGTGGCCGTAAGCCAGGGCTTGCTGGAGCGTTTTTCGCCCGATGAAGTCAAGGCGGTGCTGGCCCACGAGATCGGTCACGTGGCCAACGGCGACATGGTCACCCTCGCGCTGGTACAGGGCGTAGTGAACACCTTCGTGATGTTCTTTGCGCGGATCATCGGCAACTTTGTCGACAAGGTCATCTTCAAGAACGAAGAAGGTCGCGGCATTGCCTACTTCGTGGCGACCATCTTCGCCGAGTTGGTGCTGGGCTTCCTGGCCAGCGCGATCACCATGTGGTTCTCGCGCAAACGCGAGTTCCGCGCAGATGAAGCCGGCGCACGCCTGGCGGGCACCAGCGCAATGATCGGCGCGCTGCAACGCTTGCGCTCCGAACAGGGCCTGCCGGTGCATATGCCGGACAGCCTGACGGCCTTTGGCATCAACGGTGGCATCAAACAGGGCATGGCTCGCCTGTTCATGAGCCATCCGCCGCTGGAAGAGCGGATCGACGCACTGCGTCGTCGGGGCTGATAACCCAGGCAAGACAAAAAAGGGGCGATTGAATCGCCCCTTTTTCGTGGACGTGATTTACCGCCTGGTCAGCCGATAAACACGCTCATCAAGCCGAGTAACGCCGTCCGCCTTGAATTTGCTGCTTTCACTCAAAATGTCCCGCTCTTGCAGCGTGACCACATTCCAGTGCGGGCCCAGCAACGACTGCACTTCCTCATCCGGGACGGCGAAAGGCGGGCCAGCCCTTTGTGCCTGGTCGTAGTCGACAGTGATCAACAACCCCTCACAGACGGGGGTCAGCAGGGTATCGAGATGCTCGGTGTATCGCGAGCGCATTGGCTGCGGCAAGGCGATCAGTGCCGCACGGTCATACAGCGCCGTGCAATCAGCCACGGCACTTGCGTCAAGGGCGAAGAAGTCACCGCACCACACTTCGATCAGGCCCGCCTGATACACCTTGAACACGCCTCTCTGATCGATCTGCGGCGTAAGCCCCTGCTCGCTGAAGAACGCCTCAACGGCTTGTTCAGACACCTCCACACCCATCACGCGATGCCCGCGATCCGCCAACCACTTCATGTCCAGGCTCTTGCCACACAAAGGCACGAAAACCCTGGCACCATCAGCCAGGGCCAACGCTGACCAATGCCGCTGCAAGTAAGGATTAACGTCGGACTGATGAAAACCGATCTGATTGGTTGCCCAGCGTTCCTGCCAAATTTTTGCGTCCATGCATCACCCTGAAAAAATCGATTAAAAGACACTAAATCTTATATTAGATCTCGATCAATGATCTGAATGAAGATAGCGCCATATTATTCTTCAGGACCCCTCTTATGCTCCCCAGCCTGTTTATCTCCCATGGCTCCCCGATGCTGGCCCTGCAACCCGGTGCCAGCGGCCCGGCGCTGCAGGCCCTGGCAGCCGCGTTGCCACGGCCCAAGGCGATTGTGGTGGTATCGGCGCATTGGGAAAGCCACGAGTTACTGGTGAGTGGCAGCGCCGCGCCCGAAACCTGGCACGACTTCGGCGGCTTCCCTCGCGAACTGTTTGCGGTGCAATACCCTGCGCCGGGTGATCCACAGCTGGCAAATGAAATTGTCGAGTTATTGCAGGCTGACGGCCTGACTGCACGCGTCGACAACCAACGGCCCTTCGACCATGGCACCTGGGTGCCCCTGTCGCTGATGTACCCGGCGGCGGATATTCCGGTGGTGCAAGTCTCCCTGCCAAGCCGCATGGGCCCGGCTTTTCAAACCCGGGTTGGATACGCCCTCTGCCGCCTTCGCGATCAAGGTGTGCTACTGATCGGCTCCGGCAGCATCACCCATAATCTCGGTGAGCTGGACTGGCGCGCCGGGCCGGAAACCATCACGCCATGGGCGCTAGCCTTTCGCGACTGGGTGGTCGAAAAACTCGCTGCCGGTGACGAAACAGCCTTGCATGACTATCGCCTCCTGGCGCCCCATGCAGTGCGCAGCCACCCCAGCGACGAGCATTTGTTGCCGCTGTACTTTGCGCGGGGTGCCGGCGGTGATTTCAGCGTGGCGCATCAGGGCTTCACCCTCGGCGCCTTGGGCATGGACATCTACCGCTTTGGCTAACGCAGATGCACAGCCTGAAATCCCAGGCAAAAAAAATCCCCGAACCAGTCGGGGATTTTTTATGTGCGATCAATCAGCCCAGAGGCGGATCAATCTTCGCGGTAGCGACGCAGTTTGAGCTGCTTACCGGCAACGCGAGTGTCTTTGAGCTTGGCCAGCAGTTTTTCCAGGCCATCCTCCGGCAGCTCCACCAGGGAGAAGCTGTCACGTACCTGGATGCGACCGATGGCTTCACGCGCCAGGCCACCCTCGTTGAGGATAGCGCCCAGCAGGTTCTTGGCAGCGATACCGTCACGCGCACCCAGCGCGGTACGGCAACGAGCACGACCTTCAGCCAATGGAACCGGAGCACGACGTTCACGATCGCCACGCTCTGGACGGTCGCCGGAACGCTCTGGACGATCACCGCGCGGGGCGTTGTTCGGTACCAGTGGGCGCTCTTTCTCGATGGCAGCCAGGGTCAGGGCTTGACCATTGGTCGCTTTGCGCAGCAGGGCTGCAGCCAGGGCACGCGGGGTGCAACCGATATCGGCGGTCAGGCGGTCCAGCAGGTCGCCGTGGGTCGATTCAGCGTCAGCCACCAATGGCGCCAGGCTGTTGGTCAATTTCTTGATGCGAGCATCAAGAACGGCCTGGGCATCCGGCAGGCGTACTTCGGCAACTTTCTGACCGGTGACACGCTCGATCACTTGCAGCATGCGGCGCTCGCGCGGAGTCACCAGCAGCAGTGCACGACCTTCGCGACCCGCACGGCCGGTACGGCCGATACGGTGAACGTAGGACTCTGGATCGTACGGCATGTCAACGTTGAACACGTGGGTGATACGTGGAACGTCGAGGCCACGGGCAGCAACGTCGGTCGCCACAACGATGTCCAGACGGCCATCCTTGAGGGAGTCGATCACGCGCTCACGTTGGTTCTGGGCGATGTCACCGTTCAGCGCAGCGGCTTTGTAGCCTTTGGCTTCCAGGGCACTGGCCAGGTCCAGGGTCGCTTGCTTGGTGCGCACGAACATGATCAGGGCGTCGAAGTCTTCGACTTCCAGCAGGCTCAATACAGCCGAGGTCTTCTGGTCAGCGTGAACCAACAGGTGAGCCTGTTCGATCGCGGTAACGGTCTGGGTCTTGGTCTGGATCTTCACGTGTTGCGGATCGCGCAGGTGGCGTTCGGCAATGGCACGGATCGACTGCGGCAGGGTAGCCGAGAACAATACGGTCTGACGGGTCGGTGGCAGTGCCTTGAAGATGACTTCCAGGTCATCCATAAAGCCCAGCTTCAACATTTCGTCAGCTTCGTCCAGAACCAGGTGGTTCACGGTCGACAGGACTTTCTCGTCACGACGCAGGTGGTCGCACAGACGGCCCGGGGTGGCGACAACGATCTGTGCGCCGTTACGGATAGCCTTGAGTTGTGGGCCCATCGGCGCGCCGCCGTAAACGGCCACAACGGTTACGCCTGGCATTTGCTTGGCGTAGGTTTCAAAAGCGGTTGCTACTTGCAGCGCCAACTCTCGGGTTGGCGCCAGGATCAGGGCTTGCGGCTCGCGCTTGGCAGGATCGATGCAATGCAAAATAGGCAGGGCGAACGCGGCGGTTTTACCGGTACCGGTTTGCGCCTGGCCAATCATGTCCTGGCCGGCCATGATGATCGGGATCGATTGCTGCTGAATAGCCGAAGGTTCTTCGTAGCCAGTCGCGATGACAGCGGCGAGAATGTTCGGGTTAAGATTAAAAGCGGCGAAGCCGCCGGTTTCCTGGGTCATGGGTCTGCCTCTAAGTGCATCCGCAAAGACCCATGCTCCAAAGCTGCGCATGCCGTGTTGAGACTCAAGAGTCGCCCTGGCTGCTTTGTCGGCGGGGATTTGCGAAAACGAATGAATGAAAAAGATTCGTCAAGGGAGAGTCCGCTGTGCGGACGTGCAGCCGAAGCTGACTTCGGGGAATTGCGCTACCTAAACGCGGCCCGGTTAAAGGCCGGCGCGCACTATACCGGAAATAGCTGAAAAAGGGAGCTTTTTTTATCGCAGCGCACTGATAAACCGCGCTGCGTCGCGGGCTTTGCAGATCTGTGCGCCAGGGTCTATTTTTCAAAGGCCCGGCCCTGCTGGTCATCAAGCTTAAACGGTTCACCCACCCACTCAGGCCCTTCGGTCTGAAACCCTACCCGCGCCCGAGGGCACACCCGATGAAACAAGCCAGCAGTAGCCGCGTCAGCCGTGCACTTGAGGGCCATGTTCTGTTGCTGGGCCTGGACCGCGTGGCCAAACGCAATGCCTTCGATCTGGATTTACTCAATGAGCTGAGCCTGGCCTATGGCGAATTTGATCGAAACGATGACGCCCGGGTGGCCGTGGTATTTGCCCACGGCGATCACTTCACGGCGGGGCTGGACTTGGCCAATGTCAGCGGCGTGATGGCGGGCGGCTGGCAACCGCCGCTGGGCGGGTGCGATCCCTGGGGCGTATTCGCAGGGCCCAGGGTCAGCAAACCGGTGATCGTCGCGGCCCAGGGCTACTGCCTGACCATTGGTATCGAGTTGATGCTGGCGGCGGATATCAACCTCTGCGCCAGCAATACACGCTTTGCACAGATGGAAGTGCAACGTGGGATCTTTCCGTTTGGCGGCGCGACAATGCGCTTGCACCAGATCGCGGGCTGGGGCAATGCGATGCGCTGGCTGCTTACCGGAGACGAGTTCGACGCCCATGAAGCCCTGCGCCTGGGCCTGGTACAGGAAGTAATGGCCAGTGAAGACCTGTTGCCCCGCGCCATCGAACTGGCCAACCGCATTGCTCGTCAGGCGCCGCTTGGCGTGCAGGCGACGTTGATGTCGGCGCGTCTGGCGCGTATGGAAGGCGAAGCTGTCGCAGCCGCCGCCCTGCCACCCATGGTGGATAAATTGCTCAACAGCGAGGATGCCAAGGAAGGTGTGCGGGCGATGATCGAGAAGCGACCGGGGGTGTTCAAGGGGATTTGAGTTGGCAATACCGACGCGATCGGGGGCAAGCCCCCTCCCACATGTGTACGTGTAAACGGATCTGAAATGCGGTCAAATGTGGGAGGGGGCTTGCTCCCGATCGCGCCGGAGCACACAACTAGGTCGCCGGCCGAATAGCCTTGATCAACGGCTGCAACGAGTACCCCAATCGCGGCGCCAAGGCTTCGGCGCGGGCTGACAGGGCATCGAGGTCCAGTTCCTGATCCAGCTCGGAAGGCACCAGCAGAATCACATTGCCCTCCTTCACCGGCAGCTCCCAGTAGTGTCGGTGATACAACCCACGCAGCAATGCCGCGCCCAGCGGTTTACCATCATCGGTGGCCCACTGGTTGATCACCAGCCAGCCGCCGGGGTTGAGTTTCTTCTGGCAGCTTTCCAGAAAGGTCCAGGCCAGATGCCCCACACCGGGGCCGACATCGGTGTAGAGGTCGACGAAGATCAGGTCGGCCGATTCAGCGGTATCGAGCAATTGCAGGGCGTCCCCCACTCGAATGTACAAGCGCGGGTCGTCATCGAGCCCCAGGTATTCGATGGCCAGGCGCGGTACATCAGGGCGCAGTTCAATGGCCTCGACGTCTTCCAAAGGCAGAAACCTGAGGCATGCCTGGGTCAACGTGCCCGCGCCCAAACCGAGGAACAACGCGCTCTCCGGCTGCTCATGGCACAGCGCACCGATCAACATGGCCCGGGTGTAGTCATACTCCAACCAGCTAGGGTCGGCGGTGAACACGCAGCTTTGCTCGATGGCGTCGCCGAATTCGAGAAAGCGGTAATCGGCTACTTCGAGCACACGGATCATGCCGAAATCATCATGGACTTCGGCCAGCAGGCGCTCGACACGCTCCTCGGTCATCACTACTCCTAAGGGGTTACCGCTTGGCAAAGGCGCGATTGTCGGCCAACCGGCAGCAACAGGTCACGCACTAATTGCTGATAACATCAGCGTTATCCGTCAATCACCCAATCGAGTTCATGATGAGCCAACCTTGGAGCCCCGACAGCTGGCGCGCCCTGCCAATCCAGCAACAACCCCAGTATCCGGACGCTGCACACCTGTTGCAGGTGGAGCAGAACCTGGCCAGCTACCCGCCGCTGGTGTTTGCCGGGGAAGCCCGTGAGTTGCGTCGCCAGTTTGCCGAAGTGACCCAAGGCCGCGCCTTCCTCCTGCAAGGTGGCGATTGTGCCGAGAGTTTTGCCGAGTTCTCCGCGGCAAAAATCCGCGACACCTTCAAGGTGCTGCTGCAGATGGCGATTGTCATGACCTTCGCCGCCGGTTGCCCGGTGGTGAAAGTCGGACGCATGGCCGGCCAGTTTGCCAAACCGCGCTCGTCCAACGATGAGACCATCGACGGTATCACCCTGCCTGCCTACCGTGGCGACATCGTCAACGGCATCGGCTTCGATGAAAAAAGCCGTGTGCCGGACCCCGACCGCCTGTTGCAGTCCTACCACCAGTCCACCGCCACCCTCAACCTGCTGCGCGCGTTTGCCCAAGGGGGGTTCGCCGACCTGCACCAGGTGCACAAGTGGAACCTGGACTTTATCGCCAACTCAGCCCTGGCCGAGAAGTACAGCCAACTGGCCGACCGCATCGACGAGACCCTGGCCTTCATGCGCGCCTGTGGCATGGACAGCTCGCCGCAATTGCGCGAAACCAGCTTCTTCACCGCCCACGAAGCGTTGCTGCTCAACTATGAACAAGCCTTCGTGCGTCGCGACAGCCTGACCAACGACTACTACGACTGCTCGGCCCATATGCTGTGGATCGGCGACCGTACACGCCAGTTGGACGGCG
Source organism: Pseudomonas sp. B329 (assembly GCF_023127835.1). NCBI lineage: Bacteria > Pseudomonadati > Pseudomonadota > Gammaproteobacteria > Pseudomonadales > Pseudomonadaceae > Pseudomonas > Pseudomonas sp. B329. The sequence goes on along the minus strand of NZ_SPKP01000059.1, from coordinate 38,816 downwards.
CCCACGTCGAATTCCTGCGCGGGGTGAACAACCCGATCGGCGTGAAAGTCGGACCGAGCATGAACCCGGACGATCTGATCCGCCTGATTGATATCCTTAACCCGGACAATGACCCTGGTCGCCTCAACCTGATTGCGCGCATGGGCGCAGGCAAGGTCGGCGACCACTTGCCCAACCTGATCCGCGCCGTACAGCGCGAGGGCAAGCAGGTGCTGTGGAGCTCCGATCCGATGCACGGCAACACCATCAAGGCCAGCAGCGGCTACAAGACCCGCGACTTTGCGCAAATCCTCGGCGAAGTGAAGGAGTTCTTCCAGGTGCACCACGCCGAAGGCAGCTACGCCGGCGGCATTCATATCGAGATGACCGGGCAGAACGTCACCGAATGCATCGGCGGCGCACGGCCGATTACCGAAGACGGGCTATCGGACCGCTATCACACCCATTGCGACCCACGGATGAATGCCGATCAGTCGCTGGAGCTGGCGTTTCTGATTGCCGAGACCTTGAAACAGGTCAAACGCTGATCAACATCGCCGCCCTTAATCGGGCGGCATCGGGTCGCTGGCAATTGAGCTGGACCTGCTCCAGCCCCAGCCAGGCGGCCATTCGCCGCAGGTTGACGGCCAGCGCCAACATGCCTTCGTCATCCAGCCCCGATTCTTCTTCGTGCACTGCATGCACCGCCAGCCGCCCGTGGGCACGCTCGGCCCGCAGGTCGACGCGCGCAGCGATCCGCTCATTGTGCAAAAACGGCAGCACGTAGTAGCCATACACCCGCTTGTCTTGCGGGGTGTAGATCTCCAGTCGATAGCGGAAATCGAACAGGCGCTCGGTGCGGCTGCGCTCCCATATCAATGAATCGAACGGTGACAGCAAAGCGCTCGCCGGCACTTTGCGTGGCACTTTGGGCTCCGGCAGACAGTACGCTGGTTGCTTGAAGCCTTGCACCTGGCACGTCAGCAACTGCCCGTCCTCGACCAGTTCGGCCAAGCGCGGGCGGCTGTCCGCGGGGTCGAGGCGGAAATAATCGCGCAGGTCCTTTTCGGTGGCGATACCCAGCGCCGTTGCGCTATGCATCAGCAAGCCGCGCTGGGCTTGAGCCTCGCTCATGGACGTTTGAAGAATCTCGCCCGGGATCACACGCTCCGGCAAATCATACAGTCGCTCAAAACCTCGGCGCCCCGCGACGGTGACCAAACCGGCGGCTAACAGCCATTCCAGTGCGTGCTTCTCATCACTCCAATCCCACCAGGGCCCAGCACGCTCCTCTCGGGTCGACAAACTGCCCGCACCCAAGGCGCCCTGCTGCTCGACGCTGTGCAACACACGCCCAATAGTCGCCTGCTGCTCACGGCCAAAACGCGCCATCTGCGCATAGATGCCTTGCCCTTGCCTGGCCCGCTCCATGCGCCAGCGCATCAGCGGGTACATCGCCATCGGCAACAGCGACGCCTCATGCCCCCAATACTCGAACAATGAACGCCGCCGCCCCTGGCTCCAGGCTGCTTGCTCAAGGAGCAACGGGGTGTACTGGCCAAGGCGGGAGAACAACGGCAGGTAGTGGGAACGCACCAATGCGTTGACCGAGTCGATTTGTATAACGCCCAGGCGTTCGATCAGCCGGTTGAGGTGCGCAGCTTTTATCTGGGCAGGCGCCTGGCGCCCCGAGAAACCCTGGGCGGCCAGCGCCATGCGTCGAGCTTGCTTGAGTGAAAAGGACAGGTCGGCGGGCATGGCAATCTCCATAAAAGCTCGCTCCCTACCCTACTGCATCCTGGCTTACTTTCGCAGCGGGTCTTCCCAGAAATGCCGATGGCTTTCCTGCTCGACGTCGGCGCGGTTGAGCCCGATATCCTTGAGTGCGTCATCGCTCAACGTCGCCAGCATATTGCGCTCTTGATGCAACAACTGCCAACGCGCAACCCTATTAAACAGACCGGCAAACCACCACTTATTCAGTAATACAAAACCTTTTTGACCTTTCATCTTCTCGCCCTCCAGTAGGGATGACGAAAGTGTGTGCCTGCCGCTATGATCAATCCAACGAATGTTTCTTATGCAATACATTTCGGAGATTGATCCATTGTCCGGCTACCCGAGTATCGACACTGACGTGCTACGCACCTTCGTGGCCATTGCTGACCAAGGCGGCTTTACCCGCGCCGGTGAGCTGGTCAACCGCACTCAATCGGCGGTGAGCATGCAGATGAAACGCCTGGAGGAGGATGTGTTGCAGCGCAAGTTGTTCGAGCGTGACGGCCGACAAGTGCGGCTCACGCCCGAAGGCCAGGTGCTGCTGGGGTATGCGCGGCGCATCCTGAAACTGCACAGCGAGGTGTTCAATACCCTGCGCGAGCCACATATGGTGGGGCTGGTACGCATCGGCACGCCGGATGACTACGTCATGCGTTTTTTGCCGGGAATCCTGAAGCAGTTTTCCAAAGCTTACCCACTGATTCAGCTTGAGATGCACTGCGAGGCGTCGTCTGTATTGATGCAACGGCGGGACCTGGCGCTGACCGTCATTAGCCGCGAGCCCGGTAATGATATCGGTGAGCTGTTACGCACTGAACGCATGGTGTGGGCTGCGTCACCGTGCTTCTGTGTCGATGAGCACGATGCCCTGCCACTGGCGATTTCCGGCGATGACTGCCTGTACACCCATTGGGCACGAGCCGCACTGGATGCGGCCGGACGGGATTATCGCCTGGCCTATCACAGCTCCAACGGCGCGGCGATCCAGGCGGTGGTCAGTGCTGGCCTGGCGGCGATGGTCAGCATGGAAAGCCTGATCACCGACGACCTGCGAGTGCTTGGCAGCGAAGAAGGCTTTCCCCCGCTGCCGTCGATGAATCTGCGCTTGCTGCGCAACCCGCAGATGACGTCGCCGATCACGGAATGCCTGGCGGAGTACATCGTTGAAGGCTTCAAACTTTAAAGGTCAGCATCACCGCGCACACCACTAAAAAACCACAGAACAGGCCGCGCAACAGGCGCTCCGGCATGGCGTGCGCGACTTTCACACCCCAACTGATACTGAGCAGGCCACCTACCGCCAGTGGCAGGCCGATCATCCAGTCCACCTCGTGGTGCCAGGCATAAGTGACCAGGGTCACGCTGGTGCTGGGCAGCGCCAAGGCCAACGATAAGCCTTGGGCAACCACTTGGGTGGTGCCGAACACACTGGTGAGTACCGGCGTGGCGACCACCGCGCCCCCCACCCCGAACAATCCGCCCATGGAGCCGGACGCCGCGCCCAATACCCCAAGCCACGGCCATGAATAGCGCATCTGCGCCGTGGGCGGTGCGTTGCGGGTGAACATGCGCAGCAGGTTGTAGGCCGACAGCGCCACCAGGAACGCAATAAAGCCGATACGCATTGCGCCCGCATCCAGCCCCACCGCCCAGATAGATCCCAGCCAGGCAAAGCAGAATCCCATCACGCCCAATGGCAAGGCGTGACGCAATTCGATGCGATTACGCTGGTGATAGCGCCACAGGGCAAGCATCACATTGGGCACCACCATGACCAAGGCGGTGCCCTGGGCGATCTGCTGATCCAGGCCGAACAGCACGCCCAGCACCGGGATAGCAATCAGCCCGCCGCCAATGCCAAACAGCCCACCCACCGTGCCCAGGGCCGCGCCCAATATCAGGTACATCACTAAATCCAACACCGCACTACTCCGTCATCCCAAGCCTTGCATGCTACGCAGTCGGCTCTAGCGCGGAAACGCACAGCAACGCACAATGGCTATGCCAATCTCGCACAAGCGCTAGCCAATGAACCCCAATACCCTCACCGAACAACTGGGCCTGTTTCTGGACGTATTGGAAACCGGCAGCTTTTCCGCCGCCGCACGGCGCCATCCGCTGACGCCCTCCGCGGTGGCTAGGCGTATCGACAGCCTGGAAAGCTCAGTGGGCAGCCAGCTGTTCCAGCGCAGCACCCATGCGGTGCTGCCGACACCGGCGGGTTTGGCCTTTGCCGAACGGGCCCGGCGGATCGTCAGTGAGTTGCAACTGGCGCGGGCGGAAGCAGTGTCCCTGAGCCACGCGCCGGAAGGCTTGATCCGGGTGGATGCACCTGCGGCATTCGGTCGACGGCACCTGGCACCGGTGATTGCGGATTTTTTGAACGTGTACCCGGGCCTGGACGTGCACCTGCACCTGATCGACAGCTTTGTCGATATGCAGGGCGCACACCTGGGCAAGGTCGACCTGGTGCTGCGCGCCGGGCATATCGTAGACACGCGGTTGATCGCTACCCCGCTGGCGAGCATCGTGCGTATCGCCTGTGCCAGCCCGGCCTACTTGAAGAGCCGCGGCACACCGACCCATCCTCGAGAACTGAGCGAGCATGACGGCCTTGACTGGGATGGCCTGGCGCCGATGTTTGCCTGGCGCTTTGAGCACGACGGGCGCCGCACCACTTATCGTCCGCGGCGTATCCGCCTGAGCGCCAACAACGCCGAGGCCCTGCTCAGCGGTGCGCTGGCGGGGCTGGGCATCGCGCATTTGCCTACCTGGCTTGCCAGTGAATACCTGGTACGGGGTGAGCTGCTGCCGCTGTTTTGTGAAAACGGCCTGCCCAGCCCGGAGACCGCCGGCATTTATGCGCTGCGCCTGGAACAACAACCCAACGCCCGTAGCCGATTACTCCTTGAATACCTCAAGTCGCGCTTCAGCCCAGTGCCGCCTTGGGATTTGGCCTTGCAAAGCGGCCTGATCTGACCCGCCAGGCAAAATTACCTGGCGCATTAAAGATTTGCCCGCTAGATTCCAGCGCAGACACGCTTTTACGAGGCACCCCAATGAGTAAAAACCCTGATCCCTGCCAATCGCTGCTGCTGGACAATCAGCTGTGCTTCGCCTTGCATTCCACCTCGTTGCTGATGACAAAGGTGTACAAACCCTTGCTCCAGGCGCTCGGCCTGACCTACCCGCAGTACCTGGCCATGATGGTGCTGTGGGAAGAGGATGGTTTGACCGTCAGCGAAATCAGCAGCCGCCTGCTGACGGACCCCGGTTCACTCACGCCATTACTCAAACGCCTGGAAGCCGAGGGCCTGCTTAGCCGCACCCGTAGCCGCGAAGATGAGCGGGTGGTGGTGGTAGAGCTGACCGACGCCGGGCGTGCCTTGCAGGGCAAGGCCAAGGATGTGCCGCAATGCATCCTGGGCGCCAGCGGGATGCAGCTTGCGCAATTGCGCAAGCTGCAAGCCGACCTGATCGCGTTGCGCGGCAATCTGCAAAGCGCTATTTAGAAAACAGCAAATCACTTGAATGTGGGAGGGGCCGTGCGCCCTCCCACATTAAATTTCAGCAAGTCAAAAACATTTATCTTGCGCGCAAAACATTAGCGCTATACATTGGCTCCACCAACTACTTAGCGCGCAAATATTTAGCGCTAACAATCAAAGAGGAACGCCCCATGCAAACGCTCTATACCGCTGTAGCCACCGCCACTGGCGGCCGTGATGGTCGCGCTGTTTCCAGCGATAACATCCTCGACGTCAAACTCTCCACCCCCAAGGAACTGGGCGGTGCTGGTGGCCAGGCTACCAACCCGGAGCAACTGTTCGCCGCGGGCTACTCCGCTTGCTTTATCGGGGCGCTGAAATTTGTCGCCAGCCAGACCAAACGCAAAATCCCGGATGACGCCTCTATCACCGCCCACGTTGGCATCGGTCAGATCCCCGGCGGTTTCGGCCTGGACATCGACCTGCACGTCAGCCTGCCGGGCCTGGCCCAGGAGGATGCGCAAAGCCTGGTCGACGCCGCCCACCAGGTATGCCCTTATTCCAACGCCACCCGTGGCAACGTGGATGTGCGCTTGCATGTAACAGTCTGATAAACAGACGCCCACAAAAAAGCCCGACACCAGGTCGGGCTTTTTGCGTACCGCCGGGGCCAGAATTACTTCTTGGCGCGACCTTTGTACGAACCACCTTCGCGGGTGTCGATCTCGATCAGGTCGTCGATTTCGATGAAATCGGCCACTTGCAGTTCGGTACCGTTGCTCAGCTTGGCAGGCTTCATCACCTTGCCCGAAGTGTCGCCGCGAGCGGAACCTTCGGTGTAGGCAACCTTACGCACGATGGTAGTCGGCAGCTCTACGGACACCAGGCGCTCTTCGAAGAAAATCGCTTCGCAGACGTCTTCCATGCCTTCTTCGATGAACGGCAGAACGGCTTCGATATCTTCAGCGTTCAGCTCGTACATGGTGTAGTCGGTGGTGTCCATGAACGTGTAGGTGTCGCCGCTGATGAAGGACAGGGTCGCTTCCTTGCGGTCGAGGATCACGTCGTCCAGTTTGTCGTCAGCGCTGTAGACGATCTCGGTCTTGTAACCGGTCAGCAGGTTCTTCAGCTTGGTCTTCATGATTGCGCTGTTACGACCAGACTTGGTGAACTCAGCTTTCTGAACCAGCCAAGGGTCGTTTTCGAGACGGATCACTGTACCGGGTTTCAGTTCTTTACCAGTTTTCATTGCATATATCCGAAATTTGGATGGGATTTACAAAAATCAAGGTGGCGTATCATATCCAACTTTCATAAAACTGTACCAGCGCCGTCGCAAGATCGGCCTGCAAGCCTTGTTCCAGACACCAGTTCTGCGCGTGCTCATTCACCTCGGGCCAGTGTTCCAGCAGCATTTTCCAGGACTGTGCCATGTCGCCATCAGCGTTCCAGGCTTGCCAAAGCGCAAAGACAGCCGCTTTGGCGGCAGGCGAGAGTGCAGCGGTGTACAACTCAAGGAAGGCATCCAGTTTGTCCAGGTGGATGTCTTCATCCTGGCGGTAGATATGCCACAGCAACGGCCTCCCCGCCCATTGGGCGCGCACGAAGGAATCCTCACCGCGCACGGCGTTGAACTCGCAACACCACAGCAAATGGTCATATTGCTCCTGGCGCATGAATGCAATGACCTGCACCGTCAGCGCCCCGCGTACCTGGATGTCTCCCGCCGACAGGCTGGTCACGCCCAACCAGCGTTGCACATCCCCCAGAATTCGCCCTTCCGGCACCAGCAAGTGAGTCGCACGCCCATCCTTGGCGAGCACGTCCAGCCAACCGGCCAGCCCAGGATTCTCATAGGCAAACAATGAGATCAATCGTGCCCCGCCCGCAGGAGACACGCCCAGGCTCTGCAGGAATTGTCGTTGCGCAACGTCATCCTGCTGAAAAGCCTGGCGTCGCTCCACCAACCCGGCTTCACGCAGCAAACCACCGGTACCAGGACGAAAGCCGGGGAAGAAAAAGTATTTCTGCACCCCCTTGAACTTCACCGAAGGCAGGCGATGACAACCCACCACCCAGTCTTCTGCGCTGAGGTAATCCAGGTTCATCCACAACGGCGGGCGCTCACGCTCGGCCATGCGCTCCATGTAGTGCGGCGGCAGCTGGCAGGCGAATGCAGCAATCACCACATCGGCCGACTGCGCGCCCGGCCACTCGGCCGGCCAGCGCCGCACCTCTACGCCCTCTTGCCATTGCTGGTCCATCTGCACATCAATGTGCGGGCACATGCGCTCGAACGCCCGCAGGTCATCGACCCACAAGCGCACCTCACAACCATGCTCCGCCACCAACTGTCGGGCCAGGCGCCAGGTCACGCCGATGTCGCCGTAGTTGTCGACGACGCTGCAAAAAATATCCCAGCGGGCTTTCATTCCGGGCTCCATCGTCCAAAGGCTCGATTGTCCGCATAAATGCGCTGATGCAGAAGGCTTGATCGCGATTATTCTGCACGGCGGCTGTGCGACAATCGGCACCACGCCGTCAATGTCTGCAAGGAGGCCATCATGTCCGACCGTCAGCTGTCACTGTTCAAGCTGTGCATCGCCATTGCCGCAGGCGTGTGGCTGGGGTTTATCGCCATTGCGCTGACCGCCTGGCTGGCAACTCGCTATCTGTTTCCCCAAAGCCTGGCACCCGTGGCCCAGGCGGTTCAGCAGTTGGGCGAGCCGGCCGCAGTTGTGCCGCAGCCACCGAACCGCATGTTCGAACAGTATCAACAAAACCTGCAAAAGCAGGAACAACAACAGGCCCTGGACCAGGCCCGCAGTAATGCGCGCAACCTGTCCAACCCCAAATGCCAGTTCTGGCTGCAACAGGACCAGAACGCCCCCAGTGAAAAGACTCGGGCCAATGTCCTGCAATTTTGCGATTGAAGACCATGAATAAACACGCCGTCCTCCAGTTGATCCTGGAAAAACTCACCGCCGACCTCGATATTACCCAACGCGCCGCGCAGACTGCCTACGAAACCGCGACCCACGAAGAAAACATCGCCGAGAACAAATACGACACCCTGGGGTTGGAGGCGTCATACCTGGCGGCCGGGCAGGCCAAGCGAGTCGAGGAGATCAAGCAATCGCTGACGCTGTGCCAGAACCTTCAGTTGCGAGGGTACGATGAACAACGCGGGATAGAAGTCGGTGCGCTGCTGGGCCTGGAAGACGAGAACGGTCGCCAGCAATGGCTATTTTTGGCGCCGGATGCGGCAGGGTTGAAAGTCGATGTGGTCGGGCAACCGGTGACCGTCATCACCCCGCGCTCGCCCCTGGGCAAAAGCCTGCTCGGCAAGTTTGAAGGCGATGAGGTAGAGATTCTGGTGGCAGGCGCTCGGCAACACTTTACGGTTACCGAGGCCCGATAAATCACTCAGTGGACGGGCAATTCAACGCCGTCGAACAAATCTTCCAGCTCTTGCTTGTTGTGGCACTGGATCGCCTTGGCCATGACTTCGCGGGTCAGGTGCGGTGCGAATTTCTCGATGAAATCGCACATGAACCCCCGCAGGAAGGTGCCGCGACGGAAGCCGATCTTGGTCACGCTCGACTCGAACAATTCGCTGGCATCCAGCACCACCAGGTCTTTGTCGAGGTTGGTGTCGACCGCCATCTTGGCGACGATCCCGACGCCCAGGCCCAGGCGAACATAAGTTTTGATCACGTCGGCATCCGCCGCGGTGAACACCACTTTTGGCGTCAGACCACGATGACTGAACGCTTCGTCGAGCTTCGAACGACCGGTAAACCCAAATACATAAGTCACAATCGGGTATTCGGCCAGGGCTTCCAGCGTCAGCTTCGGCAGCTTGGCCAAGGGGTGCCCCTGGGGCACGACCACGCAGCGGTTCCAGCGGTAGCACGGCATCATCACCAGGTCGCCGAACAGCTCCAGGGCCTCGGTGGCGATGGCAAAATCGACGGTGCCATCAGCGGCCATCTCGGCGATCTGCATCGGTGAGCCCTGGTGCATGTGCAGGGCTACGTCTGGGTATTGCTTGATGAAATCGCGAATCACCGGCGGCAATGCATAACGCGCCTGGGTGTGGGTGGTGGCGATCGACAGGGTGCCCTTCTTTTCGTTGGAGAATTCCTGGGCGATCTGCTTGATGCTCTCGACTTTACGCAAGATCTCGCCAGCGGTGGTGATGATCCGCTCGCCAGCCGGGGTGACGCGGGTCAGGTGCTTGCCACTGCGAGCGAACACTTCGACGCCCAACTCGTCTTCGAGCAGGCGGATCTGCTTGCTGATACCGGGTTGCGAGGTGTAAAGGCTTTGAGCGGTAGCGGAAACGTTGAGGTCGTGGTGCGCCACTTCCCAGATGTAGCGCAGTTGTTGAAGCTTCATATCAATCCCTCAAAGCAGATAGACGCCACGGGTATCAGCGACGATATATAACTATATTAAAGGTTAGACAGATAAATCTAGAACTTTTTATCGTTTTTACCGATCAGCTATCTTCGCTGCGTCTACGCTGCAGCGACGGCACCAGATAAACCGGCACCGGAGACAGCTGCAACACGCGAGCAGCGGTGCGCCCCAAGGGCACGGCCACGCCGGTTGCCTGGCTATGACTCCCTACGATCAGCAAGTCGACGGAAAGTTTTCGCAGTTGGTCGAGAATCACCTCGCAGGTATCCCCTTGGATCACCCTGACCGAACGAATCAATTGCAGGTCCTGCTCCCCTTCTCCCAACTCATCGCGAAAGCCGTCCAATACGCGCTGTTCGATGGTCGCCATGACCGTGCTCACCCCCTGGCTCTGCCATTCGCTCAGCGCCTTCTCATCAAGGTAGCTCTGTAATACTGATTCGGCGAACAACCCGATGGGCTCGACCACATGGATCACATACAGGTCAGCCTTGAACGTTCGCGCCAGCGCCAGCGCATGTTGCATCACGTACGGCGCATACAAACCCAGGTCCGTGGCATACAACATCGAACGAATCATAGAACCTCCTGGACTGCCAGGATGGCGGAGATTGAATGAGCTTAGCAGCTAGCTCTCGGTCTGGATTCTCAACTCGTTACTGATGCCATGGGGCACATGCCCGGTGGCCACCACCTCCCTGGCTTTCTCGCAATGCCCGGCCTGGTCATCAAAAAATACATCGGCCGCAAAGGCCTCCAGGAAGGCGGATTTTTCCAGCCCCCCGAGAAACAGCGACTCGTCCAGGCGGATATCCCACTCACGCAACGTACGAATTACACGCTCATGGGACGGCGCCGAACGTGCAGTGACCAGCGCCGTGCGGATCGGGCAGGCGTCATCGGCAAACTCGCGCTGCAACAGGTTGAGCGCCGCCAGGAAGCCTTTGAACGGGCCGCCGTGCAACGGCTGGCGCGCCGACTCCCGCTCACTGGCCTGAAAGGCTTCCAGCCCGCCAGCCTGGTAGACACGCTCGGACTCGTCGGAGAACAACACTGCGTCGCCGTCGAATGCGATGCGCAGTTCTTCGCTCGAAGCCCGACGCGCACCGCCCGACAGAATCGTCGCCGCGGCAAAACCGGCATCCAGGGCGCTGCGCACATCTTCAGCATGGGTGGAGAGAAACAGATGACAACCGAAGGCCGCCAAATAAGGATAAGGACTACGCCCGCCGACGAAAGCGGCGCGCGAAATGTCCAGGCCGTAATGCTGGATCGAGTTGAACACCCGCAACCCGGTATCGGCACTGTTGCGCGACACCAGTACCACCTCAACCCGCGCACGGCCCAAGCTGGCATTCAGGCTCAGCAGTTTTTTGACCAGCGGGAAGGCATCGCCGGGCTCGAGGGTTTCTTCCTCGTGTTCGATCTGGTATTTGCGGTAAGCCTCAACACCTTCAGCCAGGTAGACCTTGTGACTGTCACTGAGGTCGAACAGCGCCCGCGAGGAAATCGCCAGCACCAGCTTGTCACCCAACCCCTTTGCCATGGTGTCTCCCCCCAATCAGCGATTGTGCCGATCAATAAAACTCAAGGCCTGGAACAGCGCCCGCATACGCGGCAGCTCGCAACCGGCCGCCCTCGCAGCGGCCAGGGGCCGGGCGTAGATCGCCGCCAATTCCAATGGGCGCTTATGCACGTGATCGTGATACATGCTGGGCAAGTAATCGTCCATGGTTTCGGTCATGGCAAACATCTGCCCTGCGTAGCTGACGGGAATTTCATGGCCGCAGGCACGGGCGCCTTGCACCACTTCGGCCATCAAGGCCTGGATCAATTCGCGGCTGGACTCATCCGCCATCATGGCCTTGGTTCCCGTGCCCAGCAACACAGACAGGCCGTTATACGGCACGTTCCACACCAGTTTATGCCAGCGCGCCTGATGCACGTTGGCCATGGCCTGGGACTCGATGCCGGCCCGGTGAAACAGCCCCGCGCCCTCTTCGACAATTGCCTTTTGCTGCGCCTCATCGTTGGCAGCCGTACCGCTGTGATACCCCAGGTTGACCCGGCCCAGTGCCTGATGCTCGACCACACCCGGAGCGGACCGGTACACGCCGATGTAGCACAGCCCGCCGAGCAGGTGCAGCGACGCTGGCAAATGTTCACGCAGACTGTCCTCTACATCGAGGCCGTTTTGCAGCAGCACCACCTTGGCATCCGGCGCCGCGACCTGGGCGATAGTAGGCGCCAGGTCCACGTTGCCGGTGGATTTGGTGCCCACCAACAGCCAGTCGCATGACGGCATGTCGGCGGCGCAGGCATAGGCCTGAACCGGATGCAGGTGCAACGGGCCATGCACCGTGCTGTTGACATGCAGGCCATGTTGACTGACCGCTGCATATTCGCTGCGCAACAGGAAATGCACGTCGAAGCCAGCACGCGCCAGCATCAAGCCGTAGTAACCACCAATGGCACCCGTGCCAATAATGCCAATGCGTGGCGACGGGGATGAAAGGGCTGTCATGGCAAATCCTCTGGTGTGCGTGTGAGCGCCTGGTTTACACATTTGGCGAGGTCGGATGCCGTAAGCCGTGTCTGTAATTGCCCGAGGAACTGACCCTCGCACACCAGGAACAACGCCGGCAAATGAAAGATCTGGTAGCGTTCGACTGCACCGCCATTGTGCCCGGCATCAACCCAGCACACGCGGTCCACCGGCAGCGGCCAACTCGGCAGTTGCTGGCGTGCCCAACGGCAACTGGAGCAGCCGACACTGGTAAACACTACCAGCGAAATACCTGGCAATCCCAGCAATTGCTGGTCAATATCCAGGTCGGTCAATTCCAGTTCCTTCACTATACTGCTGCCACTGCCGTCAACCGGACGGCGCTCGGAGTCCGTGTACATGGGTCGTTTTTTACCTCACCCTGATGATGTCGCTGTCGAGTTGATCCAACGTCCCTCTCCTGCCCTGCCCCGTCAACGCCTGCACACTATCGGCCGCGGCGGCGTCGCCTGCAATTGGCCGCGAGCCTGGCGCCCAGGCACGGCGGTCGACCTGCATATCCCCTCCCTGGGGCCCAGCGCCCGTTATCCGGGCTATGTAGCCTGGTGCCGCAAAGGCGAAAACGCTTATCGCGTCGGTATTTGCTTTACCGATGAGCACGCCTTGTTCGGTGCCCGAATGGGCGAGCAAGTGTGCCAGATCGAACGTTACTGTCGCCTGCACGAAAACACCGAGCCAACACCTGCGCAACTGGAAGCCATGGCCCGTGACTGGGTGTCGCGCCACGCCGCCGAGTTCTCCAATGAGGCCGTTGTGCAATCGGCGCTGGATTAAACCGGGCTTTGCCCATTGTCGCGGGCCCGTGTTACGCGCTAAGGTTCCTCCCCCCTGTATTCAAATCATGCTGTGCCCGCCGCACGGGGATGGCTGGCGGCCGGCACCCGTGACCCTGGCGAGTAACACGATGGCTGATTTACCGATCAATGACCTTAACGTCGAATCCAACGAGACCCTGATCACACCCGATCAGCTCAAGCGCGAAATCCCCCTGAGCGACGCTGCCCTGCAGACCGTCACCAAGGGTCGCGAAGTCATCCGTGACATTCTCGATGGCACCGACCACCGTCTTTTCGTGGTGATCGGGCCTTGCTCGATCCACGACCTCAAGGCTGCCCACGAATACGCCGAGCGTCTCAAGGTGCTGGCCGCGGAAGTGTCCGACACCCTGTATCTGGTGATGCGCGTCTATTTCGAGAAACCGCGTACCACCGTCGGCTGGAAAGGCTTGATCAACGACCCGTACCTGGACGACTCGTTCAAGATCCAGGACGGCTTGCACATCGGGCGCAAACTGTTGCTGGACCTGGCTGAAATGGGCCTGCCCACTGCCACCGAAGCGCTGGACCCGATCTCCCCGCAGTATCTGCAGGACCTGATCAGCTGGTCGGCCATTGGCGCACGCACCACCGAATCCCAGACCCACCGCGAAATGGCGTCCGGCCTGTCTTCGGCCGTAGGCTTCAAGAATGGTACCGACGGCGGTCTGACCGTGGCGATCAATGCCTTGCAATCGGTCTCCAGCCCTCACCGTTTCCTGGGTATCAACCAGGAAGGTGGCGTCTCCATCGTCACCACCAAGGGCAACGCCTACGGTCACGTAGTGCTGCGCGGTGGCAACGGCAAGCCCAACTACGATTCGGTCAGTGTCGCACTGTGCGAACAGGCGCTGAACAAAGCCAAGATCAAGCCAAACATCATGGTTGACTGCAGCCACGCCAACTCCAACAAGGACCCGGCCTTGCAGCCACTGGTGATGGAAAACGTCGCCAACCAGATCCTGGAAGGCAACCAGTCGATCATCGGCTTGATGGTCGAAAGCCATTTGAACTGGGGTTGCCAGGCAATTCCAAAGGATCTGGCCGATTTGCAGTACGGCGTGTCGATTACCGATGCCTGCATCGACTGGGCGGCTACCGAAAACACCCTGCGCAGCATGCACGCCAAGCTCAAGGACGTGTTGCCCAAGCGCAAACGCAGCTGAACCACGCATTTTTCTGGATCAGACGCACACAAAAACGCCGGGCTAAGCCCGGCGTTTTTATTGGCAACTGGTCAGTTACAGCTTTGCGGCATGGCGCTGGTGGCGCTCCATGTAGCGTTCGACATACGAGCACGACGGGATCACCGTGTAGCCGGCCTCTTCGGCAAACTTCAAGGCTTCTTCTGTCAACGCGGCGGCAATGCCTCGTCCGCGCAGCGCGTTGGGCACGAACGTGCGATAGATATCCAGCGTCTGCTTCCCGAGGTCCATATAGGTCAGATAGGCACGATGACCGTCCACATTGGTCTCGAACTGATGACCAGCCTGGTCATGGTGGATGGACAACGCCTCGCTCATCACTACTCCTCGCGGGTCTTGAATATTGACCCTACCTTACCGATGTTTTTCCGGCGAAGGAACATCTACGCCACCCCGTGCCGGTTTCGACAACGAGAAAACCCTGAGCGCTCACAGCCAGCACGTAGGGAATAGTAGGCACCAATCCTGCAATTGCTCAAGGCGCACTCATCATTCCCTGCCCCGGCTGGATATATAGAAAGGGCCTCGATCAACCGTTGACCGATAGCCTGAACATTGCCGGCAGTTGAAGCTTGAGACGAACTGCCGCTCTTAAAGTCACCTCTAGATGCGCAAAAGATGCCAGCCGGAGTAAAGCCGATGGCAACGAAAGTGCCCGCTTCGATATATAAATTTTCATCTGTTTACAAGGCTTAACACATGCGGGCCGGCCCTTTCAGCCTGGATCCAATGTCGATCGAGATGAAAAAAATTGGACAGTTTTCATACAAACCTTCAAAAGGTTAGCCAAAATAGATTCGGCACAGGAATTTTTTTTGCTTCTTGCGCAACGTCAGTTTACTTACTACAAGTAATGGGTAGTATGTACGCCGGCTATTAGCTCACTCTGAGCAAGTAGCCATCTAATTGAAAGTCCTTGAAGGGGAACACGATGAACAACGTTCTGAAATTCTCTGCTCTGGCTCTGGCCGCAGTTCTGGCTACCGGTTGCAGCAGCGTCTCCAAAGAAACCGAAGCTCGTCTGACTGCAACTGAAGACGCAGCAGCTCGCTCCCAGGCTCGTGCAGACGAAGCCTACCGTAAAGCTGATGAAGCTCTGGCTGCTGCTCAAAAAGCACAACAGACTGCTGACGAAGCTAACGAGCGCGCTCTGCGCATGCTTGAGAAAGCAAGCCGCAAGTAATAATCCTTCGGGGTTGTTATCAAGCCGATCCATTTATGGGTCGGCTTTTTTTTGCCTCGCGCTTGACGCGCCTACAGGTCGGCCGGCGTGCTGGAGGCCACCGGCGCCGCGCCCGGCACGCCAATCTCGGTCGGCAAACCATCCTCGGCCGCGACCACATCACGCACCTGGTCCCAGTTCACGCGCAGGTTGTTGGACAGGTCTTCACGCTTGAGCAACGCGTTGATGACCGCCGTGTGCTTGTCGACCACCGAAGGCGTGCCGTCATCGTTCAACGGGGTATGAGCTTCAAGGTAGACCTTGCCACCACTGCTGCCGAACTTGTAGGCGTCGTTGATAATGCGTACCGAGGTGCCCACCGGCACCATGCCGGCCATTTCCAGTACGTTGTTATTGAACATGCGGAAACAGCCGTGGCTGGTACGCGTGCCGATACCAAATTTCATGTTGGAGCCATGGATCAGGTAACCCGGCGTGCCCAGCGTGAACTTGAACGGCCCCAGCGGGTTATCCGGACCGGCAGGCACCACGTTGGGCAGCGGGTCACCGTTGGCGGCGTGCTCGGCCTTGATCGAGGCCGGTGGCGTCCAGGTCGGGTTCGGCGTTTTGGCGATGATACTGGTGTGGGCGATCGGCGAGCCCCAGCCTTCACGGCCGATGCCCAGCGGGAAGGTGTAGACGACGTCCTGGCCCTTTGGATAATAGTAGAGCCGGTACTCGGCCAAATTGATCACAATGCCTTCCCGTGGCCCCGGCGGCAGGATAAAACGTGTCGGCAGCACAATATCGGTGCCCGCGCCCGGCAGCCAGGCATCGACGCCGGGGTTGGCCGCAACCATTTCCGAGTAGCCCAGGTCGTACGTGGTGCCCAGGTCGGCAAAGGTATCTTCGTACTTGGCCTTGATGACCTGGACCTGACCGACAATGTCCTCGCCTGGCGGCGGCAGGGGCAACTGCAAGGCTGCCGCCGAACCGGCCGCACAAAGCGCAGCGAGAGACAGGCAGCAGGTGACGACGGAAAGGCGCGACAACATCCGGAAAATCCTTCGCAAGACGACGGGTAGGGAAAAATTGATTGTATACGGCTTCGCAGCGCCAGGCTTCAAGCTGTTTTATAGCTCGAACCGCAGCTCCGGCCAGATCGGCGGCGTGCCGCGCTTTTGCGATTCCAGAATCGCCCGGCACAACGGGCACAGGCGCTGATCCTGGAAGATCGAGCGATTCACCGACGACCAGCGTGGCTGCGCCGGCAATAAAGTGCCACAGAGCGTGCGGTCGATCGAGCCGCCCAACTCCAATTGACGCGCCACCAGATGCACCCGAACTTCCTGACAGGCGAACAGATCCAGCTGCTCGTCCGGCTCGATCAGTTGGTAGTTAAACAGGGACCAGGCAGGGCGCGACATCGAGGGCTCCAAATCAGGGGGGCGCCACCTTAGCCGAAAGCCTGCCGGTAGAAAAGCGTCATAACAGCGGTTTTAGCGCCGGCCAGACATTTTCCAGCAACTTGCCTTGGGCCGCGACCGCCGGGTGCAATTGATCAGCCTGCATCAGCTCTGGATGACCGCCCACCCCCTCAAGGAAAAACGGCACCAGGGGAATGTCATTTTCCTTGGCCAACTCACCATAGACTTGTGCAAATGCGGTGGTGTATCGAGGCCCGTAATTGGGTGGCAACTGCATACCCAGCAGCAGCACCTTGGCACCGCCAGCCTTGGACTGGTCAATCATCGACGCAAGATTTTGTTTCAATTGCGCCGGCGGCTGCCCGCGCAAGCCATCATTGCCCCCAAGTTCGATAACCACTACGTCAGGCTTATGCTCTGCAAGCGCCGCAGGCAGGCGTGCGAGGCCACCCGCACTGGTGTCGCCACTGAGGGATGCGTTGACCACTTTGTCGTCAAAACCCTCCTGCTTGAGCCGTTGCTCCAGCAGCGCAACCCACCCTTTGCGGGTATCCAGGCCGAAACCGGCACTGATACTATCGCCAACGATCAGGACTGTACCCGCCGCTGCGTTCTGGGCCATGCACATCAAGGCCAGGCCAGCACTCAAAAACCACATTCGCATCGGATTCTCCATGGGCGCAAGCATTCTCACCGCGCGAAACCTTAGCAAAGTGGTTCCCAGCGCGGAAGGTGAACTGACTATCCTGCACGAACTGAGCCTGGAACTGAACAAGGGCGATAGCCTGGCTATCGTCGGCAGCTCCGGTTCCGGTAAATCCACCCTGCTGGGCCTGCTGGCCGGCCTCGACCTGCCCAGCAGCGGCGAAGTCACTCTGGCGGGGCAAGCCTTGAGCACGCTTGACGAAGACCAGCGTGCACGCATCCGTGCCGAACATGTGGGTTTCGTCTTTCAATCCTTCCAACTGCTCGACAGCCTCAACGCACTGGAAAACGTGATGCTGCCGCTGGAGCTGGACGGCCGCAAGGACGCCCGCGAGCGTGCCCGGCATCTGTTGGAACGTGTGGGTCTGGGCCAGCGCCTGACCCACTCGCCGCGCCAACTGTCCGGTGGCGAGCAGCAACGGGTCGCCATTGCCCGCGCGTTTGCCGCCGAACCGGACGTGCTGTTTGCCGACGAACCCACCGGCAACCTCGACAGCCATACCGGCGAGCGCATCAGCGACCTGCTGTTCGAGCTCAATAAAGAGAGCGGCACGACCCTGGTACTGGTCACCCATGACGAGCGCCTGGCCCACCGTTGCCGACGCCTGATCCGCCTTGAAGCCGGCCTGATGGTCGCGCCCCTGGAGCCTTGATGGCACGTTTGCCGCTGTTGCGCCTGTTCAGCCTTGCCATGCGCCAGTTACTGCGCGACGCCCGCGCAGGTGAACTGCGCGTGCTGTTCTTTGCCCTGCTGGTGGCCGTGGCGGCCAGCACCGCCATCGGCTACTTCGGCGCGCGCCTCAACGGCGCCATGCTGTTGCGTGCCACCGAGTTCCTCGGCGCCGACCTGGTGCTCGAAGGCAGCTCACCTGCCCGCCCCGAGCAAATCAGGTCCGGGGCCGAACTGGGCCTGGATCACGCCCGCATCGTGGAGTTCTCCAGCGTTATCGCCACGGACAATGGCATTCAGCTTTCCAGTATCAAGGCCGTCAACGAGCAGTACCCCTTGCGCGGCGAGTTGAAAAGCAGCGCCGAGCCCTTCGGTACGCAAACGCAGGGCGGCGGCCCCAAACCCGGTGAAGCCTGGGTGGAAGCAAGGCTGCTGACCGCGCTGGACCTGAAAGTCGGCGACAGCATCGATGTCGGCATGAAGACCCTGCGCCTGGCGCGTATCCTGACGTATGAGCCCGACCGGGCCGGCAACTTCTACAGCCTCACGCCCAGGGTGATGATCAACCTGACCGACTTGGACGCCACCGGAGTAGTCCAGCCAGGTAGCCGTGTGAGTTACCGCGAACTGTGGCGCGCCCCGCAAGGCAGCACGGCGCTGCAAACCTATCGCGACTTGATCAAGCCTGGCCTTGCCGCCAACCAGCGACTGCAGGACTCGCGCGATGGCAACCAGCAGATCGGCGGCGCCCTGGGCAAGGCCGAGCGCTACCTGAACATGGCCAGCCTGGTGGCCGTGCTGCTGGCCGGCGTAGCCGTGGCACTGTCGGCCAATCGATTCGCCAGTCGTCGTTTCGATGCCAGCGCGTTGTTGCGCTGCCTGGGATTGTCACGACGTGAAGCCATGTTGCTGTTCAGCCTGCAACTGAGCGTACTGGGCTTGCTGGCAAGCCTGGTCGGCGCCCTGCTCGGCTGGCTGGCGCAATTTGGTTTGTTCTATTTCCTCCACGACCTGCTGCCCGCCGATGTGCCGCCGGGCGGATTGCTGCCGGCCGTCGCGGGGATCGGCACCGGGCTGGTCGCCCTCGCAGGCTTCGCCCTCCCACCACTGGCGGCACTGGGGCGCGTACCGCCGCTGCGGGTATTGCGCCGCGATTTGCTGCCCATCCCCTCAAGCACCTGGATGGTCTACGGCGCGGCGCTGTTTGCCTTGGGCCTGATCATGTGGCGCCTGAGCCTGGACCTGGTATTGACCTTCGCTCTGCTGGGCGGCGGCGTGGTCGCGGCATTGATCCTTGGCGGCTTGTTGCTGCTGATGTTGCAAAGCCTGCGACGCCTATTGGCTCGCGCCTCCTTGCCCTGGCGCCTGGGCCTGGGCCAATTGCTGCGCCACCCGCTGGCGGCGGCAGGCCAATCCCTGGCCTTTGGCCTGATTCTGCTGTCCATGGGATTGATCGCACTGTTGCGGGGCGAATTGCTCGACACCTGGCAAAATCAACTGCCCAAAGACGCGCCCAACTACTTCGCATTGAATATCCTGCCGGCCGACAAGGACACCTTTGGCGCCCGCCTGCTGGAAGTACAGGCGCAAGCGGCACCGTTGTATCCGGTAGTGCCGGGGCGATTGATCAGCATCAACGGCGAACCCGTGCAAGAGATTGTCAGCAAGGACTCCAGTGGCGACCGTGCGATTCAACGCGATCTGAGCCTGACCTGGGCTGCCGATTTACCTCCGGGTAACGCCCTGACGGCAGGCGCCTGGTGGTCGGCGCAACCAAGCGATGAGATTCCTGGCGTGTCGGTGGAAGCCAAGGTGGCCGAGAGCCTGAAACTCAAGCTCAACGACCATTTGCTGTTCACCATCGGCGGGGAAAACCGCGAGGCACGGGTCACCAGCCTGCGGACCATCAACTGGGATAATTTCCAGCCTAACTTCTTCATGATCTTCCAGCCCGGCACCTTGAAAGACTTACCCGCGACCTACCTGACCAGTTTCTACCTGGCACCCGGTCACGACCAACAGATCGTCGATCTTGCACGGGCCTTCCCGGCTGTCACTATCCTGCAGGTCGAAGCGTTGCTGGAGCAGTTGCGCAGCATCCTTGCCCAAGTGACACTGGCGGTGGAGTACGTGCTGTTGTTTGTGTTGGCGGCGGGCATGGCGGTGTTGTTCTCCGGCTTGCAGGCCACTCTGGACGAACGCATCCGCCAGGGAGCCTTGCTGCGAGCCCTGGGTGCCGAGCGCAAATTGCTGATCAAGGCGCGACGCATTGAGTTCGGCCTGCTGGGTGCCGTCAGTGGCCTGCTGGCGGCATTGGGCACCGAACTGGTGACGTGGGTGCTGTACCGCTACGCCTTTGACCTGGCGTGGCACCCCCACCCGTGGCTGCTACTGCTACCCGTGATCGGGGCCGTGCTGATCGGCGCTGCCGGGGTATTCGGCACGCGTCGCGCACTGAATGCCAGCCCGCTGACCGTATTGCGCGAAGGCTGAGACCTGGCTGGCCCGTGCTCGGTTCAGAGCACGGGCCATTATGCCTGCTTCACATATTCAATCTTGGTGATCCACCAGCACACCTCGCCGCCTGGGGTGTGCACGATTGCCTCATCGTCCACCTCCTTGCGCAGCAGAGCCCGTGCCATGGGCGAGTCGATGGAGATGTAATCCATTCGGTCATAAATCTCGTCATAACCCACGATACGAAAACGCTTGGTGTCACCCTGTTCGTTTTCGATTTCGACCCATGCGCCGAAAAACACCTTGCCCTCCTGCTCGGGCATGTATTCCACCACGCGCATATCTTCCAGGCGTTTACGCAGGTAGCGCACCCGCCGGTCGATCTCCCGCAACAGTTTCTTGTTGTACTGGTAGTCCGCGTTTTCACTGCGATCGCCCAGGGAGGCCGCCCAAGTCACTTTGCGCGTGGTGTCCGGACGCTTTTCCCGCCACAGGTAATCCAACTCTTTTTTAAGCGCTTCATGGCCTTCTTTGGTAATCAGCTTGGTACTCAAACGCTTGCATCCCCAGGCAGTGTCCAATGGTGCCAAATACGCCAGGCATCATGCCCAGGCGTTGGCTGGCTGGGGGTGATGATAAATGAACCTGGGCGGCGAGCCCATCGGCTTATCCCTGGCCATCCAGGACCTGATCCAGGCCAAAGAGCGTCCCGTGCAGATGCTGGCGCACTCCTGACAGCTGCGACATCATCATCGCCAGCTTTTCCGCCTTTTGGTTGACCTCTGATTGCTGATCCTGCAATTGAGTATGACGCTGCTCCAGCTCTCGGTGTTTTTCGTCCAATTGGCTTTGCTGCTCTTGCAGCCGCATCTGCCACTGCTCAAGTTGCTCTTCCTTTTCGAGGACAGCGCGTTTTTTTTGCGTCAGCTCCTGAGCGACCTTGGCGAGATTGCTCAGGGTGCTATCCATCTCAAGCAAAGACTCTTGCTCCAGCGGCGCAGGCTCCTCAAACGGTGGGACTTCAGGCTGTTCAACCTGAAAAGGCACCTTAACTGCCTCAGCGGGCGCCTGCGGCATCTGCACAAACGATGGCACCGGTTCTTCCACGATATCTTCCACCACAGGCTGTGGCGCAATCCTGGGTGGGGTTGGGTTGCGTGGCGGTGCAACCATTTGCGATGAGAAGCGGATCGACGGCACGATCACCGTACTACTTTCGATGGCAGGCAGCGCAGGGGCTGACATGCCCAGGGTAATCACCTTCATCACCAACGCTTTCTTGATGATCACCGAATGGTGATCCTCGGGTCGGGCAGGCGGCAACCTGCACCCCTTCAGGTCAATGAAATGGAACGGAACCTGGGGCTCGGCAGCCGGAATCGCCTTGGAGCCTGGTGCGGCCGCCTGCGTCAGAACCTGCTTGAAGACCTGCATCGCCACCTGCAAATCCTCCTTCGAATCAACGCCGCCCAGGAAATAGCGTTCAAGCTTTTTACGCAGAACCGCGATGTAGACCCTGGAATGACCAGGTTCGGCTTCTTCATCGAGGCTATACACAAGAAAGTTAGAAGCGGTTTGGGCGACAGCAAACCCACAGAGCAGCGCACCGTTTACAGGTGCCTGCGCATCGCTGCGCTCAAGAACAAGAGTACGTAGAAGCATCATGGCGATCAGGCCTCGTTACAAAAGAGAAAACCTTATATAAACATCAGATAAACATCCGAACATTAATAAGCCCTCCAAACAAAACAATTGTTTCAGCGAATTATCGAGCCGAACGTAGGATTCTTCTTATAAGTCGCGCCGTGCGTTCCCAACCACAACTAATGAACGTACTCTTTTTAAGGCCCTTCCCTATACAGCGCCGCTTCGCACACGCCCCGAACACTTATTCGGTAACGACATGATCGAGATAAGCAACTTAACAAAACAGCTGGGCAGAACAAGCGCAATTACCAATATTTCCTTCAGTGCGCAGCATCAGGAATGCGTGGGCCTGCTGGGAGAAAGTGGCGCAGGGAAAACGACCTTATTGAACTTGATCGCCGGTACGATCAAACCGACTTCTGGGCAAATCAATATTCTGGGGTTCAATACCCAAACTCATTCACTTCAAGCCAAAAAAGCCATTGGCTATCAACTTCAAGGCGGACTCACCCACCATAGAATGTCCGTCAAAAACATACTTGATTTTATTGCGGCCATTCGTGGTTTGAGGGGCCTGGAAAAGCGCAGCCAGGTAGAGCAGGTAGCCGCACGGCTGGACCTGATGCCCGTGCTCGACTGCCCCGCCGACATACTGCCCCCTGATTTGAAGCGCAGAGTTGCATTGGCCCAGGCTTTAGTCCACTCCCCAAGCCTGCTCCTGCTCGATGAACCCACGCAGGGGCTATGCCCTGATCAAAGGCTCAAGTTCAGCGCACTCATCAAGTCCCTGACCGAGGACATGACGGTCGTTATCGCCTCCCGCCAGTACCACGAACTGACGGACATGTGCACCCGTGCCCTGGTCATCGCCGGTGGCCGCCTGGCCGCCGATGCTTCGCTGGCGGATCTGCAGCGCAGTTCCCGGCATTTCCAGGCGGTGACCCTGGCATCAGACAGCCCCTTGGACTTACTCGCACTTGCCGTATTACCCGGTGTCGCGGGCATCGAGGAGGACCGACATGCACAGGGCAAGGTGACTGTCCTGGCCATGCCCGGGCACTCCATCTTCCCCTCGATTAACGCGCTTATCGCACATCGCGGCTGGAACATAACGTCTTTGAGCCTGGAGCCGGGTCGCCTGGGCGATGTCGTTCACCATCTGAGCCAGGAGATACCTGCTTGAGACTGCTACCTGTTATTTTCAAGCGTCAACTCGCCAGTTATGCCTGCTCACCAAGCACTTACCTGAGTGTGGCGGTTTTCCTCGTGCTGTGTGCGACATTGGGATTGGACACCCAGCAATGGATGGAGCGAAACAGCAGCGATTTGCAAGCTTTCTTCGAACTGCACCCCTGGCTTTATCTATTGTTGGTCCCCATTTTATCGACGCAGTTGTGGTCGGATGAATACAACAGCAGCTTTTGCGACACGCTGAAATCCTTGCCTGTCACCGCCACTGAACAGGTGGTCGGAAAATTCATGGCAGCCTGGACCGTCTGCGCCATTGCCTTAATGTTTATTTTCCCTTTGGTGATCGCGGTCAACTATTTGGGCACACCGGATAATGCCGTTATCGCGTCACAATTCCTGGCCAGTTGGTTGTTGGCCGGAAGTTATCTCTCGGTGGGCTGCTTCATCTGTGTACTTGCCAAGCAACGCATCATTATTTTCCTGCTCACACTGGGCTTATTGCTGATTGCCAGCGCGCTTTCCTCAATGCTGGATGCACTTGATAGCCAGACACCCATTTGGATTATCGACAGCCTGATGTCCCTTGACCCTATTGCTCGCTTTAGCACGATGGATAACGGCAAACTGACACTGCATGACGGCTTTTACTTTATAAGTATGATCCTGGCTTTTCTCTTTGCGACGACCATCACACTCAACTACAAGAACAGCTGAGAAGGAAAGCCACTGATGGGATCCGCTCTTCGTGCGGGTATGACCTTACTTGTCATATCGCTACTGTTTCTGGCCTTCAATCTGGTCTGGGTACCGAAACTACCCAATATCCGCTGGGACTTTTCACACACACAAATCCATACCTTATCGTCATCAACGCGCCAACTGCTGACAACACTTGAAACCCCACTGGACCTGTATTACTTCAATGCTATCAATGCCCCTCAACGGAGCCAGGCAGTGAGTCGTTACGGCCGTCGCGTTGAAGACATGCTCAAGGAAGTCGAAAAAGCGGCCAACGGCATGATCAATCTACATGTCATCAACCCAACGCCTTTTTCAGAAGACGCTTACAAAGCCGGTTTGTTTGGCCTGGATGACACGCAAGGATTCCTAGGCCTTATTGGCACCCGTGCCGGACATAGCGCGCAACGCATTGACCTGTTCAGTCCTGAGCATGAGTCATTGCTTGAATATGAAATCAGCCACCTGCTCCACAAACTCATGCACCCTGAACGTCCCACTATCGGCCTGCTGTCGGGACTGGCGCTACATGAACCTGCCGGCGAACTACTGGAACAGATGCGCGAACAATTCAACGTGGTGGAACTGGCATCGACCATCGCTCAAGTGCCGTCATCGATAAGTACATTGATGGTCGTACAGCCCGGTGCCCTGCCCGAGCAGGCTCTGTATGCCATTGAGCAAGCGGTAATGAGAGGCGCAACGCTGATGGCCTTTATCGACCCGGTGAGCGAGATAGCTGCGCAAGCCATAACGACCAACGCCAGGCTGGATGCGCTGCTCACTGCATGGGGTATACAAATGCCTGCGGACAAGCTGTTGGTCGATAATATTTACGCCTCATCGGCTACGCCCGGCCCCGGAATGCCAAAGGTACTGCACCCAGCCAGGCTGGAACTTCCACGGCAGGCAATGAACCCGACAGACCTGAGCACCTGGAACCTGGATGCCGTGACCGTGTCCAGCAGCGGCGCCCTCTCCCTGTCCAACAAAAATCGTACGCTGCTGACCCCCTTGCTACAGAGCTCCCGGCAGTCCGCACTGCTGGATGCAGGGCGCTTTGCTTCTGCGACCACGTTCGACTCACTCATCGATGAAACCGCCACGACAGGAGAGCGCCACGTGATTGCCGCCCGCGTTGAGGGCCCCGCTTATTCAGTGTTTCCCGACGGCCTCAAGGGCCAGCCACCGGGGATGCAACATGCCGAGCAGATCCAGGTGGTGGTCGTGGCCGACACTGACGTACTCGCGGACGCTGTCAGCAACGCTCAGCCCAACGGTAATGCGCAATTTGTATTGAATACCCTGGATAACCTGGCAGTTCCGGAGATACTCAGGCGCATCCGACCGCGCGTCATCACCCAGCCACTGCACAGGCTCGAACACATGCGCGAAGAAGCCGCACAGGCTTATCGCAAAAGTGCGGTTGAACTGGAGCGACGACAAGAGCTCACAGAGCAAGCATGGCAAAGGCTGAATCCAGGGCACGCAAGCCTGGTCACACAGGCCGTGGATACCAACACCCAGTTGCAGGCACTCAACAAGGAACGCCTGCAATTGCCCATCGAGTTGCATGCACTCAAAGCCCAGGCATACGCGCCCTTGCAGCGTTTCGAGCGATACCTTAAAGGGCTGATGATCGCCACGATGCCGTTACTGTTATGCCTGATTGCCTGGGGACTTTCCCTCCACCAACGTCGACGCCGATCAGCCGCGCCAGCGGTCTATGACTGACGGCTCAACGCCGCGCAATCAACCCCTGGCGGGCAATACGCGTCAGTTGGTGAATCACTTCATGGGCGTCGCCGGCATTGGGCGCCTGGATCACTGCAAGGTCGAAACTATTGCTGGCAAAACGAGCCAGGGATTCGCCGTCCTCGACAAACTGGATCAGGAACGCCGAGGGCCGACCGCTACGGCGTGGCCAGCCGTCCAGATAACGCAGGAGCGTCGGCTGGTGTTTACCACCCAGGAGGATTTTCGGATTGCGTTGAGTCAGGTCCGCGGTAATCGGGGCCAGGCGTATGAGAGGGCGTGGTGCATTCATCGTGTCGTGTCTCTGCCTCAAAAGTCTGCGGGCAGGTGAGAGGCAACACCGAACCAGCGCTTTAGCGGTATTTCGAAGAGCGCCCTGGGTGAGGATACGGACTTCTATCGGGCTGCATTGAGTCCCAGTGGCGCCCCGCAATTAGCTGTTTAAATCGGCGCATGAACAGCATCCTAGAGAAGCCGGTGGGGCAGTGTCAAGAATCCCGAGCAACGAAAAGGCCCGCAGATGCGGGCCTTTTCCGGGACATGCAAACAGATCAGTCAGTGATGGCGCGATCAACCGACAGTTTGCCCGCACCTTCGAGCAATACCGCCAGCGCCCCGCCGAGCAAAGCCAAAGCAAATTCATACCCGTTGTTGGCCATGAACAAGCCGTTATGGATATGCACCGAGAAGATCGCAACCAGCGTGAGGAAGGTCAGGCCCAATGCTGCCGGGCGAGCGAGCAAACCAATGATCAGGGCCAGGCCGGCGAAAAACTCGGTACCGCCCGACAACACTGCCATCAGGGTACCCGGCGTCAGGCCGAGGCTTTCCATGAATTGGGCAGTACCCGCCAGGCCGCCGCCGCCAAACCAGCCGAACAGTTTTTGCGAACCGTGAGCGGCAAAGATGATGCCGACGAAGATGCGCAGGATAGTCAGGCCGTAACCGGCGCGGGTGGACAGGACGCGTGTAATCATTGGGCTCATTTAAGTAAATCCTTTTCCAGGTAGGGGTTGGTTGGCCGCTATATTAATCAGTTTAAACAATGACAAAAGCGCAAATATTGCCTAATTAATATCGATAAATTTGATTATTTGCGTAAGGCAATTTTTGCTGCAGGCGGCTCCAGGGACTCTCGCTCCCGGTCGAACGCCAAGTAATACTTGTTGACGCTATTAACATAGCTGACGCCGCCCATCCCCACCTGCTCCATGGCGATGCGTTCAACCTGGAAGAACCATTGATTGGGGTTCAGCCCGCGGCGCCTGGCCTCGGTGCGCATCCCCTGGACCCGCTCCGGGCCCATGTTGTAGGCCGCCAGCACAAAAGCCATGCGCTCGCGCTCGTTGAGCTTGGGGCTGGAGAAAAATTTACGCCGGATCAACGCCAGGTAACGTGCGCCAGCTTGCACATTGCTATCGAGACTCTCGATGTTGTTGACCCCCACCCGTTGCGCCGCCGAAGGCGTGATTTGCATCAGGCCGGTCGGGCCGCCGCTATTGCGTGCGCCTGGGTCCAGGGAGGACTCCTTGAATGCCAACGCCGCCAGGTTCAGCCAGTCCATCCCTTGCTCGCGCGCATGTTTTTGCAGGACCGGGCGCAGTTTTTCCAGACGCTGGCGGTCGGCGCGCGCCAGCGGGTTGCGCACCTGATAGAGGCGTCGGTAGATACGCTGGAACGCCACGTCCTGATCGGCAGGGGTTCGATAGGTCTTGAGAAATCGGTCAATGCTGGCGCGCAGCATCGAAGCGTCCTGGCGCACGAACCAGAACTCGTCACCCGGTTCGCTGATTACCACCTGCTTGTCAAAGCGCAGCTTGGGCAGGATTTTCGACCAGCGCTCGGCAATCGGTTTTTCAACGATCGTCAGGTGAAAAATCCCGGCCTGCACCATCTCCAGTACATCCTCTACCGCCAGGCTAGGGTCAACCCACTCCACCTTCACCGGCGCTCGTTTGTGCAGCGCCAGTTTCTGATTGACCTGACTGATGGCATCCGCCGCCGCACTGCCGGTGGTCAGCGTCAACGTGCGACCAGATAATTGCTCCAACTTGGTAAATCGTCGCTCTCCCTTGACGCCGACCAGCCACAACGGCACATCGCTGACAATCGGCTCGCTGGCGCTGATTTTGTGTATGGCCTTCACATCCAGCAACTCGCCGGGCGCCACCAGGTCGCCTTCGCCACGGGCCAACGCGCCGAGTAACTGGTCCTTGGCCTTGGGGATGATCTTGAGGTTGATTTCCTGGCCATCGCGGGCGTGACCGTTGAGGTACTGTTCGAAGGCACGCAACCGATGGTATTCGACGCCGATGGCCTGGCCCTGCACTTCACCGGAGCTGTTGCGGCTCTGGTTGACCAGTACGCGCAGGGTGCGACTGGAACGAATTTGCGCCAGGTCACGCACCTTGCCAGGCTTGGTGACTTCCAACGGCCCGTCCAGACGTGCGACCGCCGCCATGGGCAGTAGCAACGTCAGGCACAACATAAGCAACG
Organism: Pseudomonas sp. B329; assembly: GCF_023127835.1. Taxonomy (NCBI): domain Bacteria; kingdom Pseudomonadati; phylum Pseudomonadota; class Gammaproteobacteria; order Pseudomonadales; family Pseudomonadaceae; genus Pseudomonas; species Pseudomonas sp. B329. Next base: position 10,311 of record NZ_SPKP01000059.1, on the reverse strand, counting down.
CCGAGGGTCGGATCATCCGCTCTCCGGAAAGAATACTGGCCAGCGCCTTCGCGAATAACAAAGTGCTGGAGGTCAGAAACAGAGCGCTCTATGCGCTGGCAAGGCGCGCAACGGCGACACAGTGACAGGCAACTGGCCAACCACAATGTCGCTTGCGACGTTCAAAGACAGCGATAACGCGTTGTAGTTCTTGGTTTTTCTTATAAATCTACAGCTCTGATATGCTTTCCGGCCGCAGGCGGAGATAGCACCATGCAACTCATTGATATCGGCGTCAACCTGACCAACCCCAGTTTCGACGAGAGGCACCAGGCTGTCCTCGAACGCGCCTACGCCGCTGGCGTGCAGCAATTGGTGCTCACCGGCACCAGCATCGAGGGCAGTGAACAGGCCCTGGAGCTGTGTGCAAAACTTGATGAAAGCGGCCAGCGCTTGTTCAGTACCTCTGGCATCCACCCTCACTCTGCCAGCGACTGGAACGGCGACAGTGCACAGCGCCTGCGTAGCCTGTTGGGAGAAAGTCGGGTGCGTGCCGTGGGCGAGTGCGGGCTGGATTTCAACCGCGACTTCTCCCCTCGCCCCCAGCAGGAAAAAGTCCTCGAACACCACCTGGCCCTGGCCGTCGAGCTGAAACTGCCGGTGTTTCTCCACGAGCGCGACGCCAACCAGCGCCTGCTGGAGATCCTCAAAGACTACCGCGACCACCTGCCCGCCGCCGTGGTGCACTGCTTCACCGGTGAACAAGCGGCGCTGTTCAGCTACCTGGACCTGGACTTGCATATCGGCATCACCGGCTGGATCTGCGACGAACGCCGTGGGACGCACCTGCATCCGCTGGTCAGGGAAATTCCCAGGGGCCGCCTGATGCTGGAAAGCGACGCGCCGTACCTGCTGCCGCGCACCCTGCGCCCCAAGCCAAAAAACGGTCGCAATGAACCGGCGTACTTGCCCGAAGTCCTGCGCGAAGTGGCCTTGCACCGTCATGAAACCCTCGAAGACCTGGCATTGCACAGCACCGCCTGCGCCCGCCGTTTTTTCGGCTTACCTGATGTGGATTGATGCCGTGCATTGACGCATGTCAAAAACGCTTTTCTGAGTAGCGGCACAATAATGGCACCTTGCCAATACTGTTTCCGCTATCAGAGAAAACCTTCCATGGGTGCCTGGCTTAGCAATATCTCGCTCAAGTACAAATTCTGGGCCGTCAATGCGGTCGCCTTCATTACCACCCTGCTGCTGGTGCTGTACGCGGTACAGCTTGAGCAACAGGCACGCAGCCAGGCATCCCAGGCTTCGGCCCAGGCTCAGGGGCGGTTGCTCAGCGCCTGGCCAGCCGACAAAGCCCTGCCCACCGGCGAGCAATGGCTGGTCTATGCCCAGGGGCAAACCCCACAATTGGGCGACCAGCCTCTTCCAGCCTTGAGTACTGCCAGCGGCTGGGTCGAACTCAATCACATGCCGCTGTTGGGCAAAAACCCACTGATAGGCGCCGAGGTGATCGATCGCGTTGACGGTCAACACGTCGCCGTCCTCGCCTACGCACCCAGCCTTGGCCAAGTGTTCAGCGAGCGCTTCGCCAACTATGCCGTCGCCGTGGCAATCCTGATGCTGGCCATGCTCGGCGCCTCACAACTGTTGATCCGCTTCCTGCTCAGCCAACTCAACACCCTCAAGGACGTGATGCTGCACGTCGAGAAAACCGGCGACCTGTCGGCACGCGTACCCTTGGCCTGCAAGGACGAAGTCGGCCAGATGGCCAGTGCATTCAACGCCATGCAGGCCGGCTACCAGCGCGTGGTCAACACCGTGGCACGCACCGCCCGGCAACTGGATGACGGCGCCGCACGCCTGGCCAGCAGCATGAACGAGGTGCAGCACGGTATGCTCGGCCAGCAGAGCGAAACCGACCAGGCCGCCACCGCCATCAATGAGATGACCGCCACCGTCCACCATATCGCCCAGCACGCCGGCGCTACCCGCGACCTGTCCCAGACCGCCGACACCCTCGCCGGCAGCGGCCAGGAGGTGGTCATCCGCGTACAGCGTTCAATCGCCGGGCTGTCCAACGGCGTACAACAGACCGCCGAAATGATCCAGAAACTGGCCCAGGACAGCCAACAGATCAACGGCGTGGTCGGGGTGATCCACAGCATCGCCGAACAGACCAACCTGCTCGCCCTCAACGCCGCCATCGAAGCCGCCCGCGCCGGGGAAATGGGCCGAGGTTTCGCGGTGGTTGCCGACGAAGTTCGCAACCTGGCCAAGCGCGTGCAAAGCTCTACCGACGAAATCACCCGCATGGTCTCGGCATTGCAAGCCGGTACTCGCGATGCGGTGGACTTTATGCAGGAAAGCTCATTCAAGGCCGACGACTGCGTACAACAAGCCCAGGAAGCTGGCGCCGCACTGGCGCAAATCACCGGTGCCGTGGCGCAGATGCGCGAAAGCAATACTCAGATCGCCGTCGCCGCCGAACAGCAAAGCCATGTGGCCGAAGAGATGAACCGCGCCGTGGTGAGTATTCGCGATGTCACCGAAAACACTGTACAGCAGACCGTGTCGTCGGCGACCACCAGCAATGAACTGGCGACGTTGGCGGGTGAGTTGAGCAAGGCGATTGGGCAGTTGAAGCTGTAAGACTGTTCCACCTGTAATCCGATTCCTACCACCAAGCCTCGGTTTACCTGAAGTTTAGGCGAAACTTCCTCGCCATCTCCGCGAATAACGCCGACTTCTTTTACCCAAGAACCTCTGCAAAGTCCCTCGCCTGATCA